>NZ_CP096040.1:3176923-3494615 GCF_023935105.1 Caulobacter segnis | reverse complement strand
CCAGTGGTTCGACCGTCGCCTGACGCTGAACGCGGCCGTCTACCAGATCGACTGGTCGAACATGCAGATCTCGGCCACCAGCGCCAACGGGGCCTTCAGCTACCTGACCAACGCCGGCAAGGCCAAGATCAAGGGCTTTGAAGTCGAAGCCACGGCGCGTCCGATCCGTGGCCTGACGATCAGCGGCACCGCCGCCATCGTCGACGCCAAGCTGACGGAAGACCAGGCCAACTCGACCATCCTGATCACCGGCTCGACCGGCCTGCGCGGCGACGAGTTCCCCAACGTGGCCAAGTACAGCGGCTCGGCCTCGGTCGAGTACACCTGGCCGCTGCCGGGCGACATGAATGGCCTGGTGCGCGCCGACTACGCCTATGTCGGCGAGTCTGCCTCGCAGTTCCGTCCGACCTACGTCTACTACGAGAAGCAAGGCGACTACGGCTACGCCAACCTCCGGGCCGGCGTCGAAGGCGCCGACTGGGGCGCGTACCTGTTTGTCAACAACGTGACCGATGAGGTGGGACTGATGAGCGTGACCTCGGCGGTGAACAACCCCAAGCAGGTCGTCAGCATCAATCCGCGCACGGCCGGCTTCCAAGTCCGCAAGCGCTTCTAGGCTAAAACGGCGGGCGGGCCTTCGGGTCCGTCCGCCACGGCTAGGCGTCGAGGACCTTGCGCAGCGAGGCCTCGATCTGGCCGCCGCAATAGGTGTCGCCATAGTCCCGCCGGGCCCGAGCGGCCAGGTCGGCCAGCGGCTTGAGGGCATAGACGCGCCGCGTCAGGGCGGCGGTCATGGGCGCGGCTTCTTCCAGAAGCTTCTCTATCGCGTCGAACCGGTCGGCGAGGGTCGACCACAGCGTGGCCGCGACGACGTCGGCGACCCCGGGCGCATCGCCGTCCAGCAGGAAGCCCGACTTCGGCTTCAGGCCATGACGGCGTCCCGTCTCCTCCCAGAACGACATCCACTTTTTCAGGCGCGGGACGAAATCGCGCCAGCGCTCGGGCGTCCACATCAGCTGGCCGCCGTTCAGGGTGATCTCGTCGATCACGTCATTGGCGTCGTTGACCATCTTCATCGTTAGCGCGCGAGCGGCGGGCGTGGCCGGCAAAAGCTCCAGCGTCTCCCCCAGATAAAGGATAATCGCCGGCATCTGGGCGACGGCGAAATCGGCCTTCCGATCGACCAGCAGGGGAGGGCCCATGAACGGGACCGGCGTCTCCTCGACCGGCAGGCTCATCAGTCGGGCGATCTCGGCGTCGCCGCCTTCCGTCCAGGATTTTCCGGCATGGGCCAGGACGGCGCGCACGAACTGCCCCCTGAACGGCGCAGACCAATAGTAGAGTACGTAGTCGGACATGGGGCCCTCTTCCGGATGCCCGCCAACAACGTCTCGCGGTGCGCTCCGTTCAGCGATCTTTGGGGGCGAGGGCGTTGGGTTGGGCCGGCCGGTTAATCAACTTCGGAAATGATTAACCGCGAACCTTGGCCGTTCCTTAGGGCTTAGGCGCGATAACCATCCTCACAAGTTCGGTTCAGTTCCAGAAGGAATGGGTGGGTATGAAAATCTCGATCGCGATCGCCGCGGGTCTCGCTGGCAGCTTCTTCGTCGCTCAGGCCGCCTCGGCCGCCGGCGGTTTCGAAGACCAGATGGGCCGCTGCCTGCAACAGTTCGCCAACACGCGCGACGCCGCTCAGGTCATGCTCGAGTGCAACGCCGCGGACGGCAAGCTGTCGGACTGCAAGGTCGTCGACAACAGCGCCGGCGGTAAGGGTTTCGACAAGGCCGCCATGTGCATCGCCGAGAAGCTGCCGATGGGCGCCAAGACCGGTTCGGTGAAGGTTCCCTTCCGCTTCCCGGGCGGCGCGTAAGCGTCCACGCTCAAAACGTTCAGACCACAAGCCCCTGCCGGTTCGCCGGCGGGGGCTTTGTCGTTCTGGAGCTCTCTCTTTCTCGCTGAAAAAAAGCGATTTCGGAATGCGTTCCGTCGGCAATCCGACGCGCCAAACAACGTTCGCGTCCATCGCAAAATGTAGCTTGTACGATAAATGTCCGCCGGTTAAATAAAGCATATTAAATAAAATATGCCGCTGACGCTGCGGCCCGATGCCTGTTGTCGGGACACGTAGCGCGGACGGCGAGGCCGCTGGATCGACTCTTGGTCGGGCGGACCATCACAGGGAGAGGGAACGTGAATTTTCTAAATCGGAAATGCATGCTGCTGGCCTCGGCGGCGGTCACGGTGGTGTCCAGCGGGTGGGCGGCGAACGCGCGGGCTCAAACAGCCGCCAGTCAAGACAGCGCTGTCGCGGAGGTCGTCGTCGTCGGCCAGCGCAAGGCCATCCAGTCGGCCCAGGATCTAAAGAAGAACTCCGAGGAGATCGTCGACTCGATCACCGCCGTCGACATCGGCGGCCTGCCGGACCGTTCGGTGACCGAAGCGCTGCAGCGCGTTCCGGGCGTCACCATCGGCCGCACCAATCAACCGCGCGACGTTGATCGCCTGAACGCCGAGGGCTCGGGCATCCAGATCCGGGGCCTGACCTGGGTCCGCTCGGAGCTGAACGGGCGCGACATGTTCTCGGCCAAGGGCGGCCGCGCCATCTCGTGGGAGGACGTCACGCCCGAGCTGTTCGCCGGCGTCGACGTCTACAAGAACCCGTCGGCCGACATCGTCGAGGGCGGTCTGGGCGGCACGGTCAATCTGCGCACGCGCATGCCGTTCGACCAACCGGGCCGCCAGATGGCCTTCTCGGCCGACTATACGCGCGGCGACCTGCGCAAGGCGGGGACGCCCTCGGGCAGCATCCTGCTGAGCGATCGCTTCCAGACCAACTGGGGCGAGTTCGGCGCGCTGCTCAGCGTGTCCAACTCCAAGCTGAAGACCGCCGTCAATACGATCGCGGTCGACCCGTACAACGCGCACGGCTTGGGCGTGCAGTCGTCCTATGACGGCGGTTCCAGCCTGAACTTCAACGGCGACAACTCCATCGCCGGCCAGCCCAAGAGCCGGGTCTTCGTGCCGGTCGGGGTGCAGTACCGCAACAACGATCAGGACCGGAACCGCAAGGGCTACTACGCCGCCTTCCAGTGGCGGCCCAACGAGAGCCTGGAGCTCTACACCACCCTGTTCCGCACCGAGGCCAAGCAGACCTTCATGGACCGCTTCGCCCAGACTTCGGCCTGCTGCTCGGCGACCAACAACCAGTCGTTCGTGGTGGGGCCGGCGACCGGCACGGCGTTCACCTACGACTCCGACGGCAACTTCCTGAAGGGCCAGTTGGTCGATGGCGGCGGCGGCGGCAACGGCGTGGCCAACTCGTTCCTGCTGAACCTGGGCACGCGCTACGGCGTGGTGAAGGACAACACCAACGACATCTCGGCCGGCTTCAAGTGGTCGAACGACCGCTGGCTGATTACCGGTGACCTGCAGTACGTTTATTCGCACCGGGGCAGCACCGACCTGACGGTCTACAACACCGTCACCCTGAACGGCGGCTTCGGCCTGGATCTGACCGGCGAGCTGCCGAAGATCACCATGGCCAATGTCACCAGCACCCCGTCGGCGTTCAACCTGTACGCCGCGATGGACCACATCGACGACAACGACGCCCGGGAATATTCGGGCAAGTTCGACGCGACCTATTCGTTCGACGACGACAAGTTCATCAAGGACATCAAGCTGGGGGCGCGGGCCACGTCCCGCGACGCCACCTCGCGCGACACGGCCTATAACTGGAACCTGATCTCGGCGCCCTGGGCCACGCGGGTCACGGCCACGGCCGACAAGTACACCCAGCACCAGGACAAGGTCAGCTTCGACAACTTCTTCAAGGGCGACCTGTCGGTGCCCGGGCTGATCATGCCGTCGTTCGACTTGGCCAAGAGCCCGACGGCGCTCTACGACTACCTGAACAAGGTGGTCTGGAACGGTCCGATCCCGGGCGGCGGCCCGGCCTATACCGACGGCGAATACGGTTACTACCCGCCGGGCGGGCCGAACGGCACGATCCCCAGCTGGTCGCCGGCGGGCGGGACCTACAGCCCGTTCACCCAAGGCACCCTGATGAGCTACATGCCCATCTGGGCTGCGCCCACGGGCAGCATCAGCTACTGGCAGCCGCTGGGCGACGTGCACACCAGCTTCACCAACACCGGTGGCCGGGGCGTCAACCGCCAGTGGGAAGACACCGCCTCGGTCTACGGCAAGGTTCGCTTCGGAACCGACCTGCCGTTCTCGTGGGGCGAGGAGGGCATGAGCTGGGACGGCAACCTCGGCCTGCGCGTCGTGCGGACCAAGACCGACGCCAACGGGTTCGGCACGATCAACCTGATCGACCAGAGCCAGCGGCGCTTCGCCTCGCCCACGGCCGCAACGAAGATCACCTATGCCGACGGCCGGGCCTTCACCACGACCGGCGGCACCGAATACACTGACGTCCTGCCCAGCCTGAACCTGCGGCTGAAGGCCAAGCCGAACGTGTTCGTGCGCTTCGCGGCGTCCAAGAACATCGTCCGGCCCGACTTCAACCAGCTGGATCCGTCGATGTCGGTGACGGGCACGCTGCAGTCGCGCCCCGCCACGGTCGCGGACGGCATCATCAACCAGCAGACCGGGGTGGCCTACACCCAGACCGAGCTGAACACGGCCGCGGCCGGGGGCTCGGCGGTCCAGTACCACACCGATGTCGCCTTCGGCTTCTTCGGCGGCAATCCGAACCTCAAGCCGATGCGGGCCAACTCGTTCGACCTGTCGGGCGAGTGGTATTTCCACGGCGGCATGATGGCGGTGGGGGCCTTCAAGAAGGACGTCTACGACTACATCCAGTCGACGCCGACCCTGCTGAACATCGCCACGTCAAACGGCAGCACCGTCCAGGCCATCGGCACCGTTCCCCAGAACATGGGTCACGGCAAGATCTACGGCATGGAGTTCCAGTACCAGCAGTACTACGACTTCCTGCCGGGGGCGCTGGGCGGCCTAGGCACGGAATTCAACGCGACGATCCTGGACAGCAAGGGCACGCGGAACGTGTCCAGCGACACCAAGGACGCGTCGCAGATCACCGCCTCGAAGCTGGACCTGCCGCTGGAGCAGCTGTCGCGCTACACCTACAATGCGACGGCCCTCTACAGTAAGTACGGCATCGACGCGCGCCTGGCCTACAACTGGCGCTCGCGGTACCTGATGAGCGCCTCGGCCTCGAACCTGATGGTGCCGGTCTACGCCAAGTCGTATGGCCAGCTGGACGGATCGGTGACGTACGCGCTGACGCCCCAGGTCAAGATCGGCGTCCAGGCGGTCAACCTCTTGAACTCGCGTTACGAGCTCGAGATGGACCAACGGGACAGCTGGTATCTCGGCACCCAGGGCAATTTCTCCAAATCGCTGGTCCGCACCCACAGCTGGACCGTCAGCGACCGCCGTGTTTCGTTCATCGTGCGCGGGACGTTCTAGACCCCCTGCAACCCCGCCGGCGCCTCGCCGGCGGGGACCTTTTCGAGCAACGAAGGCGGCATGGAAAACGCGAGCAGGATCTCTCACCTCGTCATCGTGGGCGGGGGTACGGCCGGGTGGATGTCGGCGGCGTTCTTCTCCAAGGTCTTCACGCCCCAGCAGATGAAGATCACCCTGGTGGAGTCGGCCGAGATCGGCACGGTCGGGGTGGGCGAGGCGACCATTCCGCCGATCACCTTCTTCAACCAGGTCGTGGGCGTCGACGAGCGCCGCATGCTGTCGTCGACCAACGGGACCTACAAGCTGGGCATCGAGTTCGTCGGCTGGGGCGATCCCGGCGACGCCTATATCCACCCCTTCGGCAACTATGGCCCGCCGATGGACGGGGTGTCGTTCCACGCCTATTGGCTGCGCGCGCGCAAGCTGGGCTACAAGGCCGAGCTTTCCGAGTTCTCGCTGAGCTGTGTGGCGGCCAAGGCCGGCAAGTTCGACTGGCGCGTGGAGGATCCTCGCGACCCGCGCGCGGCCATGGCCCACGCCTATCACTTCGACGCCTCGCTCTACGCCAAGCTGCTGCGCGAGGTGGCCGAGGAACGCGGCGTGCGGCGGCTGGAGCGCACCATCCGGGGCGTGAACCTGGATCCGCTGGACGGGACCATCGCCTCCCTGGCGCTCGACGACGGCGAGACCCTGGAGGGCGACTTCTTCATCGACTGCTCCGGCTTCCGCGGCCTGCTGATCGGCGGCGCCCTGGGCGTCGGCTATGACGACTGGTCGGAGTTCCTGCCCGCCAACCGCGCCGTGGCCGTGCCGTCGGCGCGCTATCAGGATCCCATCCCTTACACCCGGGCCACCGCCGACAAGGCCGGCTGGCGCTGGCGCATCCCGCTGCAGCACCGCACCGGCAACGGCTATGTCTATGTCAGCGACTACATCAGCGACGACGAAGCGGCGGGGACGCTGCTGGACAGCCTGGCCGCTGAGCATCCGGACAACAAGGTCCTGGCCGATCCACGCTTCCTGCGGTTCACCACGGGACGGCGCAAGCAGTCGCGGTTCAAGAACTGCGCGGCGATCGGTCTGTCGAGCGGCTTCCTGGAGCCGCTGGAGTCGACCTCGATCCACCTGATCCAGCACGGCCTGATCAAGCTGGCCGGCAGCTTCCCGCGCGCCAAGAACGATCCGCCCGTCGCCGCGATCTACAACCAGATCATGGGCGAGGAGATGGAGCAGATCCGGGATTTCCTGATCTACCACTACCACGCCAATCGGCGGCTCGGCGAACCGCTGTGGGATCGCATGCGCCACATGGCGATCCCGGACTCGCTGAAGCTCAAGATGGAGCTGTTCCGGACGCGCGGCGCGACGGTCTTCCCTGGCCAGACCATCTTCCAGGAACCCAACTGGCTGGCGATCATGATCGGGCAGGGCGGCGAGCCCGAGAGCTACGATCCCCTGGCCGACCTGATGGACGAGCGCGCGATGGCCGAACGCCTGCAGCACGTCCGCATCGCCTGCCGCCAGGCCGCCGACCGCATGCCCACCCACGCCAGCGTGCTCGAGCGCGCCGCCGCGCCCGATCCCATGAAAGGAACTCCCGTCGATGCCTAGGCCATCCCAGCGTCTGACCGCCATGCTGGCCGCCGCCGCGCTGGTTCTGCCGACCGCCGTGTTGGCCGCCGACAAGGAGCCGCCGCCGCGCGTCGCCAACGGCCTGGCCCAGACGCCGCCGATGGGCTGGAACAGCTGGAACAAGTTCGCCTGTAACATCGACGAGGCCACCGTGCGCCGCGTCGCCGACGCCATGGCCGGTAACGGCATGAAGGACGCCGGTTACCAGTACGTGGTCATCGACGACTGCTGGCACGGGCCCCGCGACGCGGGCGGCTTCATCACCTACGACGCCAAGCGTTTCCCGAACGGCATCAAGGCCCTGGCCGACTATGTCCACGCCAAGGGGCTGAAGTTCGGCATCTATTCGGACGCCGGCCGCAAGACCTGTGGCGGCCGTCCCGGCAGCCAGGGCCACGAGTACCAGGACGCCAAGACCTATGCGTCGTGGGGCGTCGACTATCTGAAGTACGACTGGTGCGAGACCGGTACGCGCAACGCCGAGGAAGCCTACACCCTGATGGCCGACGCCCTGCGCGAAACGGGCCGCGACATCGTCTTTTCCATGTGCGAGTGGGGCACGGCCAAGCCGTGGCTGTGGGCGGCCAATGTCGGCAACCTGTGGCGCACGACCGGCGACATCACCGACAAGTGGGACGGCAAGCACGACTATTCGCTGGGCGTGATGCGGATCGTCGACCTCAACGAGCCGCTCTATCCGTTCGCCGGTCCCGGCCACTGGAACGACCCCGACATGCTGGAGGTCGGTAACGGCGGGCTGACCACGACCGAGTACCGTTCGCACTTCAGCCTGTGGGCCCTGATGGCCGCGCCGCTGATCGCCGGCAACGACGTCGCCAACATGGACCAGGACACCCGCGACATCTTGCTGAACAAAGAGGTCATCGCGGTCAATCAGGACAGGCTGGGCGCCCAAGGCCGCCGCGTCCGCGACGACGGCGACCTGGAGGTCTGGTCCAAGCCGCTGGCCGACGGGAGCCGCGCGGTGATCCTGTTCAATCGAGGGCCGGAGGCCAAGTCGATCGCCGTCGACTGGACCGAGCTGGGCTATCCCGCGACGCTGAAGGCCCGGGTGCGAGACCTCTGGGCCCACAAGGACCTGGGCAAGCAAGCTGGTCGCTTCGTCGCGACGGCGCCGTCGCATGGCGTCGTGATGGTGCGCGTCACCCCCTAGACCCTTTCAAGATCGCGCGCGGCGGAAGCGCGCCTCCTGCATCCACGCGGGCGCCGTGACGCGCGCCGCGACAACGGAATCGAGTGCGAACGTGATTCAGATCGGTGTCGACTTTGGCGGAACGAAGATCGAGGCGGCGGCCCTGGCGCGGGACGGGAGCGTAGTGGCGCGCCTGAGAACGCCCACGCCCGCCACCTATGACGCCGCGCTGTTCGCCGTCCGCGACCTGGTCGAACGGATCGAGGCCGAGGCCGGCCAGCGGGGCACGGTCGGTGTCGGCGCGCCGGGATCGACCTCGCCCCGCACCGGCGTCATGCGCAACGCCAACGCCGTCTATCTGAACGGCCGGACCTTCCGCGAGGATCTTTCCAAGGCCCTGGAGCGTCCGGTCCGCCTGGCCAATGACGCCAACTGCCTGGCCCTGTCCGAGGCGGCCGACGGCGCCGCGGCCGGCGCGCGCGTGACCTTCGCCATCATCCTGGGCACCGGCTGCGGCGGCGGTCTGGTGGTCGACGGACGGCTGGTCGAAGGCGGCGATGGCGTCGCGGGCGAGTGGGGGCACATGCCGCTGCCCTGGCCTGACGCCGAGGAGTCGCCCGGGCCCCAATGTTGGTGCGGCCAGAAGGGCTGCCTGGAGACCTGGGTCTCGGGCACCGGCCTGCGGCGCGACTTCAAGGCCCGCACGGTGCGCGAACTGGACGGGCCCGAGATCGTCGCGGCGGCCCTGGCCGGTGAGCCCGAGGCCAGCGCCGCCTTCGATCGCCTGGTCGACCGCCTGGGCCGGGCCATGGCGGTGATCGGCAACATCGTCGATCCCGACGTCTTCGTCCTGGGCGGTGGTCTGTCGAATGTCGAGGCGCTCTACGAGCGTCTGCCGGCCGTCATCGCGCCACGGGTCTTCTCGGACGGCTGGTCGGCCAGGATCGCGCCGGCGCGCTGGGGCGACAGCTCGGGCGTGCGCGGCGCGGCGCGGCTGTGGTCGCCCGGCGAGGCGGAGTAGGGGCCTCTAGACCTGGTCGACCGTCCGCAGGGCCGAGCGCGAGGGCAGGTGGCGGGCGATGATCGGGATGATCGCCGCGCCCATGGCCGGGGCGTCGGTGGACAGGGCCGCGCGGCGGACCGGGGCCATGGCCAGGGCCAGGCGGCGAGCAGCCAGCTTGTCGTTCACCGCCTGGGCCAGCCGGTCGATCAGCGGACCGGGCAGGCGGCCGCCGATGAACACGGCCTGGGGGTCGATCAGGCAGCTGATCGACACCAGCGGATCGCATAGGCGTTCGGCGGCCTGGTCCAGCCAGGCGTCGATGCGGCTCAGGGCCTCCGACGGCAGGCCGCCCAGCTCGGCCGGATCGCTCGGCGCCAGGTCGCCCAGCGCCTCGTACAGCGACGACAGCGAGAAGAAGTCCTCGATGGTGGCCTCGCCAGACGGATCCGCGGGCAGGAAGCCCAGTTCGCCGCTGCGGCCGTGCGCGCCTCGGAAGTACTCGCCGTCGATCACCAGGCCGCCGCCCAGGCCCGAACTGACCAGCATGTAGAAGAAGCTGCGATTGCGCATGCCATGGCCGAAGTGCAGCTCGCCCAGGGCGGCGGCGGCGGCGTCGTTCTCGACGGTGATCGGCCAGGCGTGGCCTTGCGAGAGCAGGGCGCGCAGGTCGACCGTGTTCCAGGCCTCATAGGCGGCGGGACGGTTGGGCAGGTCGGTCTTGGCCAGGTCGTCCGGTACGGCCACGCCGACGCCGATGATGCGATCGGCCTGGACGCTCCTGAGTCTGCGGAACGCCTTGACGTGCTGGTCGAAGAACGCCGCCACTTCCTCGGGGCCGGCGAAGGCTGCCTCCCGCGTGGCGCGGGCGCGCACCTGGCCGGCTAGGTCCAGCAGCACGATCGTGACGTGATCGCGGTCGATATTCAGCCCGATCGAGTAGCAGCCGTCGGGATTGACCGTGAAGGTCATGGCGGGCTGTCCGCGGTGGCCGTGCAGCTTGCCCGCCTCGGCGATCAGGCCGTCGTCCAGCAGGCGGTTGGTGATGTTGGTGACGGCGGGAACGGTGAGGCCGGTATAGGCGGCGACCTCCTGCTTGGTCTTGGCCAGGCCGACCCGAATGGATTGCAGCGCCACGCGCTGATTGTAGTCGCCGGCGCGCTCGATATTGGTGCCGGACAGGCTGGCGCGGTCGTGGGCGTGGCGGGACCGCCGGTTGGTCTCGTCGAGCATGGTCGCGCGCACTCCCTGGTATTGGAAGCGATACCATCCGGACGGGATTTAAGAAAAGCCGATTTGTTTTTGTTTCCGCTGAACGTCGGAACGACGAAGAAAACGCGCCGCCCCTGGGAGGAGGGACGGCGCGAGGAAGTCTAGGCGGGGGTAGTGGAAGGACGCCTAGAAGCCAGAGGTGGAAAGCCTAGAAGTTGTAGCGGAGGCCGACGATGAACTGGCGGCCGCTGTGGGTGTAGACGTTCAAGCGGTCGCTGTAGCCGACCGACTGGTCGTTGAACTCGTCGGTCAGGTTCACGCCTTCGAGCGAGAGCTTCAGGTTCTCGCGGATGTTCCAGCTGGCCTGCATGTCGACGTTCAGGGTCGATTTGGTGGTCGCGATTATGTTGTTGTCGGCGGCCGGAACCGCGGTGAGGTAGCCGCCGCGATAGGCCAGCGAGCCGCGGACGCTCCACTTCGGGGTCTCGTAGTAGAGCGTCGCATTGGCGGCATGCTTCGACAGGCCGATCAGGTCCTCGACGATGACCGGCCCGCCCGCCGTCGTCGTGGTCGGATAGTCCAGCTTGGAGGCGACGTAGGTGTAGTTGGCGATCACGCCGAAGTGGCTCATCCAGCCCGACAGGAAGGTGAAGGGCTGCTGGGCGTTCAGCTCGAAGCCCTTCAGGTTGCCGCCCTCGGTGTTCACGGGCTTGGAGACATTGAACACCATGTCGGGCGTGGCGCTGGTGCCGGCGATCAGCGAGTCCGGCAGGCCCAGCGTGTTGTAGACGCGCGACTCGCTCAGGGTGGCGACGAAGGTGTCGATCTTCTTGTAGAAGAAGCCGGCGGCGAACATCGCGCCCGAGGACGGATACCACTCCAGCGAGACGTCGAGGTTCTTGGACTGGGTCGGGTTCAGGTAGGGGTTGCCCGAGCTGTAGCTGCGGTTCGAGCCCTGCACCGACACATCGCCGCCGGGGGCCAGCGAGCCGATGCCGGGACGGGCGATCGTCTTGGCGGCGCTGAAGCGGGCCACGAAGGTGTCGGTGACGTCGGCGGCGATGTTGAACGACGGCAGGGTCAGGTCGTAGCCGCGCTTGACGTCGACCCGCTGGACCAGGCCGCCGACGGCGGCGTAGCCGGCCGACTCCTGCTCGGTGTGGACGCGGCGCAAGCCGGCGTCGCCGCGGAAGGGCAGGCCCAGGGCCTCGAAGCGGAACTCGGCCTGGACATAGGCGCCGGTGTCCTGCTCCTCGACCGCGCCGTACTGGCCGCGCGCCGAGCTGTTGTTGGTGCCGGTCAGGGCGTAGATGCCGGTGTTGCTGTAGATGTTCAGCAGGGCGGCGTACTTGTCGATGTCGGGGACCAGCCAGGCGGTGGCGTTGCCGGCCGGCATGCCCAGGCCCTTGCCGAAGCCGCTGAACACCGTGGACACCGAGGCCAGCTCGGCCGGGGTCAGGGTCTGGCTGACGGTCTCGGTGGTCCGGTACAGGCCGTAGCTGTCGTACTCGAACTTGCGCCAGTCGACGCCGGCCTTGAGCTTCAGGTTCTGGTTGGCTTCCCACTCGCCGTAGATCTTGGCGGTCGAGAACTGGTTCTCGACGAAGGTCGGGCGGATGCGGACTTCCGAGGTGCCGTTGATGGCCGACCAGTTGGCCGGATTGGTCGGGTCGAAGCCCAGGTCGATCTTCGGCGCGCCGCCGCCGCGGAAGTCGTAGACATAGTTGGCGGTGTTGGCGCGGTCGAAGGTGACGATCGTCGAGACCGGCTGGGTGAAGGTCGAATCCGCGTAGCCGGCCAGGGCTCCGACCACCACGCGGTCGCCGAAGTTGTGCTTGGCCGACAGGGTGAACTGCTTGAACTCGGTGTTCAGCTCGTCATAGGCCGACTGGGTGCGCATATCGACGTTGTCCATGCGCGCATAGACGAGGTTGCCGTTCTCGACGACGCCGTCGCGGATGATGGTCTGCGGCTTGCCGGTGGTGGCGCGCGACAGGCCGATGGCCTGCAGCTGGGCCTCCTTACGCACGCCGGCCAGATAGGCGTACAGGGCGTCGAAGTTGATCTCGGTGTTGGCGTCGGGCTTGTATTGCAGCGAACCGGCCAGGCCCGTGCGCTTGTTCTTGATGTCGTAGCTGACATAGGCCGGGATGCGCGGGGCGAAGATGGCCTTGGTCGCGTCGGTCTCGTTGATCTGGGCGATCGTGTAGCCGGGGATCGTCGAGGCGCTGTTGAAGCCGCCGTTGCTGCCGCCGGTTGACCAGCGGGTGATGTTGGCGCCTTCCTCCTTGAGGTGGCGCTCTTCGTAGGCGGCCGAGATCAGCACGCCCAGCTTGCCGTCGAAGAAGGTGCGGCTGGCCAGGGCCGAGACGCGAGGCGTCGTCTTCTCGGCGAGGTCGTTGTAGCTGGCGCCGGCCGACAGCACGAGCTGGGGCTTGCGGCTGTCGAAGGCGCGCGAGGTGTTCAGGTCGACGGTGGCTCCCAGCGAGCCTTCCTCGACATCGGCGGAGGCGGTCTTGCGCACCGCGATGCTGTTGAAGAGATCCGAGGCGAAGACGTTGAAGTCGAAGCCGCGGCCACGGTTGGTGCCGCCGCTGTTGGCCGTGCCGCCGGTGGTGGATATGGCCTCCATGCCGTTGATGCGGACGCGGGTGTATTCCGAGCCCAGGCCGCGCACGGTGATCTGGCGGCCTTCGCCGTTGATGCGCGAGATCGAGACGCCGGGGATGCGCTGCAGCGACTCCGCCAGGTTAAGGTCGGGGAACTGGGCGATGTCCTCGGCCTTGATGGCGTCGACCACGCCGCTGGAGTTGCGCTTGATGTTCATCGCGCTCTGCAGGCTGGCGCGGAAGCCCGTGACGACGACGGCCTCGACCTCGTCGGACGCGGGCGCGGCGGCGGGGGCGGCATCCTGCGCGGCGGCGGCGCCGGCCAGCGTCAAGGCCAGGGCCGAAGCGCTGAGCGCCAGAACGGCGCGCGCGGAATTGCGGTTGGTCGACATCATCCCTCCCAGTGCCCGCAGACGCGGGTCTCTTTCGTGCAGAAGGCGGTCGAACCCCTTCTTCGTTGGCTTCAAGATACGGGTGGGTTTTCGTCGAGGGCCAATCCCAATCGGGTATGAACCTATGCGCTTTCGGCACGGATCGAGGGTACGATCGCGCGCAACTGGGCCATTTCGACCGGTTTTCCCAGAAATAGCGCTATCCGTCGGGGCGCCCGGAGCGGGTTTCGATACGGAAGGCGCCTCGATCCATGTCTCGCGTGGATTGGTCGATAGGCGAATTGACTTAGACCTTCGTCACGGGCGCCTCTAGCGTCACCCCGATGGACGCCGACGACAGATCGGCTCTCGAACAGGGAAGAGACGCGGATGACCGACACCACCAAGCGAACGCGGGTGCGCTGGCTGATCATCACGGTCCTCTTCATCATCACCACGATCAACTACGCCGATCGCGCGACCTTCTCGATCGCGGGCCAGTCGGCGTCGAAGGAGCTGGGCCTGGACCCGGTGGCCATGGGCTACATCCTGTCGGCCTTCGCCTGGGCCTATGTGCTGGGCCAGATCCCGGGCGGGGCGCTGCTGGACCGGTTCGGCTCCAAGAAGATCTACGTCATCTCGTTGGTGGTCTGGTCGTTGTTCACGGCGCTGCAGGGCTTCGCCGGCTTCTTCACCGGCCTGATGGCGGCGACCGTGCTGTTCGCCATGCGCTTCGCCGTCGGGTTGGGCGAGTCGCCATCGTTCCCCGCCAACGCCCGCATCGTGGCCGCCTGGTTTCCAGGTTCGGAGCGCGGCACGGCGTCCGCCATCTTCAATTCGGCCCAGTACTTCTCGCTGGTCGCCTTCGCGCCGCTGATGGGTTGGCTGGCCCACACGTTCGGCTGGCGCTCGGTGTTCTGGGTGATGGGCGCGGTGGGCGTCGTGGCGGCGATCTTCTTTGCCAAGCTGATCCACAGCCCGACCAAGCACCCCTGGATCAACAAGGCCGAGTTCGACCATATCGAGGCCGGCGGCGGCCTGGTGCGGATGGAGGAGGCCTCGGCCAGCAACGGCGCGGCCTTCACCTGGGCCAACGTCAAGCAGGTGCTGTCCAGCCGCATGCTGCTGGGCGTCTATCTGGGCCAGTACTGCATCAACGTCCTGACCTATTTCTTCGTCACCTGGTTCCCGATCTATCTGGTCAAGGCGCGGGGCATGTCGATCATGGAGGCGGGCTTCACCGCCGCCGCGCCCGCTCTGGCCGGCTTCGTCGGCGGTGTGTTCGGCGGGGTCATCTCGGACGCGCTGCTCAAGCGCACGGGCTCGCTGGACATCGCCCGCAAGACGCCGCTGCTGCTGGGCATGCTTCTGGCGACCTGCATCATCGCCTGCGTCTGGATCGAGCAGGAGTGGCTGGTCGTCGTGGTCATGGCCCTGGCCTTCTTCGGCAAGGGCGTGGCGTCGCTGGGCTGGGCGGTGGTGTCGGACACCTCGCCCAAGGAGATGGCCGGCGTCACCGGCGGCGTCTTCAACACTTTCGGCAATATCGCCGGCATCGTGACCCCGATCGTCATCGGCTACATCGTCAAGGCGACCGGCTCGTTCGACGGGGCCCTGATCTTCGTCGGCGCGCACTGCGTGATCACCATCCTGGCCTACTTCCTGATAGTCGGGAAAATCCAGCGCCTGGAACTGAAGGCGGCCTGAGCGTGATGACGACCCGCCGTTCCGTCCTGGCCGGTGCCTCGGCCCTGGTCTTCGCCGCCCTGGCGCGTCCGGCCCTGTCTCAAGGCAAGGGGGCCGCGCCGATCCTGTCGGTCTCCACGCCGATGGCGCCGCCCGAATGGGCGCTGCTGCAGCGCGAGCTGCTGAAGGCCAACGAGGAGGCCTGCGCGGCCTTTTTCGCCCGCTATTTCGACGAACGCGGCTGGCTGCGGGCGGTCGAGCGCTGGGGCGCCAATGACGGCCCCGACGACGCCATCGAGAACGTCAACGACTGGCCGACCCTGCATGCGCTGGGCGCGGGCGATCAGGTCCTGGCCATGGCCAAGAAGGCCTTCGACGGCAATGTCGCCCAGTACACGGCGGCCAAGACCAAGGACGTGCCGTTCGCCCGCGAGGGGATGTACTTCCGCGAATTCCCGGTCATGACCGACTGGCAGCACCTGTCCGAGGGGCTGTCGGTGTTCAACCTGCTGGGCCTGTCGGACCCCAACGACCCCACGTATCGCGCTCGGGTGAAGCGTTTCTCGGGCTTCTATACCGGCGAGGACAAGGCGGTCCCCAACTACGATCCCAAGCTGAAGATCATCCGCAGCATGATCACCGGCAGCAAGGGGCCGATGCTGCGTCCGGCCACGCCGCTGGATTGGGCCGGCGACCGGTTCGACCCGACCCACTTCTTCATGGAGCATGGCGAGAGCACCTACGAAGAGACGCTGCATCACTACGACGAATACGGCGACGTGGTCGGCGACGCGCCGCTGAACCTGCAGGCCACCAGCCTGGTTCTGAACGCCTACATGCTGGATCACGAGCCGAAGTACCGCGACTGGATCGTGAGTTACGTCGACGCCTGGATCGAGCGGGCCAAGGCCAATGGCGACGTCCTGCCCAGCAAGATCGGCCTGGACGGCAAGATCGGCGGACCCAAGGGTCAGTGGTGGAGCGGGACCTATGGCTGGGGCTTTTCGCCCGTGGTGCCGCAGACCGGCAAGCGCGAGGATCGCAACCGCGTGCCGCGCGCCGTGGTCGGCTTCCTCAACGCCTATCTGCTGACCGGCGACGACAAGTATCTGGACGTCTGGCGTCGCCAGAACGACGTGATCAACGCCCAGAAGAAAACGGTCGACGGCAAGGTCATGACCCCGCGCATGTACGGCCCCAAGGGCTGGTACGGCTATGCGCCCGGCGAGTACCGGCTGAACGGCCTCGAGATCTGGTACATGTCGCAGAAGGCCAGTGACCGGGCCCGCGCCGCCGACCATCCGTGGGTCTCGTACCTGGAAGGCAAGGACCCTGATTATCCGGTCGCGGCCCTGCGCAAGGACCTGGAACGGGTCCGCGCCCGCGCCCAGGCCCAGCGCGACGACAAGACCACCCCCGACACCCGCCTGGCCGACGCCACCCTGGACATCAACCCGGCCAGCGTGACGGCCCTGATCCATCTGATGGAAGGGGGGATCAACATCGCTCGCCCGGCCTGGTCGGGGACCTCGCCGTCACAGGGCGGGGCGCTGCGCTATGCCCGGTTGCGCTGGTTCGATCCCGAGCGCCGCCGCGCCGGCGTTCCGCCCGACGTCGCGGCGCTGGTCGAGAAGCTCTCCGAGGACGAGACAGTGGTGACCTTGGTCAACACCAACCCGGTCGCGGCGCGCACCGTGACCGTCCAGGGCGGCGCCTATGGCGAGCACCAGATCCTGAGCGTGGCGCTGGGCGAGGGGGCGGCGACGCCGGTCGGCTCCTCGGCGTTCACGCTGCGTCTGGCGCCCGGCGCCGGAACGCGGCTGACCTTCAAGATGAAGCGCTATACGAACGCCCCGACCCTGAGCTTCCCCTGGGACCGGGTCTAGTTTCGTAAGGAGACGTCGATGATCGGTACTTGGGCCTTCCTGGCGCTCGCCTTGGCGCAGACGCCCGACCCGAAGCCGATCGCGGCCGTCGCCACCGGCGGTCCCGCCGCGACGGGCGCCGAGACCATGTTGTTGCTGGTCGACCGCGAGGCCGATGACGAGGCGAAGGGTTCGTTGCGCTGGGCGATCGCGACCAGCAACGCCGAGCCTGGCCGCTACCGCATCGAGATCGCCGCGCCCGCCATCGTGCTGAAGTCGGCCCTGCCGGCGATCAAGGGGCCCGTCTCGATCGAGGGTCAGGCCTTCGCGCGCTCGGGCGGCCACAACGTCGTCGATGGTTCGGGCTACCTGCCGCGCGACCTCAAGTCCTGCCCGGGCATGGTCCCTGGCCAGTACGGGACCAATGTCCGCACCGCCAGCAATCCCGGCTTCGCCCTCATCGACACCAAGGGCGTGACGCTGCGCGGCCTGGAGATCCGCAACTTCTGCATCGGCGTGCTGATCCTGCGCACCGCCAACGCGGTGATCGTCGACAACCGCATCGTCCGCAACATTGGCGGCGCGGGGGTCATGCTTAGCGGCGACGACGGCAAGGGCGGCTCGACCTCGAACACCACCCTGGACAACAAGGTCCTGCGCAACACCTTCCTGGAGAACGGCGACGGGCTGGAGCTGACGCGCGGCGCGGCCTTCAACCTGATCGCCGACAACCTCTTCGACGGCGGGACCGACAATCTGGAGCCCTCGCAGGGGATCGAGATCCTGTGGGGCAACGACAACACCGTCGTGCGCAACCGCTTCGTCCGCTATTCGGACGGCCTGCAGTCGAACTGGGGCGCGCGCAACTACATCGGCGCCAACACCTTCGAGGGCAACGCCTTCGGGATCAGTCTGACGGGCGCGGGCAACATGGTCGAGGGCAATACGATCCGCGGCAACGGGATCGGCATCGCCGTGCGCCCGGAAGCCAAGGTCGCGGCCAACCGGATCAGCCAGAACAGCATCGCCGGCAATGGTCTGCCGATCTTGCGCTGCTCGGCCGGCGGCTCGTGCGATCCCAAGCTGGCGCGCGGCGGCATCGTGATCGGCCCGCCGGGCCTGGAACACGCCAGCTTCGTGGGCTCGCGCGGCATGGGCGTGGTGTTCGACAAGGCCGGGGCGGCGACGATCTGCCTGAACCAGGACGACGCCGCCAACTGTCATGCGCAACCGCAGTTCGGCTTGGCGCCGCCCCGTCTGACCTCGGTCCGCGCCGCCGCTGGAAAGCTGGCGGTGACGGGGGCTTTGCAAGGCCCGCCGGCCAGCTTGGTCACTGTCGAGATCTTCGCCGGCAGAGCCGGAACCTCGGAGGGCGAGCGCTATCTGGGATCGATTCAGGCTGTGACCGATGGCCTGGGCGATGCGATCTTCGCCGGCCAGGTCGAAGGCGCGGCGGCCGACTCGGCGATCACCGCGACCAGCACGACAGCGGCGGGCGCAAGCTCGGCGTTCTCGAAGACCGTGGCGGTGGCGCGGTAGCGCCGAGGAGCCGTCCTCGCCCTTCGACAAGCTCAGGGTGAGGACTATTTTCGAGGCCGTTCAATAGGAAGCTCACCCTGAGCTTGTCGAAGGGCGAGGTTCCGCTAGGCGCCTACGTCCCTTCCTTCATGAACGGCGCGACCGCGAACAGCTCGCGCTCCGCCTTGCGGGGATCATCCACCATCGCCGAGGCCTCGTTGATCACCAGGGTCGACCGCCGTGGCAGCGTATACTTCTCCCACGCCGGGATCGCCGCGCCGTTCGGGTCGCCCGTCCGCGCGAAGTTGACGAAGGCCGCGCTCATCTGATCGCGCACCTTCTGGGCCGCCGGACCCGTCCCGGTCATCGAGCCCTTGGCCCCCAGCGTGCCGAACACCAGGGCGATGTCGTAGCTATGGTAGGCGCCCATCTTCGGATCGGTCTGGGCGCCGAAGTCCAGCTGGTACATCCAGGCTGGCGCGTCGATCTGGGCCCGCCGCTCGGCCTGGATCAGGTGGCCCGGCCACGAGCGGCCGGCCGTCGTCGCCGCGAAGAACACGTCCGACGGTTTGTAGTTCGGATAGAGCTCGCGATAGCGGGCGATGACGTGCTCGGGCGCGACGTCCAAAACGAGCTCGTTCTCCATACGGCCCGGCAGTTCCTCCCAAGTGAGGGCGAAGTTCTTGGGATCCCCGCCCAGGAAGGCCTTGGTCTCGTCGTGGGTGTTGCCGATGATCATCGGGATGTGGCCGCTTTCGCGCGGGGCGTCCGGATAGAACGGGTGACGAGCCAGCACGCCGTGGTCGACGACCGACCAGAAGACGATGCCGCCCTTGCGCTCCAGCGGGTCGCGCATCTTCAGCGCCTCGACCAACTGGCCGGCGGGCAGGGTCTTGAGGGCCTCGGTCTGGTCGGGCTTGAGGCCCAGCTTCTCCATGAAGGCGCGGGCGCGGATCGTGGCGTGGATCGGACCCATGGCCGTGACGTGCTGGCCGCTCATGGTCGCGACCTTGTGGTAGAGGCCCGCCGCCTTGGGCATGGCCATCAGGGTGACGCACTTGGCCCCGCCGCCCGACTGACCGAAGGTCATGACATTGCCGGGATCACCGCCGAAGGCGGCGATGTTGTCGCGCACCCACTGCAGGGCCAGGATCAGGTCGAGATTGCCGACATTGCCGCTGTCGGCCAGCTCCGGCCCGCCCAGCCGCGCAAGGTAGGCGTAGCCGAAGCAGTTGAGACGATGGTTCACCGTCACCACCACGACGTCATAGGTCTTGGCCAGCCAGGTCCCGTCGTACAGCGGGCTGGAGCCCGAGCCGTTCGCGTGGGCCCCGCCGTGGACATAGAACATTACCGGCCGCGCCTTCCCGTCGGCCAGGCCAGGCGTCCAGACATTGAGGAACAGACAGTCCTCGCTGGTCCCTTCGTCGATCTTGCTCTGCGGGCTGGCCGGACCGTAGGCGAGGGCGTCGGCGATCCCCTTCCACGGCTGGGCGGCCTGCGCCGGCTGGAAGCGGCGCGGGGCCGTGTCGGCGCCGTAGCGGACGCCCTTGAACACCTTGATCCCGTCGACGTCGGCGCCGCGCACTCGGCCGGCGGTGGTCGTGGCGACTGGCGCGGCGCGGCCGGCGGCGTTGACCCTCGGGGCGACGGAAAGCGCGGCGGCTGCCGCCAGTACGGCGCGGCGATCGAGGGTCATTTTGTCTCTCCCAAGTCTTGTCGTCGTTGGGCCAGGGCCCGCCGAGAGGGAGAGACGCCGCGCCTCAGCGCGCGCCCGGCTCCGTCGGCGAGGCCTCGGCCAGGCATAGGTCGATGAAGGTCTGCAGGATCGGGCTCTCGTTGTCCTTGCGCCAGGCCATGTAGAGCTCGACCGGCCGATCGGGCGTGGTCGCCACGGGCCGGAACTGCACGTCGTCGAAGTGCAGGCTCATGGCCGCCTCGGGCACGATCGCCGCGCCCAGGCCGGCATGGACCAGGGCCAGCATCGAGTGGATCTGGGTGACATGCTGGACGTAGTTCGGAGTCACGCCGTTGGCGTCGAACAGGGTCGTCAGCATGTTGTAGAAATAGCCCGCGCCCTCGGGCGAATACATAATCAGCGGAGCGGCGTCGAAGTCGGCCAGGGTCAGCGAGGCCTTGGCCAGGCGCGCGTCGCCGGTGGGCAGGGCCGCGACCAGCGGCTCGGACAAGACGCGGGCGGTGGCGAACTCGGCCCGCTCCATCGGCGGGCGGACTAGGCCGATGTCGATGCGGCCGGTCAGCAGGGCCTCGACCTGCTCGCGGGTGACCATCTCGCGCAGGGTCAGGTCGGCGTTTGGCAGGCGGGCCTTCGACAGGATCACCAGCCGCGGCAGGAAGTTGTAGCCCGAGGCGGCGGTGAAGCCGATGGCGATCTGGCCGGCCTCGCCGCTGGCGATGCGGCGGGTGGCCAGGGCCGCGCTCTCGGCCAGACGAAGGATGCGGCGGGCCTCCAGCAGGAAGGCGCGGCCGGCGGGGGTCAGGCGCACCGAACGGCTGGTGCGGTCCAGCAGGGTGACGCCCAGGATCCGCTCCAGCAGCTGGACCTGCCGGCTCAGCGGAGGCTGGGTCATGTTCAGCCGCTGGGCGGCGCGCCCGAAATGCAGCTCCTCGGCCGTGGCCACGAAGCAGCGCAGCTGGCTCAGTTCGAACATCGGAAAGCGCCCGTCGACAACACCTTGAAGGCGTGAAGCTAGACGCTCGTTCGGACCGATCGCCAACGTCTTCTTGCCGGGCAGGGGCGTGAACGCGTTCATCGAAGGCGCGGGCGAGGTCGATGCGTCGTGAGCATCGACCCCGAGATCGCTAGGCGTTGGCCGCGCGGCGTTGATCGCCGGCGTCGACGCGGGCGATCAGGCCCTGCAGTTCGCCGAACTCGGCGGGGGTCAGTTCGGTCAGCGGCAGGCGCACCGGACCGGCGTCGCGGCCGATGGCCTTCATGCCGGCCTTCACGATCGACACGGCGTAGCCCTTACCCTTGTTGCGCAGGGCGATGTAGGGCAGCACGAAGTCGCGCAGGCCGGTCATCACCGCCTCGCGGTCACGGGCGCGCACCGACTTGTAGAAGTCCAGCGCCCACTCCGGCATGAAGTTGAAGATCGCCGACGAGTAGGTCGTCACGCCCATCTCCAGATAGGGCAGGGCGAAGGTCTCGGCCGTCGGCAGGCCGCCGATATAGGTCAGGCGGTCGCCCATGCGGGCATAGACCCGCATCATCAGCTCCAGGTCGCCGACGCCGTCCTTGAAGCCGACGAGGTTCGGGTTGCGCTCGCACAGCTTCTCGAGGGTGTCCTCGTTGATGATGGCGTTGTCGCGGTTGTAGACGATGACGCCCAGCTTGGTGGACTTGCAGACCGCCTCGATGTGGCCGAGCAGGCCTTCTTGCATGGCGTTGGTCAGGTAGGGCGGCAGCAGCAGCACGCCGTCGGCGCCGGCGGCCTCGGCGTCACGCGCCAGGTCGGTGGCGATGGCCGTGCCGTAGCCGCAGCCGGCGATGACCGGGATCTTGCCAGCGGTCTGCGCGACTGCGGCGCGGACCACCTGGCCGACTTCCTCGGGGCGCAGCGAGAAGAACTCGCCCGTGCCGCCGGCGGCGAACAGGCCGGCCAGATCGCGTTCCAGCATCCAGCCGCAATGTTCGCGGTAGGGGCCTTCCAGGAACTGGTGGTTGGCGTCGAAATGGGTGACGGGGAACGACAGCAGGCCGCCGCCGAGTTGGCGGGCCATTTCCGTCGGCGACATTCGGCTCATGAAGTCCTCTCCGAGCGGCGGCCTCGTCTCGGGTCTTTCCGGGAGGCCGCTTGTTGACCATCACGGTAGAGAGGGCGTGGGGCGGGGTCTAAGCCAAAGGCGCTATGGACCGATACAGAATTTGGCTTGATGCGGGGACAGGCCGCCGACGAGCCTCGAAACGACGAGCCTCGAAACATCGAGATGCTTGCCTGTGGATAGAATCAGTTGGCAGCGTACGAACAAGTGCGTTGAGGGGCGTTGCATGCTGGCGTTGCACAAGACCAGGGGTTGGCTGATCCGAAACTTCGCGGGCTGCCTGTTGGGCGGCTGGCTGGTGATCGCGATGGTGGGGTGGAGCGTCATCCAAGGCTGATCGTGAGGCGCCGCCTCGCGAGGGAGGCTTCTTTTATGGCGCCTTGGCAACGTGGCCGAAAAACTGACGGAACATCGTCATCTGAAAGCCCCGTTTCTGCGTTGAAAGTCTGTCTGGAGACGCCGGAACCGACTTTTGCCGCTCGACATCGACGACCTGAACCGACTGCTTTTCCAAACCGAACAGGCCCGCCGCCTGCTGGTCGGCGATCGGTTGAGCCGACACGGGATCGTCTTCGGTCAGTGGCTGGTGCTGGACGCTCTCTACAAGGAGGGCCTGTCGTCGATGACCGGTTTGGCGGCCGCGATCGGCGCCGACCGAACGACCCTGACCCGCACCATCGATGGCCTCGTCGCCTCTGGCCATGTCGATCGCCGGACGCCGGCCGAGGACCGCCGCCTGGTGGTGGTGGATCTGACGCCGCTCGGCAAGGCCCTGGTGGATGCGGTGCTGATCAGCCTCGCGCCGGTGCATGACAGCGTGTTCGCGGGGTTCTCGCGCCAGGATCTGGATACGCTATCGCTCCTTCTTGCCCGGTCGCTGACGCAGATAAGGCTGGCCGCCGTCGAAGGCCAAAGACCCAAGACCATCGTCCGACTGGAGCGGGGCGCGTTGCGCGCCAACGAGGTGAAGGGGCGACCGCGTCCGCGGCCCTAGGTCGACCTCGGCCAGGACATGGCCCGCCTCGTCCAGGATGGTCATCAGCCAGGGGCCCGGCTTGGCGAACGCCTCGGGATAGTCGCGGATGAGGGCGGCGCCCAATCTCAAAGCCTCGCGCCGGGCTTCCTCGAGGTCGCCAAGCAGCGCGCCTTCCGGGTCGGGGAAGTGTTCAGGCGAGACAATCTCGAACCGAAACCTGCGCATCACACCCTGCGATCACGCTGAATGGATCGACTCGGAAAACGCGCCTGGGACAAAAAGGCGCCGCATTTCGGCAAGGAAGGGTTGAAAAAGCGACCGCGCCTTCGCTCAGGGCGCGACGACGGCTCAGCCGCTTGGACCCCGTATTCATTCCGCTTTTTGCCGCTGAGCCCTTTGAATCAACGGTTTTCGTCAAAGGCCGCGTCAGGACGTCTCACCAACAGTGGCTTGCAAAAAATGGAAAGAAAACGCAGCATGTGAGCAATTGATACCGGTGTCATAAGAACACCGCACAGGGAGGGAATGAGAATGGCTTCTTCGGAAGATTTCCGTCTGCGCGCCCGCCTGCTCTGCGGAGCGGCCGCCTCGATCTCGATCATGTCCGCCGGCGCCGCCAGCGCCCAGCAGGCCGCGCCGCCGGCCAGCGACGACACCGTCGAGGCGGTGGTCGTCACCGGTTTCCGCAACAGCCTGGCGCAGGCGCTGAACGTCAAGCGCTCCTCGGCCGCGGCGGTCGACGCGATCTACGCCGAGGACATGGCCAAGTTCCCGGACCTGAACCTCTCGGAATCCATCCAGCGCATCCCGGGCGTCGCCATCTCGCGTGACGCCGGCGAAGGCCGCCAGATCTCGGTCCGCGGCCTGGGGGCCCAGTTCACCCGCGTGCGCATCAACGGCATGGAAGCCCTGACCACCTCGGGCGGCACCGACGCCTCAGGCGGCACCAACCGCAGCCGTTCGTTCGACTTCAACGTCTTCGCCTCGGACCTCTTCAACCGCATCACCGTGCAGAAGACCGCCTCGGCCGAGACGGAAGAGGGGTCGCTGGGCGCGACCGTCGACCTGAACACCGCCCACCCGTTCGACAAGCGCGGCTTCAACTTCGCGGTGTCGGGCAAGATGGGCTACAACGACCAGGCTGAGAAGGCGTCGCCGCGCGTCGCCGCCCTGATCTCCAACACCTGGCGTGACGACACCATCGGCGCCCTGTTCTCGGTGGCCTATTCCAAGCGCGACCTGCTGGACGAGGGCACGAGCACCGTGCGTTGGCAGACGGGCACGGCCACCTCGCCGGGCTTCCGAAGCGTGAAGGGCGTGACCTGCGCCACCAACGCCGCCGCCTGCGCCGAGGCCAATGGCGCGGTCCATCCGCGCATTCCGCGCTTCGAC
Source organism: Caulobacter segnis (assembly GCF_023935105.1). Taxonomy (NCBI): domain Bacteria; kingdom Pseudomonadati; phylum Pseudomonadota; class Alphaproteobacteria; order Caulobacterales; family Caulobacteraceae; genus Caulobacter; species Caulobacter sp. RL271. Next base: position 3,469,958 of record NZ_CP096040.1, on the reverse strand, counting down.
TGGTACCGCAACAAGCAGGACCGCCTGGGCATGACGGGCTCGCTGCAGTGGCAGCCGGACGACAAGACCACGGTCTCCTTCGACGCGCTGTACGCCCAGTTCAAGGGTCAGAGGAACGAGGACTTCCTGGAGACCTTCACGCCCCAGACGGCCGGCGCCTGTACGGCCAGCTCGCCGGCCTCGTGCGGCATCAACCAGGTGGACGTGATCGACTACACGATCGCCACCCCGCGCTCGAACTTCCCGGTCATGACCAAGGCGACGCTGAACAACGTCGACCTGAAGACCGAGCAGCGGTTCGACAAGCTGAAGACCGAGTTCCGCCAGTTCACCCTGACGGGCGAGCACGAGTTGACCGACAAGCTGAAGGTCAAGGGCGTGCTCGGCTTCTCGAAGTCGACCTTCTCGAACCCGGTGCAGAATACGGTCCAGTGGGACCAGTACAACGTCCAGGGCTACAGCTGGGACTACAGCGGCGGCGATGCGTATCCGGTCATCAAGTACGGCACGGGCGACACCACCAACGCCGACGCCTGGACCCTGGCCGAGATCCGCATGGTCCAGGGCTTCGTCGACAACAGCTACAAGACCGCCCAGTTCGACGTCGCCTACGACTTCAACGACAATCTGAAGGTCAAGGGCGGCCTGTCGTACAAGGCCTATGGCACCGACAGCACCGCCTTCGCCCGCTCGAACGGCACGACGGCCAACATCAACCCGATCAGCTCGGCCGAACTGCGCGCCATCCCGCGCTCGTCCTACGCCCAGACGATCGACTTCTCGAGCCTGAGCCTCCCGGCCGGCAACGTCACCTCGTGGATCACGCCGGACCTGCAGAAGGCGATCGCCACCCTGCACATGGACGACGTCAACTACGGTAAGATGGTCACCACGACGCCGGGCACGGTGTGGACCAGCCCGTTCGGCAATTCGTGCTTCACCGCCGGCTGCGGCATCTACAACCTGGGCCGCGAGCCCAGCCTGGGCAGCAACTACTCGATCGACGAGTGGGACACGACGGGCTACGTGCAGGGCGACTTCAAATTCGACGTCGGCGGCGTGCCGGTCCGCGGCGACCTGGGCGTGCGCTACGTCCAGACCCGCCAGAAGGCGCTCGGTTACGGCGTGGTGCCCTCGACGGTCAGCGGCGTGAACTACCAAACGATCTCGGCCACGACCGCCTCGCGCTCCTATACCGACGTCCTGCCGGCCATGAACGTGGTCGTCGAACCGACCGAGGATCTGCTGCTGCGCTTCGGCGCGGCCAAGGTGATGTCGCGTCCGAACCTGGGCTCGCTGACGCCGGGCGTGAACATCAGCACGGGCAGCAACAAGACGGTCACCTCCGGCAACCCGTTCCTGGATCCGTACCGCGCCAAGACCGCCGACGCGGCGATCGAATGGTACTTCCAGCCCGGGGCGCTGCTGTCCTTCGCCTACTTCTACAAGGACATCTCGACCTTCGTTCAGAGCTATACGTCGCCGCTGTCGACCTTCGACAAGAACCCCTTCGGCCTGCCGGACAGCGCCGCGGTCGCGGCCTGTGGCAGCACGCCCGGCTGCTCGCCCAGCCTGCCGGTCTGGCAGTTCAGCACCTCGGTGAACACGCCGGGCGGTCCGCTGAAGGGCTTCGAGATCAACTACCAGCAGCCGTTCACCTTCCTGCCAGCGCCGTTCGACAAGTTCGGCTTCCTGGGCAACTACACCCACGTGACGTCGAACGTGACCTATCTGTCGTCGACCGGTGTGGTGGCGGCCGTCGGCCCGCTGACCAACCTGTCGAAGAACAGCTACAACGCCACGCTCTACTTCGAGAACAAGAAGATCAGCAGCCGCGTCTCGGCGGCCTATCGCAGCAAGTACCTGACGCAGATCCCAGGCCGCAACGGCTCGGACGTGGAAGGCACCAAGGCGACGCTGAACTTCGACGCCTCGCTGACCTACACCCTGAACAAGAACCTGGCCTTTACCTTCGAGGCCGTGAACCTGACCAACGAGGTCCAGGATCAGTACTACGACAGCAGCCAGCTGGTGTCGTTCTACCACGAGACCGGCCGCGAGTTCTTCGCCGGCTTCCGCTACACCTTCTAAGACAACAGTCGGCGCGGTTCTTCGGGGCCGCGCCGCTTCTCTTTACAGGCTCCCGATGTCCAGATTTCCCGATCGCCGATCGGTGGTGCTGGCCGGCCTCGCGGGCCTGACGGCCGCGCCGGCCTTCGCCAAGCCCGCCGCCTTTGACGCCGTTCTCTCCGACAAGCCCGACCCCCGCGCCGCGCGCAGCTTCGCCACCCTGGGCGAGGCCCTGGCCGCCGCGCCGGCGTCCGGCGACAAGCCCTTCCGCATCCTTGTGCCCAAGGGGACCTGGCGCGAGCAGGTGACGGTGACCAAGCCCAACGTCCACCTGGTGGGTGAGGGCCGGGCGGCCAGCGTGATCGTGTTCAACGAGTACGCCGCAGGGCGCAACCGGCCGGGCGGTCCGTCCGAGATCGCCACCATGACCGTGCTGGCGCCGGGCTTCCGCGCCGAGCGCCTGACCATCGCCAACGACTTCGACTATCCGCACAACATGCCGGCCGAGGTCGACTACGACCGCACCGGCGCCAGCGGGGCCCAGGCCACGGCGCTGAAGCTGGGCGAGGGCAGCGACCGCGCCTATTTCGAGGACGTGGCCCTGACCGGCTGGCAGGACACCCTGTTCACCGACGCCGGCCGCAGCCTGTTCCGCAATTGCTTCATCAGCGGTTGCGTCGACTTCATCTACGGCCGGGGCGTGGCGGTGTTCGACCGCTGCGAGATCCGCTCGCGCACCCGGCCGGGCAAGGACTTCCACGGCTTCATCGCCGCCCCCGACACCGACCGCCGCCAGCCCTACGGTCTGGTCTTCCTGGATTGCCGCTTGACGCGGGACCCGGACATGCCCCGGCACACGATGGCGCTGGGGCGGCCGTGGCGACACACCATGACCTTCCCGGACGGCCGCTACGGCAATCCGGACGCGGTGGGCCACGCCGCTTTCGTGCGCTGCTGGATGGACGACCACATCGTCCCCGAGGGCTGGTACCCGATGCACTACAATCTGAAGGGCGGGCGTCGGGCCATGTACCAGCCCGAGGACGCGCGCCTGTTCGAATACGCCAGTCGAGGGCCGGGGGCGGGCAGGCCGTCCGGCCGTCGCCGCCAACTGCCCGCCGGGCAGGCCAAGGCCTACACGGTCTCCAACCTGCTCAAGGGTTGGAGACCGTAGCGGAACCTACATCGGGCCCACACCGCCCGCCGGCGGCTGGAAGTCGAAGGCTGGCTCGCGCGGGCGGCGTGGGTTCAGGACGCCCTGGCCGCCGAAGCCATAGGTGAAGCCGACGAAGATCGCCCGCAGGTCCAGGTCCATGGTCCGGCGATCCTTCAGGGCGACGGTGTCGATGACCAGCTTGTCGCCGAAGGTCTTCAGCGCGTCCTGGACGGTGACGACGCCCGAGAGGCGGTCGTTGAACTTGTGGCGATAGCCCAGGTTCAGCATGCCCGTCGGCTCGCGATAGCCCTGCGGCGTCAGGCGCTTGCCGATGGCGAAGCCGCTGATCTGGACGAAGTCCTTGGGCGTGGCCTGCACGTTCAACGCCGCATAGCCGGAGACCGTCCAGGCCGAGCGCTTGTCGGCGAAGCCCAAGTCGGTGGCGCCGATCTCGTTCCAGGCGGCGCTGCCGCTGATCGTGTACGAGACCTTAGGCGTGATCCGGGCGTTGGCGACCAGCTCCAGACCGCCGGCGCGGCTCTTGGCGAGGTTGGCCTTGGTGGTCAGCAGCACGCCGCCGCCCAGGTCGCGGACCACATCGGTGACGCCATCGCGCGCTTCGCGCCAATAGAGGGTGCCGAGGTAGTAGTTGTAGCCCTTGCGCGTCTGGTAGGCGACCTCGAACGAGTCCGTGGTCTGGGGCTTCAGGCGCGGGTCGCCCTGACGGTAGTTGTAGGGGTCCTGATAGATCCGATACGGGTTCAGGTCGCCCGCCGCCGGGCGCTGGATGCGGCGGCTGTAGCTGGCGTTGACCTGGCGGGTGTCACCCAGCTTGTACTGCACGTGCAGCGACGGATAGACGCGCAGGTAGTCGTAGCTGTCCTTCAGGTTTGAGGTCACCTGGTTGGTGTCGATGGTCACTTCCTCCACACGCAGGCCCGGCATGACCGTCCAGTCGCCGAACGCGCGATTGTAGGTGACATAGGCGGCGTGGACCGTCTGGTCGTACTTGAATTGATTGGTCAGCGACGGATCGACGCTTAGCGCGCCCAGGTTCGGGCCGCGGGCGCCGTAGTTGTCGTAGTCGTTGTCGTCCACCTGCAGCTCGTAGCCGGCGACCAGCTTGGCGCCGCCGGCCAGGGTCTTCTTGTACTCGGCCTTCAGGCGGCCCTGGATCAGTTCGTCGCCGACGCGGACGCGCTCGACATAGTTCGAGACGGTCGGCAGCTGGGTGAAGGCGTCGGCCAGGGTGATCTGGCGGTCGCGGGTGCGCTCCAGACTGGTATGCAGCGTGAACTCGTGGTCCTCGCCGCCCAGCTTGCGGCGCAGATCGCCCGACAGGCCGGCCACCGAACGCCTCATCTCGCCGTCGCCCACGCGCTGGAAGCGGGCGATGGGGGCCCCGTTGATGTCCTGGCCTTCGTAGGCCGAGCCGGCGTCCGAGCGGAAGATCACCTGGTTGTAGCGGCCCTCGGCGCTGAGGCGGGTCCGCTTGTCCAGGTCGTAGTCGACGCCGGCGCGGGCGTTGTACGACTGGCCCCGGCTGGTGAAGCCGATCTTCTGGTGGCTGGTCGCGTACTTGCCGCTGAGCGCGTCCAGGCGCTGGCGGTCGTCGGTGATCTCACCCTTGGCCTTGTCGCGCCGCCAGCCGGCGTCGCCCGACAGGGTCAGGCGCTTGGTGTTGCGGGCCAGGGTGACGCTGCCGTTCTTGCGCCCGCCGGTGCCGATGTTGGCGCGGACCGAGCCGGTCGTGCCGACGCCGCGTTGCTGCTTGGTGATCAGATTGATGATCCCGGCCGTGCCCTCGGGGCTGAAGGCGGCCGACGGGTTGGTCATCACCTCGACCCGTTCGAACTGGCTGGCGGGGATCTGCTGCAGGACCTGACCCCGGTTCTCGCCCTTGAACATACCCGAGGGCTTGCCGTCGATCATGATGGTGACGTTGCTGTCGCCGCGCAGGCTGACATTGCCCTGCACGTCGACCTGCACCGAGGGGACGTTGCGCAGCACGTCGGCCACCGAGCCGGTCGTGGCCTGCAGGTCCTTGCCCAGGCTGTAGCTGCGACGGTCGATCGAGGTCTTGATGTCCTGCGCGCCCGGCGCGGTGACGGTGACGCCCTGCACCTGGGTGGACTGCTCCTTCTTGGCCGGAGCGGAAGAGGTCGTCGCCGTCTGGGCGTTGGCGGCGGCGCTGATCGCGGCCAGGCCCGTGGCGGCCAGCAGGGCGACGCGGCGGGTCGGGAAGGTCATGGAAGGTCTCCTCTGTTGACGAGGAACCTGCCGGAGCGACTCGAAGCGGTGCAGTGCCGGGGGTCACGCGTTCGGGGTGACGTTTGTCACCCCGCAGCCGACCGAAGGGCTAGGCGACCTTCAGCAGATCGTCGAAATACTCGATCGTCTTCATCAGCCCGACCTTCAGCGGCGCGGTCGGCGTCCAGTCCAGGTGCTGCTTGGCCAGCGTGATGTCGGGCTGGCGCTGGCGCGGGTCGTCGGAGGGCAGGGGGCGGTGGACGAGCGCCGACTTGCCGCCGGTCAGCTCCAGCACCAGCTCGGCCAGCTGCCGCATCGTGAACTCGACCGGGTTGCCCAGGTTGATCGGGCCGGTGACGTCGTCGCCGGTGTTCATCAGCCGGGTCAGGCCGTCGACCAGGTCGTCGACATAGCAGAACGAGCGCGTCTGGTTGCCGTCGCCATATAGGGTGATGTCCTCACCCTTCAGGGCCTGGACGATGAAGTTCGACACCACGCGCCCGTCGTTCGGGTGCATGCGCGGGCCATAGGTATTGAAGATCCGGGCCACCTTGATGCGCAGCTTGTGCTGACGCCAGTAGTCGAAGAACAGGGTCTCGGCGCAGCGCTTGCCCTCATCGTAGCACGAGCGGATGCCGATCGGATTGACGTTGCCCCAGTAGCTCTCGACCTGTGGGTGGATCGTCGGGTCGCCGTACACCTCCGAGGTCGAGGCCTGCAGGATCTTGGCCTTCACGCGCTTGGCCAGGCCCAGCATGTTGATGGCCCCGTGGACGCTGGTCTTGGTCGTCTGCACCGGGTCGAACTGGTAGTGCACCGGGCTGGCCGGGCAGGCCAGGTTGTAGATCTGGTCGACCTCGACATACAGCGGCATGGTCACGTCATGCCGCAGCAGCTCGAAGCGCGGATTGGAGAGGTTCCGGGCCACGTTCAGGCGCGAGCCGGTGTAGTAGTTGTCCACGCATAGGACTTCGGCGCCGGACTCCAGCAGGCGATCGCAAAGATGCGAGCCGACGAAGCCCGCCCCGCCCGTGACCAGAATTCTCTGCGTATGCATGGACCCACCGACCTTCCGGAGACTCAGCGCCGTACCGCTGTTCTACAGCGGGCCGAGCGCTGGCTCCAAGGCAGTGTTTGTCAGGCGGGGTAGGGCGTTTCGTCGCCGAACGCGCGCGGTTCGCGGTCGATCCGCGGTTCGGCGGTCGCCGCCGCGCGAGCCGGTTTGGCCGGCGCGCGCGGCTGGATGGGCGTGGCGTCGCGGGTGACGAGCTCCTCGGCCGCGAAGTCATCGACCGCGATGACCTTGGCGATGGCCTCGTCGGCGGCGGCCAGGGCGCTGGTCTCTTCGGGCGTGAGCAATCCCTTGTCCAGGCCTTCCTTCCAGCTCCGGACGCCCTGATCCTTGAGGCGGTCGTGGATCGGCTGGGTGGCGACCACGCGCTCGAAGGCGTCGATCAGCTGGCCGATCGCCTCGTCCTCGCCGCCGACATAGACGCCCTCGACCAGGCGGTCGCGGGTGGGCGAGGGATGCAGGATCAGGTCGGCGCAGGCGCGGGTGACGCGGTCCGGCGCCCCCGACGGCGCACCCCGAACGGCAGGACCGCCGCCCGCAGCAGCCAGCCGGCCAGGCGGTTGGGCAGATTGGCGAAGATCTCGTCGAAGCGCTGTTCGATCGTCGCGAAGGCCGTCTGGGCGCACCAGTCCAGCAGCGGGAAGTCGGCGTCCTGCCGGCCTTCGTCCTCCCAGCGCTTCAGCGCGCCGGACAGGAAGTACATCTCGGAGAGGATGTCGCCGAGGCGGGCCGACAGCATCTCCTTGCGCTTCAACGCGCCGCCCAGGGTCAGGAGGGCGATGTCCGAGGTCAGGGCGAAGGCGGCGCTGTATCGGCCCAGCTGGCGGTAGAACCGGCTGGCGCGGCCGGCGTCCGGCGCGGGCGACAGGGCGCCGTTCGTCCAGGCGCGGGCCGTGGCCTTGATCCCGTTGCGCAGGGCATGGGCGACATGCTCCCAGAAGGCCGCGTCGAAATCGGCCAGGCCCTTGGACTCGTCGGTTTCGCCCAGGGCCAGGATCTCGCGCAGCATGTACGGATGCGCCCGGATCGCGCCCTGGCCGAACACCATCAGGCTGCGGGTCAGGATGTTGGCCCCCTCGACCGTGATTCCGACCGGCACGGCGCGGTACTGGCTGCCCATGTAGTTGCGCGGACCCTCCATGATCGCCTTGCCGCCGTGGACATCCATGGCGTCGTTGACGACCACCCGCATCCGCTCGGTCGCGCCGGACTTCAGCAGGGCCGAGATCACCGAGGGATGCTTGCCCATGTCCAGGCCGGCGCAGGTCAGCCGCCGCGCGCCGTCGACCAGGTAGGCGTTGCCCGCGATGCGGGCCAGGCGCTCCTGCACGCCCTCGAACTTGCCGATGGCGATGCCAAACTGCTGACGCACGCGGGCGTAGGCGCCGGTCGTCAAGGCGCTGTAGGCCGCCGCCGCGCCGGACATGGCGGGCAGGGAGATGCCGCGCCCGGCCGCCAGGGCAGTCATCAGCATCTTCCAGCCCTGGCCGGCCCGCTCGGCGCCGCCGATGATCAGGTCCAACGGGATGAAGACGTCCTCGCCCCAGTTCGGTCCGTTCTGGAAGGTCTGGAAGGCCGGCAGGTGGCGGCGGCCGATGCTGACGCCTGGCGTATCGGTCGGGACCAGGGCGCAGGTGATGCCGACGTCCTCGTCGCCGCCCAGCAGGCCGTCGGGATCGCGCAGCTTGAAGGCCAGGCCCAGCACCGTGCAGACCGGCCCCAGGGTGATGTAACGCTTGTGCCAGTTCAGGCGCACGCCCAGGACCTGTTCGCCCTTCCATGTTCCCCGGCAGACCACGCCCTCGTCGCTCATCGCCGAGGCGTCGGAGCCGGCCTCGGGGCTGGTCAGGCCGAAGGCCGGGATCTCGCGCCCGTCGGCCAGGCGCGGCAGCCAGTAGTCCTGCTGTTCCTTCGTGCCGAAGCGCAGGATCAGTTCACCCGGGCCCAGGGAGTTGGGCACCATCGCCGTCACCGCCGCCGAGGTCGAGCGAGTGGCGATCTTGCGGACGATCTCGGCATGACCCAGGTGCGAGAAGCCCAAGCCGCCATGCTCCTTCGGGATGATCATGCCGAAGAACTTCTCGCGCTTGAGGAAGTCCCACGCCTCGGGCGGCAGGTCGCGGGTCTCCCAGGTCATGCGCCAGTCGTCGAGCATCGCGCACAGGGTCTCGACCGGGCCGTCCATGAAGGCCTTCTCGTCGGGCGTCAGCGTCGGCTTGGGGAAGGCGAGCAGTTCGTCCCAGTCGGGGTCACCGGTGAACAGCGCCGCGTCCCACCAGGTGTCGCCGGCCTCGATGGCGTCGCGCTCGGTTTCCGACAGGGCGGGCAGCACGCCCTTGGCCCATTGGAAGATCGGCCGGGTGATCGTGTCCCGCCGGAAGGAAGAGCTGCTCATGACGCTGCCTCGTTGTTACGCGAGGCATCAACGCCGAGCGGGCGCGGGGGCTCCGAGGAAACGAAGCTGGGTCAGGTCTCGCGCAGGACGGCCAAACGTTCCAGTCGGGGCGCGGCGAAATCGAGGAACGCCCGCACCAGCGGCGCCATGAAGCGGCCGCCGGCGGTCAGAAGCTGGACGGGGAGCGGCGGCGGCTCGAAATCGGGCAGCAGGCGGACCAGTCGTCCGGCCGCCAGCTCGTCGGCCACCTGATAGGAGAGGGCGCGGCCGATCCCCTGGCCCGCTAGCACGGCGGCCAGGGCGGCCTCGACATCGTTGACCCGCAGGCGCGGATCCAGCCGCACGGCGCGGGGCCGGCCGCCGGCTTCGAACCGCCACTCCGGCGTGGCCGAGACCGCCGTGGTCAGGACGGTCTGGTGGCGCGCGAGATCGGCCGGCGTCTTCGGCTCGCCGAACCGGGCCAGATAGTCGGGCGAGGCGATGGTGACCCGGCGTATGGCGCCGACCCGCCGCGACACCAGGCTGGAGTCGGCCAGCGCGCCGATCCGCAGCGCCACATGCAGTTCGGAGTCGATCAGGTCCAGATTGCGGTCATGCAGGGTGACGTCGGCCCGAACGTCGGGATGCTGGTCCAGGAAGGCGTTGACTATCGGCGCCAGGTGGCGGCCGCCGAACACCGTGGGACCGGTGACGCGCAGCAGGCCGCGCACGGCGTCGGGCGCGGAGGTTTCCAGAGCCGCCTCGTAATCGGCCAATAGGCGGCGGGCCCGGTCGGCCAGTTCGCGGCCGGCCTCGGTCGGGGCCAGGCGTCGGGTGGTCCGCTCGATCAGTCGCGCGCCGGCGCGTTCCTCCAGCGCCGCCAGGGCGCGGGTCATGGCGGCGGGCGAACGCCGCAGCCGCCGTCCCGCCGCGGCCAGGCCTCCCGCGTCGATCACCGCCACCAGCAGGGAGAGCTCGTCGAGGCGATCCATTCGGAATTCCGTAAATTGGAAAAATATATTGCGGATTTGCTCAATTCATTGCGGCGGGCGCAATGGCCAATATGCGTGCGTCTCGAAGCGTCGGAGATCCGCCATGGCCGCCATTGTCCTGCACGGCACGAGCCTGTCCGGGCACACCCACCGAGTGGCCCTGATGCTGAACGCCCTGGGCCTGCGCCACGTGTTCGCGGATGCGCCGAAGGACGTCCGCGCCTCGCCAGCCTTCCTGGCCCGCAATCCGCTGGGCCAGATCCCGGTGCTGCAGGACGGCGACCTGACCCTGGCCGACAGCAACGCCATCCTTGTCTACCTGGCCCGCCGCTACGCCCCGGACGGGCCGTGGCTGCCGCAGGAGCCGGCGGCGGCGGCCTCGGTGCAGCGCTGGCTGTCGATCGCGGCCGGCGAGGTCATGCACGGCCCGGCGGTGGCGCGGATGATCGCCCTGTTCGGCCTGCCCGACGATCCGGCGCGCGCCGCGCGGATCGCCGCCCGGGTCCTGATCTTCATGGACGACCATCTGGCGGATAGGACCTTCCTGGCCGCCGACTATGTCACGCTCGCGGACCTGGCCTGTTACAGCTATGTCGCCCATGCGCCGGAAGGCGGGGTGTCGCTTGATCCCTATCCGAACGTGCGGGCCTGGCTGGCGCGGGTCGAGGCCCAGCCATGGTTCCAGCCCATGCCGGACTTCGTCCAGCTCGCCCAGGCGAGGGCCGCCGAATACGAGGGGGTCTGAGATGGACCAGCCATTCCATGGCGGCGAACTGGCCGCCCAGGCGCGGGCGGGCCTGCACGCGCCCGGCATGACCGGCATCCGGCCGTTCATGCCCGACCAGCATCGGGACTTCTTCGGGCTGCTGCCGTATCTGTTCATCGCCACGGTGGACGAGGCGGGGTGGCCGGTGGCCACGGTGCTGACGGGCCAGCCGGGGTTCATCTCCAGCCCAGACCCGACGACACTGATGATCTCGGCGACGCCGCGCGAGGGCGAGCCGGGTCATGAGTCCTTTCGCGCCGGCCGACCGTTCGGCGCGCTGGGCCTGGACTTCGCGACCCGCCGCCGCAACCGCGCCAACGGGGTGATCGAGACCGCCGACGCCGGGGGTCTGCGCCTCAACGTGCTGCAAAGCTTCGGCAACTGCCCGCAATACATCCAGACCCGCGCCGTCGAGAGCGCGCCGGCGTCCACGGTTCAGGCCGAGACGGTCGCCGTCGACGCGCCTGAGGTCCTGGTCCAGATCGCCGACGCCGACACCTTCTTCGTCGCCACGGCGTCGGGCGCGGCGGGCGTGGAGAATGGCGGTGTCGACATCTCGCACCGAGGCGGGCTGCCGGGGTTCGTCAAGGTCGTGGGCGGCGAGCTGGTCGTGCCGGACTTCCGCGGCAACCGGTTCTTCAACACGCTGGGCAATCTTGTGGCCGACCCGCGCGCGGCGCTGCTGTTCGTCGACTTCGACACCGGCGATCTGCTGCACCTGCAAGGACGGGTGGAGATCGATTGGGATCCGCCGACCGGCCAGTCTTGGCCCGAAGGCGTCCAGCGCCAGTGGCGGTTCAAGCCAGAAAGGGCCTGGCGCCGCGCGGCGGCTCTGCCGCTGCGCTGGGAATTCGGGGACTTCTCGCCGGTCACCCTGATGACCAAGGCCTGGAACGCGGCGGCCTGACACCGGGGGTGACGTTTGTCATGTCGGGCCGATGACGCCCGGCACTGATGCGCCACCGGGCAGGTGGTCATGTTGGCTCCACATCGAGGGAGCCAACCATGTCATCCAATCCCGCGCCGCCAGATCTGCCATTGCCCGTCGCGGCGCTGTCCAAGGCGGTCAAACGCCGAGGCGCGACCCTGGCCCTGAACGGCCTGGACCTGATCATCCGCCCCGGCCAGTGCGTGGCCCTGCTGGGACCGAACGGCGCGGGCAAGAGCACCAGTGTCGCCCTGCTGACCGGCCGCCTGCGGCCGGACGCCGGCGAGGCCGCGCTGTTCGGCGGCGATCCGCGCGACATCGCCGGCCGGGGCCGCATGGGCGTCATGCTGCAGGAGGCGGGCCTGCCGCGCACCCTGACCGTCCGCGAGCAGGTCGATCTTTTCCGGGGCTACTACAAGACGCCGCGTCCGCTGGACGAGATCGTCCGCCTGGCCGGCCTCGACGGCCTGGAGCGCCGCCGTTGCGGGGCGCTGTCGGGCGGCCAGCAGCGCCGCGTGCAGTTCTCCCTGGCCATCGCCGGCCGTCCGGACTTCCTGGTGCTGGACGAACCCACCACCGGCATGGACATCGACGCCCGTCGCGGTCTGTGGACCGCCGTCCGCGCCGAGATCGCTCGCGGTTGCGCGGTGCTACTGACCACCCACCATCTGGACGAGGCCGAGGCCCTGGCCGACCGCATCGTCGTCATCGACCACGGCCAGGTCATCGCCGACGGCTCGCCCGAGGCGATCAAGGCCCGGGTCTCCGGCGTCGCCATCCGCTGCCGCACGCGCCTATCCGACGCCGAGCTGGCGGGCCTGGCGCGGGTCACGGGCGTCAGCCGCGACGGCGGCAGGATCACGCTGCTGACCACGTCCGCCCCGGCCACCCTTCGCGAACTTCTGGTTCGCGACGAGACCGTCGACGACCTGACCGTCGCCGGGGCCTCGCTGGAGGACGCCGTCACCCGTCTCGTCCAGGCCGGCGCGCCTGGCCAACCCCGTCAAGCCGAGGTCGCCTGAGATGCACACGCTCGCCGTCTACGCCCGTGAAGCCCGCGCCCAGATCGTTTCGACCTGGCGCACCCCGCAGTTCCTGATCCCCAGCCTGGCCCTGCCGCTGCTGTTCTATGGCGTCATCGGCCTGGGCCTCAGCAAGGGGCGCGAGGAGATCGCGCATGTCATGCTGGCCAACTACGTGATCTTCGCCGCCATCGCGCCGGCCATGTTTGGCTTCGGCGCGGCCGTCGCGGCCGAGCGCGAGGCCAAGCTGATCGAGCTGAAGCAGATCGCCCCGCTGCCGGCCGGCGGCTACCTGGCCGGACGCCTGGTCGCGGCCCTGGCCCTGGTCGCCACCGCCATCGGCCTGCTGGGCGTGCTGGCCTGGTTCGGTGGGGTGGTGATGGTCCCCTGGCGCTGGGCCGCGACCCTGGGGCTGGGGCTGGCCTCGGCCATTCCCTTCGCCCTGATCGGCCTAAACATCGGCCTGCGCCTGGGCTCTCAGGGAGCGACCGCCGTCGCCAATCTGCTGTTCCTCAGCTTCTGCCTGTTCGGCGGCTTGTGGGTGCCGTTGGACCTGATGCCGGGCTGGATCGTCAAGCTCGCCGAGTTGACGCCGTCGTACCACCTGGGCCGATTGTCGATGATGCTGTCGGGCATGACGCCGATGGCCGACGTCCAGCGCCACGTGATGGTCCTGGCCGCGATCAGCCTGGCCGCCGTGGCCGGCACCTGGGCAGCCTGGCGGAGGCAGGCGGCTTGACCCTGACGAGCCTGGCGCGCGACATCGCCCCCATGGACCCGGCGACCACGAGTCGAAGCAAGGACGAGGCGAACAGCGCGCCGCTGGCGGATGGCCTGAACCGCCGCCGCTGGAGCCTGATCTTCCTGTCGTACCTGCCGTTCTACTTCATCGCCTGGCTGTTCCGGCGGCCAGGGACCTTGGAGATCGTCGCCTCGGTCGCCGGCATGGCGGCGTTCGTGGGCCTGTTCTACTGGATCTGGGTCCGGCGCGGGCGTCCCACCCTGTGGCACGTGCTGGCGATCTTCTGCATCGGGGTGGCGCTGTCGCGGTTCAACGTCGGCTGGAGCGTCTACACGATCTACGCGATGTCGTTCGCCGCGCGCCTGCCGTCCCGGCGGCTGGCGGTGCGGACCATGGTCGGCATGGAGCTGCTGCTGCTGGCCATGGGGCCGCTGTTCCTGAACTACAACTGGCCGGTCTGGGCCTCGGGCGTGCTGTTCGGCGGCATCACGGGCTTCGCCGGACTGATGCAGGCCGATGTCGAGCGCAAGAACCAGGAGCTGGCCGTCGCTCATGAGGAAGTCCGCGCCCTGGCCACCATGGCCGAGCGCGAGCGGATCTCCCGCGACCTGCACGACCTCTTGGGCCACACCCTGACCCTCGTGGCGGTGAAGGCCGAGCTGGCCGCCAAGCTGGTCAGCCGCGACGCCGCTGCCGCCGAGCGCGAGATGCAGTCGGTGGCCGCCGCCGCCCGCGAAGCGCTGTCGGAGGTCCGCACCGCCGTGGTCGGGATGAAGGGCGCCTCCCTGACCACCGAGCTGGAGCGCGCCAGGACGGCCCTGGCCGCCGCCAACATCCAGGCCGAGATCTCTTCCGCCGAGATCCAGGGGCATCCGGGGCAGGAGGCTGTCCTGGCGATGGCGCTGCGCGAGGCCGTCACCAACGTCATCCGCCATGCTGGCGCGACGCGCTGCCAGATCCGGGTGGCGCCCAGCCCGGTGGCCCTGACCCTCAGCATCGTCGACGACGGCAGGGGCGGGAGCCTGGTCGAGGGCTCGGGCCTGAAGGGCATGCGCACGCGCCTCTCGGCGATCGGCGGGGACCTCGACGTCGTGTCGGACGAGAGCGGCACGCGCCTGGTCGCCATCGCGCCTGTGGAGCCCGCCTCGTGATCCGTGTCGTCATCGCCGAAGACCAGAAGATGGTGCTGGGCGCGCTCAGCGCCTTGCTGGAGCTGGAGGGCGACATCCAGGTGGTCGGCCGCGCGGCGGACGGCGCCCAGGCCCTGGCGCTGGTCCAGTCCGAGAAGCCCGACGTCCTGATCTCCGACATCGAGATGCCGCACCTGACGGGGATCGACGTGGCCGGGCGGCTGAAGGCCGAAGGCCTGGCGACGCGGGTGCTGATCGTCACCACCTTCGGCCGGCCCGGCTATCTGCGGCGGGCGATGGACGCGGGGGTGAAGGGCTATCTGCTGAAGGACGGCCCCAGCAGCGTGCTGGCGGCCGCCGTGCGCACCATCGCCGCCGGCGGACGAGCCATCGCCCCGGAGCTGTCCGAGGCGGTCTGGGACGCCCAGCCCGATCCGCTGACCGACCGCGAGCGCGAGATCCTGCGCCTGGCCGAGGAGGGGCGTTCGAACAAGGATATCGCCGAGGTGCTGGACCTCTCGCCCGGCACGGTCCGCAACTACCTGTCCGAAGCGGCCCAGAAGCTGGGCGCGGCCAACCGGGTGGAGGCGGGCCGGATCGCCCGCGCCAACGGTTGGCTCTGAGGTCCTAGTGGCGGCCCCAGAGCCGCTCCCACTTCCAGCCCGTCAGGTCCTCGACGATCTGCTTGGAGTCGGCGCTCTCGGCCTCGGTGGCCCCGGCGCGGAGGCGCTCGACCTCGTGGACCAGCACCGCGTGGGTGCGGGCGTTCAGTCGGAAGCGCCACGAGATCAGCATGCCGACGATCATCACCACCAGCGGCCCGCCGACCATGACCATCACCAGGGCCTGGATGGCTTCCGGCGTCTGCTGCATGACCGGCTTGCCCTTGGCGGCCGAGACGAAGCCGCCCATGCCGATCAGGGTGGTGGTCAGCAGGATGGCGCCGGACTGGGCGACCTTGCGGGTCAGGGTCATGACGCCGGCGAAGATGCCCTCGCGGCGCTGGCCAGTGACGGCCTCGTCGACGTCGGGCAGATAGTTGTAGACGCCCCACGGCACGAAGTTCAGCGTGCCACGTCCCAGGCCCGCCAGGATGATCGGCACGAACAGCCAGAACAGCACGGCGATCGGCGCCCCGCCGCCGAAGATGTTGCCGTTCAGCGCCGCGACGCCCTGCGCGAAGCCCGCCGGCTTGATCAGGTAGAAGGCAAGGAACAGCAGCAGGGCCGCGCCGACCGAGGTGATCGCCAGGCGATAGGCGACCACCGGCCCGGTGCGGATGATCACCCGGATGGCGATCATCACCGAGATCAACTGGGCCACGTACATGGTGGTCATCAGCTGCGAGATGATCAGGGTCGAGCCGACCATCACCGTGGCCACGAACAGCGGGAAGGCGGTGTTGAAGATGTCTTGGCTGATGTAGCCGCCCAGATACAGCGACAGGTGCTGGCGGAAGGCCTTGATCTTCAGGGTCGAGAACAGGTCGCGGAACATGTTGACCGGGATCATCGCCGCCTTGCCCCAGTCCATCGGCTCGGGCTGGATCAGTTTCTCGGCCTCGGTGTAGGGGCGCTCCCACGACAGGAAGACGACCAGGGTCACCACCAGGCTGAACAGCACGCCGAAGATCGCGGCCATGATCAGGAAGGTGTTGGGCGAATCCTTGCCGCCGAAATTGTTGATGATCAGGGTCGGCAGGTACGAAGCCAGGATCGCCGAGCTCTGGGCGATGATCATCCGCACGCCGGCGAACTTAGCCTTCTCCTTGTAATCCTTCGTCATTTCCGCCGCGAGGGTTTCCCACGGGATCAGGAACATCGTGTAGACGAACTCGAAGAAGATGAAGGTCGTCAGGTAGTAGGCGAAGGTCTGGCCCGAAACGAAGATCAACGCGAAGGCCGGCAGCAGCGGGATGGTGATGATCAGGAAGATCTTCCGCCGCCCGATCTTCCGTCCGACCCAGGTGTGGCGCAGGTTGTCGGAGACGTAGCCGATCAGCGGGCAGGTGATGGCTTCCAGCAAGCGCGGCAGGCCCAGGATCAGGCCCGTCTCGACCGGCGACAGCCCGCAGAAGGTGATGAAGAAATAGGCCAGCCAGCCGGTGATCACCGCCTGCGCGCCGGCCCCCAGCATGTCGCCGGAGCCCCAGCCCCAATAGTTGACCCAGGTGGGTTTGCGGGTTTCGGCGGTGGCCATGTGCTTGTCTTTCCCTTCGAGGTGGGGTCTTGGCGCCCCTTGCCGGTCCAGCGCTGGGCTGGACCGGGGTGATGCGGATGGGGGTTAGATGAAGGCCCGCTGGAACTCGCCCAGGGCCAGCATGGCCAGCGACTGGCCGTACGGCATCGAGGTCAGCGGAATGTCCTTGTAGCCCTGGATCGTGTCGAACACCGGGGTGCCGAACGAGACCTGCTGCAGCTCGCCCGCCTCATCGATATTGGCCAGCACGCCCTTGATGGCGCGGATGGCGACGGCTTCGTACGCCTTGCCGATGTAGCGCTTGCGCACGGCCTTCAGAATGCCGTAGGCGAAGCCGGCCGTGGCCGAGGCTTCCAGGTACGAGGTCTTGTCGTTGATGATCGTGTGCCACAGGCCCGTTTCGGCGTCCTGGAACTCGGTCAGGGCCTTGATCTGGGCCTCCAGCGCGTCGATCAGGAAAGCGCGCAGGCCATCGCCCGGCTTCAGGTCCAGGAGCTCGATGAACTCGGGGATGGCGATCGTCACCCAGCAGTTCCCGCGCGCCCACAGGGCGTCGGCGAAGTTGTGGCGGCCCAGGAAGGTCCAGCCGTGGAACCACAGGCCGGTCTTGCGGTCGGCCAGGTACTTGATGTGGACCATGAACTGGCGCTTGGCCTCCTCGACGAAGTCGGGGCGGTCGAGCAGCAGGCCGATCTTGGCCAGCGGCAGCACGCTCATCATCAGCGTGTCGTCCCACAGCTGCTGGGGGTTCTCGCTGTTGAAGACGATGTGCTGGAAGCCGCCTTCCTCGGTGCGCGGCCCCTCGTACATGACGTAGTCGGCCCAGGTCTCGAGATAGGGGATGTAGGTGTGATCGCCGGTGGCCTCGTACAGGTAGGCCAGGGTCAGGAACGGCGAGACCGTGTTGATGTTCTTGGTCGGGGTGCCGGCCTCGAAGCGGTCGGCGAACCACTGGGTCATGATGTCGAAGGCGCGCTCGTCGCCGTGCATCTCGTACTGCTTCCACAGGCCGTACAGGCCGACGCCGTGGGTCCACTCCCAGTCGTTCCAGCCCTTGGTGTCGATGACCCGGCCGTCGTCCAGGCGCAGCAGGAACTCGCCGGTCTCGTCGGTGATGTCGACCAGATTGCTGATCAGCGAGGCGATCTTGGCCTTGATGTCCTTGGCGTCGATGCCGTGTGCGAGATTGGGCACGGTAGTCTCCAGTCGTCGGGTAATCAGGGTTTGAAGTCGGGGGCGGGCACGCGGGCGACGGGGACGCCGCCGCGCACGGTCCGCAGGTTGACGAGCTTGACGGCTTCCAGGGCGTCGCCTGCGGCGCCGTCGCTGGTCACCGCCAGGGCGATGGTGTTCTTGCCGCGCGGATCGACGATGCCGTTGGGCAGGACGAAGGTCCGCTGCGGGCCGACATGGGCGATGAACTGCCCCATGTTCCAGCCATTGACGAAGATCAGCACGCGATAGCGCTTATTGGGCGAACGCGGCTTGTCGGGGTCGCCGATGGTCAGGCCCAGGGTGGTGTCCTGATCCTGGGGCAGGTTGAGGTCGAAGCTGGTGCGGTACCAGGTTGTCCCGGCATAGGGCGTGGTCGCGGCCATGTCGGCCTTGGTCCACGACGCATCGGGGAAGCCCGGCAGGTGCCAGCCTTCGCGCTCGCCGTACTGGCCGCCGTTGTTGGCGTTGCCGCGCACCGGGTCCTGGATGTCCTCGCCGCCCTTGTTGCCCTGGATCTTCCAGGCGATCGGCACGGCGAAGCTGTAGGACGCCGGGCCCGACAGCGAGGCCGAGACCAGGCCGCGGGCTTCCTTGTGGAAGTCGTCGGCGTCGAGGTCCCAGTTGTGGCCGTTGTTGCGCACCATGACCGACAGCACGTGCTCGCCGGTCCCGCGCAGATCCTCGGGCAGCTTGAAGGTCGCCACGCCCGTGGTGATCGGGCGGGGCAGGCCGCCGTCCAACTCGTGCTCGCCCAGGAACCGGCCGTCCAGCCACACCTGCAGCATGCCCGCGCCGCCGGCCCCGTAGTGCAGGGTCAGGGTGTCGATGTCGGCCTGGCCCTGGTAGCGGCCGCGATACCAGACGTCGCCCTGGTGGAAACCGTAGGTGCTCATGTCCAGCGCCGGTTGACCGGTAGGGCCGCGCACGGTCGAACCGCTGCGGCGACCCTCGGTCTTCAGCCACGAGGCGTCGTCGAACTTGGGATCCGCCTCGGGCGAGCCGGGGGCGGTCTTCCAGGTCAGCTGGGCCAGGTCGGGCAGGGCGACCGGGCTCGGACCGGCCAGGGGCTTGTCGGCCAGCAGGCTGCCGGAGGCGGTCGCCTTGGCCGCGACCTTGGCGCCGTTCCACCGGAGCGACGTCACGGCCTTGGGCGCGAAGACCTCCAGCGGGCTGTCGGTCTCGGTGTCGCCGGTTAGCGACAGAACCCCGCCCTTGTTGGCGTCGCTACGCACCAGGCCAGGGCCACGGATCAAGGCGTTCTCACGCCGCCAGAAGGTCTGGCCGGTCTCGGCGTCGGCCAGCAGCAGGGTGAGGGGCGGACGCCCGCCGCCGGAGATCCGTACGCGGGCCAGACCCTTGTGTGCGTAGGTCAGCTTCAGGTCGCCCTTGGCCGCGTCGAAGGCCGAGGTCACTTCGCCCTCGATCACCTCGACCTTCGGCGCACTGGCGTAGCGCAGCACCGTCTCGCCAGCCTCGCCGGCGCGGCCATAGAGCAGGGCCAGATCGCCGTCGTTCCACTTCAGGTGCGTCTGGATCTCGGAGGTCGAATAGACCAGCCGCTGGCTGCCCAGGTCGTAGCTGGCCATCAGCATCTTGCTGTCCTGGCCCTTGATCCGCGAGGGGACGACATATTCGCCATCGCGGGTCTTCAGCTTGAAGGTGAAGGCCTCGTCGCCCGTGGCGCTGCTGGGGTTGTGAACCACTACATAGAGGTGGCTGCCCGTCTCGGCGTTGACGTTGTGATAGACGCGGACCTTGTCGTTCGAGACAGCGACCGCCTCGCCCTTGTCCATGCGGGTGAGGTCGGGGACCGACGCGATGAACTCGCCCATCTGCTTCATCACCCGGGCCTTGTCGCGTAGCCCCCGCGCCTCGTCGATGGCCGAGCCATAATCGTACGAGGTGAACACCACCGGCGCCGGCAGCCAGCCCCAGCTGGTCCCGCCATAGGTCATGTAGAAGCTCTGCAGCGTCAGGCCGTTGGCGATGTTCGTGCCGTAGAACACCCGCTGGTAGCCCACACCCCGGTGAATGGCGGTGCAGTCGTAGTCGCCATTGCTGCCCCAGTAGTCGAACCAGCCGCCGCCGAACTCGGCCAGGAAGCCGGGGGTGTTGGGGCTGGCCAGGGCTCCGCCCTTGGCGCCATTGGCGCCATAGATGCCCCAGTCGGGCGCGACGCCTGGATTGGCGGGCTTGGAGTCGACGCGGCAGTTGCCGCCGGGATAGCCGTCGAAGGCATAGAGGTCGTTGGGCCCTTCCACCGTGCCCGGCACGTTCGAGCCCTTGGGCACCCAGTAGCCGTTGCGGCCCTTGTCGTTGTGGAAGATCGGGACGGTGATCCCGTCGGCCTTGGCCTTGTCGTACAGCCACTGCATGTAGCGCTGCTGCGGCGCGCCGACGACGTCCAGCTCGTTCTCGATCTGGTGGGCGATGACCGTGCCCTGGCCGGTGGTCAGCTGGTGGCGGGCGATGACGGCGTTGATCCGGGTCAGCCACTCGTCGGCGGCCTGGATGTATTCCGGCGCGTCGGTGCGGGCGCGGGCCTGCTGGTTGACCATCCAGCCGGGGAAGCCGCCCCGGGTCAGCTCGGCGTTCACGTAAGGCCCGGCGCGGGTGATGACGTACAGGCCTTCTTCCTTGGCCATGGTCAGCACGCGGTCCATGTCGCGCACGCCGCTGAAGTCGTAGACCCCCTGCTTGGGCGAGTGGTAGCCCCAGTCGAAATAGATCGCGACCGTGTTGTAGCCGCTGGCCTTCATCTTCTGGAGGATGTCGCGCCAGAGATCCGGGCTGGGCACGCGGAAGGGGTGGAACTCGCCGCCCCACGAGAACAGCCGCTGGCCATCGACCTTCAGCGAGTACTTGTCCCAGGTGATCTGATGGGCTTGCGCCGGCTTGGCGACGGCGGGCGGATCGCCGCCTTCCTTCAGCACCGTGAAATGGCGCACCGTGCCGGAAAGCTCAGGCAGTTCAGTCTTCTGGCTCCAGGTCCTGAAGCCGTCCTTGCTGTCGGAGTACCAGTAGCGCTTGGCCATGTACTCGTCGAAATAGATCCGCCAGGCGCCGTCGGGCGTGCGGCTCATGGCCGGGCCTTCCAGGTAGCGACCCCAGCCAGCCCAGTCGCCCGTACCCTTCGGCGCCCACGGCCCATCCAGCGACGGGGCCGTGTAGAGCTCGATGTACTTGGTCGTCTCGTTCTTGGCGAAGGCCTGGTACTGGCCGTCCTGGCGCACCACGAAGGTGTCGATGAAGTTCGGCCCCAGGCCCGACAGCACCTTGGGCGCGCTCCAGGTCGCCAGCGGACCGTCGCTGGCGGTGATGCGATAGGGCTGGAATTGGCCGGCGATGCCGGTGGTCGAGACCGACAGGATCAGGTTCACCGCGCCGTCCTGGTCGACGAACCACTCCGGCGCCCAGCCGTTGGTCGCGCCCGGAACCTCGATCTTCACGTCGCGCAGGAAGGTCCAGTCGGTCAGATCCTTGCTGCGGGCCAGGCCGATCGTGTCGCCAGTCCAGCCGGTGGTGTAGGCGACGTAGTACCAGCCGTCCGTATGCTTCATCACGCTGGGATCGCGGATGAGGCCCTGGGGCGGCGTATAGGCCAGCGGCTTCTTCAGCGTGAAACGCGTGCCGTCGGCCGAGTCGTACACGCTCATGTTCGACTGGCTGGCGTTGGTGAACGCCGTCATCGTGTAGCGGACGGGCTCTGCCCAGACTTTCTGTAGGGGCGCCGTGCTGGCCAGCAGCGTCGCGACGAGGCCCAGGGCGGGGAGGGCGCGCATGCTCAGCCCTCGAAGTAGAAGACAGGCTTCAGCGGCCACTCGACGGGCTTGTTGTCGGGATGGACCTCCATCAGGTCGGCCATGAAGTCCCACCAGCGCTTCATCACCGGCTGCAGCGGCAGGGCGTCCTTCTTGTTGTCGGGACGCAGGCGCAGCACGGCGAAGAGGCTCATGGTCTCCTCGTCCAGGAAGATCGAATAGTCATAGACGCCCGCCTCGCGGAGCGCGGCGGCCAGGTCGGGCCACAGTTCGTCGTGGCGGCGCTCGTACTCGGCGGCGACACCCGGCTTCAGCTGCATGCGGAAGGCGAGGGGGCGGCTTTCCGTCGTCTTGCTCATCGTCTTCCTCCCAGGACTCTTCTTTTTTAGGTCAATCGGTAGATCCGCCGGGCGTTGCCGGCGAACAGCGTCTCGCGCTCGTCATGGCTGAAGCCGGCCGTGATCGCGTCGTAGGCGGCGTAGAAGGCGCCGAAGCTGCCGTGCACCTTCTCGACCGGGAAGTTGCTGGCGAACAGGCAGCGGTCGACGCCGAAGGTCTCGATGACCTGAAGCACGAAAGGCTTGAGGCTGGCGGTAGTCCACGATCGGTCGACCATGGCCAGGCCCGAGATCTTGCAGCTGACGTTCGGACGCTTCGCTAGGGTCGCCATCCCCTCGCGCCAGGCGGCCAGGCCAGCCTCGTCGCGGTCGGTCGGCATGCCCGCGTGATTGACGATCAGCGGGATGTCCGGATGGGCGTCGGCCAGTTCGGCCGCCACGTCCATCTGCGAGGCGTAGAGCTGCAAGTCGAACGACAGGCCATACTTGGCCAGGAGCGCGAAGCCTTTGCGCCACTGGGCGTCCAGCAGCTTGTCGGTCGGGCCGTAGGTCTTGGCCGGATCCTTGTGCCAATTGACGATCTGGCGGACGCCTCGGACGTTCTTGCGGGCGGCGTGGGCCGCCAGCATCGCCTCGACATCGGGATCATCCAGGTTGGCGCCGGCGACGATGCCGCCGATCACGCCACGCTGGTCGGCGATCGACTGCAGCCAGTCGGTCTCCGACAGCTGATCTTTGGGCGGCAGGCCGCACTCGACATGCACGACCTGGACGACGTTCCAGCCTTTCGCGTCGGCCAGGTAGTCGTCGAGCCCATAGGACTTGTAGGCGATCGACGACATGTCGCCGGCCGGGTTGGTCGGCAGCGGCGTGTCCTGGAGCCAGGCGTAGTAGTGCCGATCGAGGTCCCACAGGTGCATGTGGGGATCGACGATGGGGCCGGTGTACGCCATGGCTCCAGTCTCGCTCTAGAAGGTGGTCCGGCCGCCGGACGTGTCGAAGGTCGCGGCGGTGGTGAAGCTGCACTCCTCCGAAGCCATGAAGCAGACCATGGCGGCGCTCTCGTGGACTTCGCCGAGGCGGCCCATCGGGATCTTGCCGCGCATGTAGTCGACCTGGCTCTGGGGCAGCTGCTCCAGGATCGGGCTCTCGAAGGTGGCCGGGGTCAGGCTGTTGACGATGACGCCCTTGGTGGCCAGTTCCTTGCCCAGCGACTTGGTCAGGCCGATCACCGCCGCCTTCGACGCCGAATAGGCGCCGGCGTTGGGGTTGCCTTCCTTGCCCGCCACCGAGGCGACGTTGACGATGCGGCCATATCCGTTCGCCAGCATGTGCGGCACGACCGACTTGCAGCTGTAGAAGACGCCGTTGACGTTGATGTCGAAGACGCGCTTCCAGCTATCGGTCGGGTATTCGTAAACCGGGGCCGTGGCGCCGGTGATGCCGGCCGAGGCGACCAGGACGTCGATGCGGCCCAGGGCTTCGTTGGCGGCCTTGCCGGCGGCCAGGACGGCGGCTTCGTCGGAGACGTCCAGGGCGAAGGTATGGGCCGCGCCGACTTCGGCGGCGGCCGCCTTCAGGCCTTCGGCGTCCAGATCCCACAGCGAGACCCGGCCGCCCTCGGCGACGATGCGGGCGGCCACGGCCTTGCCCAGGCCCGAGGCGCCGCCGGTGACCACCGCGACGCGGCCGGCGAAACGATCGGCGTAGATCTTGGAGGAGGAGACGGGGCTCACTGGGCGCCGTCCTTCGACCAGGCCACGACGATCTGGCGCTGTTCGCCCAGCTTCTCGATGCCCAGGCGGATTTCGTCGCCGGCCTTCAGATAGACGGGCTCGGGCTTCTGGCCCATGCCCACGCCCGGAGGCGTGCCGGTGGTGATCAGGTCGCCCGGCTCCAGCGTCATGAACTCGCTGATGTACGAGACCAGCTTGCTGATCGGGAAGATCATGGTCTTGGACGAGCCGTCCTGCTTGCGCTGGCCGTTGACGTCCAGCCACATGCCCAGATTCTGCGGGTCGCCGACCTCGTCGGAGGTGACCATCCACGGGCCGACCGGACCGAAGGTGTCGCAGCCCTTGCCCTTGTCCCAGGTGCCGCCGCGCTCGATCTGGAAGGCGCGTTCCGAGACGTCGTTGATCAGGACGTAGCCGGCCACGTGGTCCAGGGCTTCTTCTTCGGTGACGTAGCTGGCGCGCGAGCCGATCACGACGCCCAGCTCGACTTCCCAGTCGGTCTTTTCCGAGCCGCGCGGGATCATCACCGGGTCATTCGGGCCCTGCAGGCAGCTGACGGCCTTGGTGAACAGCACAGGCTCGGCCGGGATCGGCAGGTTCGATTCGGCGGCGTGGTCGGCGAAGTTCAGGCCCACGGCGATGAACTTGCTGACGCCGTTGACCGGCACGCCGTAGCGGGGCGAGCCCTCGACGAGGGGCAGGGTGGTCGGGTCGATGGCGGCCAGGGCCTTGAGGCTGGCGGGCGACAGTTGGGCGCCGGTGATGTCGGCCACGTGGCCCGACAGATCGCGGATCTTGCCCTCGGCGTCGAGGAGGCCGGGCTTCTCGGCGCCCTTGGGGCCGTAGCGGAGCAGTTTCATGAGTGTCTTGCCTTCAGGAGAAGTCTAGCGGGCGTAAGGGCGGTGCAAGCCGACCTCGCGATTGAGTTCGACGCCGAAGCCCGGCGCGTCGGAGAGCTTGAGCTTGCCGTTCACCGGAACGGGCTCGCCGATCAGCTGCGGGTGGAACATCGGCACCACCTCGTCGGCCTTCGGGGCCATCATCAGGAACTCGGCGAACGGGCTGTTATGGCGCGTGATGACGAAGTGGTAGCTGTACACGGACGAGCCGTGCGGGATCATCATCACGCCCTTGCTGTCGGCCAGGTTGGCGATCTTGATCAGTTCGGTGACGCCGCCGCACCAGCCCACATCCGGCTGGATGATGTCGCAGCATTCCATTTCCAGCAGCATGCGGAAGCCCCAGCGGGTGGCTTCGTGCTCGCCGGTGGTGACCAGCATGCCCTTGGGCGCGTTCTTCTTCAGGTCGCGATAGCCCCAGTAGTCGTCGGGGCTGAGGGCTTCCTCGATCCACTTCAGGTCGTACTCGTGAGCTTTGTGGGCCAGCTTGGTCGCGTAGTTGAGGTCCAGCGACATCCAGCAGTCGAACATCAGCCAGAAGTCCTCGCCACAGCGCTCGCGCATGGTGGCCAGTTCTTCGATGTTCTTGCGTAGGCCTTCTTCACCCTCGGCCGGGCCGTGGTGCAGGGGCATCTTGCCGCCGATGAAGCCCATCTGCTTGGCCAGGTCTGGGCGTGCGCCGGTGGCGTAGAAGGTCAGCTCGTCGCGGACCTTGCCGCCCAGCAGGGCGTAGACCGGCTCCTGACGCAGCTTGCCCAAGAGGTCGTAGAGTGCCAGGTCGACACCCGAGATGGCGTTCACCACCAGGCCCTTGCGGCCATAATACTGGGTGGAGAAGTACATCTGGTCCCAGATCTTCTCGACCTCGGTCGGGTCGCGGCCTTCCAAGAAGCGGGCCAGGTGCTTTTCGACGATATAGGCGGCCGGCTCGCCGCCGGTGGTCACCGCGAAGCCGATCGTGCCGTCGGCGGCCTCGATCTCGACGACCAGCGTGCCCAGCACGTTTATGCCGAAGCTCTGGCGGCTCTGGCGATATTCCGGGTAGCGCGACATCGGGGTGGCGATGTGGTCGTCGATCCAGTGTCCGTCGCCCTGGTCGTGATAGTCGGCGCCGCCTCCGCGGACCACGAACGCGCGTACGTGCTTGATGACCGGAAACGCCATGGACGACGGGGCTCCAACCTTATGGGCGGTCGCGCCTGGACGCCGCCCTGGGACAAGGGAGGCTGCGCCCGCCGGAAGCGTTCCGGTAGGCTCGTGGCGAAGCCGTCGAGCTTCGCCTACCTCCCCAACATAACCTATGACACGCTATCGGTTCGCGAGGCCGGCGCGCTCAGTAAGAGTCGCCGTCGTTCCGCTTGCCTTGCGTTCCACAATATGAGAGGTAGTGCTACAAAATGAAACCAGCGTCAAGGGGAGCGGAACCGGTGGCGGCGGACGAAAACGCGACGACCAAGTCTCCCAGCGGTAGCCAAACCCTGTTTCGCGGCCTCGATCTGCTGGACGTGGTCGCCGAGTCCGGGACCATCGCCCTGCCGGCCCTGGCCAAGCAATTGGGCCTGACCCGCAGCACGACTCACCGTCTGGCCACGGCCCTGGTCGAGCGCCGACTGCTCTCGCAGGCGCCGCGCGAAGGCTACAGCCTGGGCTCCAAGCTCCTGGAGCTGGGCTATCTGGCCAGCCAGCAGATGGATCTCCCGCGCATCGCGCGCCCGCACCTGGAAAAGCTGTGGGAAGACACCGAGGACACGGTGCACCTGGGCGTGCTCGACGACGACCGCGCCCTCTATCTGGACAAGCTGACCGGCCGCCGCCGCATCAACATCAGCTCGCGCGTGGGCGATCGCCAGCCGATCCGCTCGACGGGCCTGGGCAAGGCGCTGGTGCTGGACGACACCGAGGACCGCTGGCGGTCGCTGTACCAGTCGGAAGGGCCGGCCTCGCCGGGCGCGCCCGACGAGAAGCAGTGGATCGACTGGATGCGCGACTACTCCAAGCGCGGCATCGCCTTCGACCTCGAAGAAAACGAAGACCGCATCCGCTGCGTCGCCGCGCCGATCCGCGGGGCCGCGGGCCAGATCGTCGGCGCGATCAGCGTCTCGGGCGCGGCGCAGTACATGGACGACGAGCGGATGAAGACGCTGGTCGACGACGTGCGTGACACGGCCAACGCCATCGGCCGCGACCTGGGCTGGAACGGAAAGCGGCTGGCCCGCTGATGCTGAGTAGGAAGAGGTAGTTATGCTGCTGAAGGACAAGGTGGTGCTGGTGACCGGCGCCTCGCAGGGGATCGGCAAGGCCGCCGCGATCGGTTGCGCCCAGCACGGCGCGGACGTGGCGATCAACTACCACTCCGACGAGGCCGGCGCGGCTGACGCCGTCGCCCAGATCGAAGCGCTGGGCCGCCGCGCCATCGCCATCAAGGGCGACGTGGCGAACGTCGAGACCTCCAAGTCCTTCGTGCAGGCCGCAGTCGACGCGTTCGGCAAGGTCGACGTGTTCGTCAACAACGCCGGCATCTGCCCCTTCCACGCCTTCCTCGACATGCCGCCCGAAGTCATGGAGCGGACGATGAAGGTCAATCTGTTCGGCGCCTACTACATGGTCCAGGCGGCAGCCAACCAGATGGTCAGGCAAGGCCATGGCGGCGCGATCATCGCCGTGTCGTCGATCAGCGCCCTGGTCGGCGGCGGCATGCAGACCCACTACACCCCGACCAAGGCCGGCGTGCACAGCCTGATGCAGTCCACGGCCATCGCGCTGGGCAAGTACGGCATCCGCTGCAATTCGGTGCTGCCGGGCACCATCGAGACGGCGATCAACAAGGAAGACCTGGCCGACGTCGCCAAGCGCGAATACATGGCCGGCCGCATCCCGCTGGGCCGCCTGGGCGAGCCTGACGACCTGGCGGGCCCGATCGTCTTCCTGGCCTCGGACCTGGCCAAGTACGTGACCGGCGCGGCCCTGCTGGTCGACGGCGGCGCCTTCGTGAACCTGCAATAGTCCGGCGCCGATCCTCCCATGATCGTCTCGTCCACCACGGACTTTCGTGAGGCGGCGCGGCGCAAGCTGCCACGCTTCCTGTTCGACTACATCGACGGCGGCGCCTATGCCGAGCGGACGATGGGGCGCAACATCTCGGACCTCGCCGACATCGCGCTGCGCCAGCGGGTGCTGAAGGACGTCTCGTCCGGCGATCCTTCGACCACGCTGTTCGGCGTCAAGCAGGCCTTGCCGGTGGCCATGGCCCCCGTCGGCCTGACGGGCATGTACGCCCGCCGGGGTGAGTGCCAGGTGGCGCGCGCGGCGGCCAAGAAGGGCGTGCCGTTCTGCCTGTCGACCGTGTCGGTCTGCGACGTCGACGAGGTCAGCAAGGCCTCGTCCGCGCCGATCTGGTTCCAGCTCTACGTGCTGCGCGACCGGGCCTTCATGCGCGACCTCCTAGTCCGCGCCCGCGAGGCCGGGGCCACGGCCCTGGTGTTCACGGTCGACATGCCCGTGCCCGGGGCTCGCTACCGCGACGCGCACTCCGGGATGAGCGGTCCCAACGCCGCCGCCCGCCGCATGGTCCAGGCGATGATGAAGCCCCAATGGGCCTGGGACGTCGGGGTGATGGGGCGTCCCCATACCCTGGGCAATGTCGCGCCCGTGCTGGGCGAGAACTCGGGCCTCGAGGACTTCATGGGCTGGCTGGGGGCGAACTTCGACCCGTCCATCCAGTGGAAGGACCTGGAGTGGATCCGCGACCTCTGGAAGGGCCCGCTGATCATCAAGGGCGTGCTGGATCCGGAGGATGCCAAGGCCGCCGCCGACATCGGCGCGGACGGGGTCGTGGTCTCCAACCATGGCGGCCGCCAGCTGGACGGCGTGCTGTCGTCGACGCGGGCCCTGCCGGCCATCGCCGATGCGGTGGGCGACAAGCTTACCGTGCTGGCCGACGGCGGCGTACGCTCGGGCCTCGATGTGGTGCGGATGCTAGCCCTGGGCGCCAAGGGCGTCCTGCTGGGCCGCGCCGCGGTCTACGCCCTGGCGGCGCGCGGCGAGGCCGGTGTCACCCAACTGCTGGACCTGATCGAGAAGGAGATGCGCGTGGCCATGGCCCTGACTGGCGTGCGCGATGTCGCCAGCATCGACCGCTCGATCCTGGCGGAGCTGAAATCGTGATCGCCGCCCTGGCTCTCGCCGCCGCCCTGGCGGCCGCTCCGCCGCGCATCATCATCGCCAGCGACTCCACCGCCGCCAGCTACGGGCCGGCGCAGTACCCCCAGATGGGCTGGGGCATGGTGCTGAAGTGCTCGCTGGATCCCAACGTCCAGGTCGTGAACCTGGCGCGCGGCGGCCGCTCGACCAAGACCTTCATCGAGGAGGGGCTGTGGGACCAACTGGTCGCTCAGCTGCAGCCGGGCGACACGGTGCTTATCCAGTTCGGCCACAACGACGCCGACACCAAGAAGATCGTCCGCTTCACCGACCCGAACGGTGCCTATGACGTCAACCTGCGCCGCTTCGTGGCTGACGTGCGGGCCAAGCAGGCTACGCCGGTGCTGGTGACCCCGATCGCGCGCTGGCTGTGGGAGAACGGCCAGCCCAAGGACGCCCACGGGCCGTACGCGGCGACGATCCATCGCGTCGCGACCGACCTCA
This sequence comes from Caulobacter segnis, assembly GCF_023935105.1. Lineage (NCBI taxonomy): Bacteria > Pseudomonadati > Pseudomonadota > Alphaproteobacteria > Caulobacterales > Caulobacteraceae > Caulobacter > Caulobacter sp. RL271. The sequence continues at coordinate 3,440,664 of NZ_CP096040.1, read as the reverse complement.
AGGTCCCGCTGGTCGACCTGGACGGCGACATGATGGCGGCGCTGAAGGCGAGGGGAGAGCTGGCGTCACGCGGGCTGTATCTCCAGTACAAGCCCTACGACCACATCGCCCGCTATCCCGAGGGGATCAGCGACGACACCCATATCAACGAGCAGGGCGCCCGCCTGGGCGCGGCCCTGGTGGCGACCAGCCTGGCGCGGCTGAAGCTGCCGATCTCGCGCCACGTCCATCCGGCGCCCTTAGATAACCAGGCGCAACTGGGCGGCCCCAGCTGTCCCTCGCGCTAGGCAAAGAAAATGGAGCGCCTCGCTCGAGGCGCTCCATAAGCCCGCACGGAGGAATGGCGGGCGAAAAGTGCGCAGCGGGGCCCGAGGAGGCGACCACCCGCTGGCGGATAATTCCCAAATATTGAGATATCGTCCGATATAATGAGATTGCTTGACAGCTCTGGGGTTGTCAAGCCAAAGCTGCTGGAGAGCCCAAAGTGGCCTGACCAAATGGGAGGTGTCACATGTCGCGCTTTTTCCGGCCCGTTCCGCTCGCCTGCGTCTTCCTCGCCGCCGTCGCGCCGGCCGTCGTCCAGGCCCAACGCGCCGAGTTCACCTTCAACGACGGCTGGCGGATGGCCACGGGCGAGATCGCCGGCGCCGAGGCCCCCGGCTTCGACGACGCCGCCTGGAAGCCCGTCACCCTGCCGCGCGCCTACAATGAGGACGACGCCTTCCGGGTCGACATTCACGACCTGAAGGGCGCGATCACCTGGTACCGCAAGCGCTTCGTGCTGCCGGCCGGCTTCGCCGCTGGCGACAAGGCGTTCCTGGTGTTCGAGGGCGTCCGCCAGGCCGGCGAGGTCTATGTCAACGGCGTGCGGGCGGGCGGGCACGAGAACGGCGTCACGGCCTTCGGCGTCGACGCCTCCAAGGTCCTCAAGCCCGCGCCGTTCGAGAACGTGGTCGCCGTGCGCGTCGACAGCGACTGGAAGTACAAGGAAAAGGCCACCGGCAGCGGCTTCCAGTGGAACAACGACAACTTCAATGTGAACTACGGTGGCATCCATCGCGCCGTGCGCCTGCACCTGACCGGCGGCCTGCACCAGACCCTGCCGCTGTATTCCAGCCTGGGCACGACCGGCGTCTACATCTGGGCCGACGACTTCGACATCAAGGGCAGGGCGGCCACCGTCCACGCCGAGTCCGAGGTTCGTAACGAGACCGATCGGCCGCGCACCTTTGGCTACCGCGTCACCGTCCGCGACGTCGACGGCAAGATAGTCGGCGCATTCGCCGGTCCGACCGTGACCCTGGCCCCCGGCGAGACGCGCATCGTCACGGCCAAGCAGCGCCTGTCGGGGCTGAACTTCTGGAGCTGGGGCTACGGCTATCTCTACGGCGTTTCCACCGCGCTGGTGGAGGACGGCAAGGCGGTCGACGAGGTCACCACCCGCACGGGCTTCCGCAAGACCGGCTTCGGCCAGGGCATGGTCCGGCTGAACGACCGGGTGATCCAGGTCCACGGCTACGCGCAGCGCACCAGCAACGAGTGGCCGGCCTTGGGCACGGACATCCCGCCGTGGATCAGCGATTTCTCCAACGCCTTGATGGTCGAGAGCGGCGGCAATCTGGTGCGCTGGATGCACATCACGCCGGCCCGCCAGGACGTCACCTCGGCCGACCGCGTGGGCCTGCTGCAGGCCATGCCCGCCGGCGACGCCGAGAGCGATGTCACCGGCCGCCGCTGGGAGCAGCGCAAGGAGGTGATGGCCGACGCCATCGTCCGCTTCCGCAACAACCCCTCGATCGTCTTCTACGAAGGCGGCAATGAGAACATCAGCGACGCGCACATGGCCGAGTTGAAGGCCATCCGCGACCGCTTCGATCCCCACGGCGGCCGCGCCATCGGCTCGCGCGAGATGCTGTCCAGCAAGGTCGCCGAGTACGGCGGCGAGATGCTCTACATCAACAAGAGCGCATCCAAGCCGGTGTGGGCCATGGAATATTCCCGCGACGAGGGCGCGCGGAAGTTCCAGGACGACTTCACCCCGCCGTTCCACAAGGACAGCCCCGACTACAACCGCAACCAGGACAGCCACGCGGCCGAGAACGTCCGCCGCTGGTACGACTACTGGCGTGAGCGGCCGGGCGGCGGCGACCGGGTCAGCTCGGGCGGCGTCAACATCGTCTTCTCCGACAGCAACACCCACTTCCGCGGCGACAACAACTACCGCCGCAGCGGTGAGGTGGACGGCATGCGGCTGCCCAAGGAAGGCTTCTACGCCCACCAGGTGATGTGGGACGGCTGGGTCGATGTCGAGCATCCGCGCAGCCACATCATCGGCCACTGGAACTACGCGCCGGGCGTGGTGAAGGACGTGCTGGTCGTCTCCAGCGCCGACAAGGTCGCTCTGTCCCTGAACGGCCGCGCCCTGGGCTGGGGCAAGAAGAGCGACGGGTTCCTGTTCACCTTCCCGCAGGTGGCGTGGGCGCCGGGCAAGCTGGAGGCGGTCGGCTACGACGCCAAGGGCAAGGTGGTCTCGCGCCACGCCGTGGAAACCACCGGCGAGCCGGCCGCCCTGCGCCTGACGCCGCGCACCGGGCCGGGCGGCTGGAAGGCCGACGGCGCGGACCTGGCGCTTGTCGATGTCGAGGTCGTCGACAAGCAGGGCCGCCGCGTGCCGACGGCGCTGAACACGGTCAGCTTCTCGACGACGGGGCCGGTCGAATGGCGCGGTGGCATCGCCCAGGGCGACAGCCTGGGCCGCAAGCCCGTCGCCCCGACCTCGACCGAGCCCGAGAAGGCGGCGGGCGCGGACCAGGTGACCAAGTTCCCTGGCGCGTCGCGGACCGACGACAACTTCATTCTCTCGAAGACCCTGCCGGTCGAGGCGGGCGTCAACCGCATCTCCCTGCGCTCGACCTTGGAGCCGGGCAAGGTGACCGTCACCGCCAAGGCCGATGGCCTGCCGGACGCCTCGATCACGCTGGACATCGCCGCGACGCCCAAAGCGGACGGCCAGTGGCCCGTGGGCGACGACGCTCTGCCGGTGAGCCTGGCGCGCGGCCCGACGCCCTCGACGCCGTCGTTCAAGACCTGGCGCGTCACGGTGCGTCCGGCCCAGACCATCGCCGGCTCCAATGCCGCCGACGCCCGCCTGGCCATGGACGACGACGAGATGACCCACTGGGCCAGCGATGGCCAGTTGGCCAATGCCTGGATCGAGTACCGCCTGGACAAGCCCCAGGTCGTCGACGAGCTGGAGTTGAAGCTGATCGGCTGGCGCCTGCGATCCTATCCGCTACGCGTCACCCTGGACGGCCAGGCGGTCTACGAGGGCACGCCAGCCAAAAGCCTCGGCTATGTCGTCCTGCCGCTGAAGCCGCTGAAGGGCTCGCGCCTACGCATCGCCCTGACCGCGCCGACCGTGGATCGCGACGCGTTCGGCAAGATCGTCGAGGTCAACGGCGCTAAGGCCAGCTTCGACACCGGCGCCGAGAAGGTGGCGGCCGGAGGAAGGTTGGGGATCGTCGAGGCGGAGCTGCATCGGTTGGTGCGGTAGTTCCCGAAGCGTGTCATCCCGGCCGCAGCGAAGCGGAGAGCCGGGACCCAGGGGCCACCGCGATGCATCGACTCCCGGGTCCCGGATAAGCGCTACGCGCTTTCCGGGATGACACGGGATTAGAGCGTCGGGAAAGCGTGCCCTACTGCGCCTTCGCCACCTCCACCGCATACACCTGGTCGGCCCCGTGCATGTTCGAGCGGAACACCAGCCACTTGTCGTCCGGCGTGAAGTTGACGTTCGGCTCCAGGCGGTAGTCGTGGCCGCGCATGTCGACCAAGCGCTCGGCGTCGAGCACACCGGGGGCGATCAGGTGTTCGGCGCCGGGGGCGTGGATGCCGGCGACGTCGGGAACGGCGCGAGGCTTCAGCAGCACGATCCATTTGCCGTCCGGCGCATGGGCGACCATCTCGCTGTCGCCGCCGTCGCCGGCGAACAGCTTACCGTCGTGCGATGAGTTGAAGTGCACCGACCAGTCGTTGCGCTGAACGTGCAGCCAATTGCGCTTGCCGGTGGCGATCTCGTAGCCGGCCACCCAGAAGTCCTCGCCGCGCGGGGTCTGCAGATCGTACCAGACGGTCTTGCCGTCGGCGCTGAACCACTCGTGGCCGGCGATCTCCATGTTCATGGTGCGGGTGTGGATCTTGACCGGGGTGTCGCCCGCCTTGTCGGTCCGCACCAGCCACAGGCGGTCGACCTTGTGCCAGGGACCCTCGTGGCAGAACATCAGCAGGCCCGGATCGGTCGGCGAGAACTGCAGGTGGTTCAGCCAGTCGGTGGCCTGGTGGACGATCTTGCGCTCGCCGGTGCCCGTGTTGATCGTGAAGATCTCCATCGGGATACGGCTGTCCAGGCGCGCGTTCAGCTGCACCTCGCGGCCCTCGGCGTAGGACAGCTCGCGGCCGTCGGCGCTCTTCACGTCGTCGGGGTTCTTGGGCAGGGAGTCGGCCAGGTTCGGCGGGATCGGCACGTCGGTGCGCACGGCGACGCCGGCCAGCAGAGTCTCGTCGGCGTTGATCGTTTGCAGCGAGCCGCTCTCCATCTTGGCCACTTGGCGCGTGGCCTTGGTGTAGGGATCGGTCGCCATCACCGCCTTGGGACCCATCGGGTCCGCCGTCAGCGCCTTCTCATAATAGACTGCGCCGGACTTGCGGCCGACGAACAGCAGCCGGACCTTGCCCTCGACGATCTTGGTCAGGGTGCGGGTCTTCAGGTCCATGGCGGTGATGCCGGTGGGCGAGGCGAAGACCAATCGGTCGCCCTTGGGCGTGTAGCCGTTGTAGTTGAAATAGAGGCTGGAGCTGCCCGGCTCGCGCGACAGGCGCAAGATGCGGTGGCCGGTCGTCTTGTCCACCCATTCCAGCGGCGCTTCCGGCGCGCCGGGCTTGGCCAGGGTCTGCATGTCCTGGGCGCTGGCGACGCCGCCCAGAGCGGTGGAGGCCAACAGGAGGGCGGCCAGACCGCCGATCATGAACGACTTCATTGGGACGCCTTCCGGGTAATGATGGCCGCCGGCTTGGGCTGCTTCATGCCCGCGCCGAGGTGGAAACTGGTGTGCGGTGGTTGGTTGTAGGCGGTGTTCTGCCAGGCGATCGAGACCCGATACTGCGGATCGTGCATCAGGGTCACCAGACGGCGGTCGGTGGGGTAGGGCGTGGCGTAGATCCGCAGGGACCTGTTGTCCTCGGCGCGCAGGATCAGTTCCTCGCGCCAGTCGCCCAGGATGTCGGCCGACAGGGCCGGGGTGGATTTGGTGCCGTTGTTCGAGGTCATGCCCTCGGCGGTCAGCAGCGGCGCGGCCTGGCCGGTCTTCCAGTCCCACTTGCTGATCTGGTTCTTGTCCAGCAGCTCGCGCAAATCGTCGCCGTCCCACCAGATGGCGAAATTGGTCTGGCGCGGATGCTTCACGTCCTCGATGACCTTGCCCTGGGCGGTGTAGAGCGCGTCCGAATTCGTGCCCCAGGCCTCGTCGCCGGGGAAGCGCGGGTCGATGTCGGCGGCCAGGCCCCGGCCAGTGTCGTGGTCGGTGGGCGTGCTCCACAGGACCTTGCCGGTCCTGGCGTCCAGCATGGCCGCGCCGACGCCGCCGTTCATCTTCGGACTTTCGTGGACGCCGAACTTCTCCAGGCCAGGATGGGTCGGGTCGAGGTCGCCGACGTGCATGGCGTCACCGTGGAACAGGCGGGCGCTCCACAGGCCCTTGCCGGTGTCGTCGATCGCCATCGAGCCGTAGAGGATCTCGTCGCGACCGTCGCTGTCGACGTCGGCGACGCTGAGCTGGTGGTTGCCTTGGCCGGCGAAGGCCTCGTTACCGGGCGCTGAGCTGTCGAACAGCCAGCGCTGGGTCAGCTTGCCGTCCCGGAAGTCCCAGGCCGCGATCGTGCTGCGGGCATAGTAGCCGCGCCCCATGATGATGCTGGGGCGCTGTCCGTCCAGATAGGCCGTGCCAGCGAGGAACCGGTCGGAGCGGTTGCCGTAGCCGTCGCCCCAGATTTCCGTCATCTGCGCGATGCTGGGCGCGTCGGTGCGCGGATCGCGCGGGGGCGAGTAGGGCGCGCTGGCCAGGGCCTTGCCGGTCGCGCCCTCGAACACAGTCAGGAACTCGGGTCCCTTGAGGATGCGGCCCTGGACCTTGGCGACCTTGGTTCCGTCCGGCTGGACGAAGGCGCCGGTGCGGTCGGCCTGGGGCCGCTCGCCGCCGGTCTCGCGCCAGTCGGCGTTCGGATCGCCCAGCACCTTGCCGGTCCCGTCGATCGTCCCGTCGCTGGTCCGCACCGCGATCTCGGCCTTGCCGTCGCCGTCATAGTCATAGACCTGGAACTGGGTGTAGTGCGCGCCGGCCCGGATGTTGCGGCCCAGGTCGATGCGCCACAGGCGCTTGCCCTCCAAGGTGTAGGCGTCGAGATAGACGTTCCCCGTATAGCCGCCGAAGGCGTTGTCCTTCGAATTGGTCGGGTCCCACTTCAGGATGATCTCGTAGCGGCCGTCGCCATCCAGGTCGCCGACGCTGGCGTCGTTGGCGGTGTACGTATAGGTCTCGCCCGCCGGGGTGACGCCGCCGGGCGGCGGCTCGATCGGGATCGAGAGATAGCCGTCGGTCCAGACCTGGACCGGAGCGCTGGCCGGACCTTCCTTGCCCTTGCTGACCGGGCGCACCGTATAGGCGCCCGCGCCGGAGGTCCTGTCGACGAAGTCCGTGCCGCCGGTCAGCGGCTTGGCGTTCAGCTTGCGACCATCCTTGTAGAGGTTGAAGGCCGCGCCGCCCGGGTCGTCGCCCAGTAGCCGCCAGCTGACCAGTGTCCCGCCATCCTTGGCCGGAACCGCCACCACGCCGCGATCCAGCGATTCCATCCAGCGCGGGGCGGCCTGAGCCGCGCCGGTCGCCAGCAGGATCGCGGCGGCGCAGACGGTCGCACCGAGTCGCTTGTGTCTCGGGGGTGTCATGAGCGCCGCGCCCTCCCTGAAAGCCTTACGCGATCCCGAAGGCCGCGTGGCGCGGCTTCTGTCGTGCGCGCCACAAAGGGCGCTCCCAGGATCGCTCAGGGTTACATCACGAAAGCTCCATTGTGTCTTCCCATAAATTGCGTTGACATCTCAACATATGGCACTACGGTATTTGTACTAAGAATGCGCCGGTGTGCGTCGGCTGCGCCTCAGGGCCAGTCCGCGTGCTGCAGGCGTCCGACGCGCCCTGGGAAGGAGCGTCAGGCCAACTGGTAAGGGAGGGACACCCCATGCAATTCTCGAAGGCTCGCCGCCGCGCGACCGCCGCCACGGTTTCCTGGCTCGCGCTCGGCGCCGGACTCGCGATCGCCGACCAGGCCTGGGCGCAACAGGCGCCGACCGGTCCGGGCGCGAACGAAGCCACCGTCGTCGATGAGATCGTCGTGGGCACGCGCGCCAGCCTGCAATCGGCCATGAACCGCAAGAAGCGGGCCGGCACCATTTCCGACTCGATCGTCGCCGAGGACATCAGCCAGTTCCCCGACAAGAATGTCGGCGAGGCTCTGGGTCGGATCACCGGCGTCCAACTGGCCCGCGACTTCGGCGAGGGCAATGCGGTGTCGATCCGCGGCGTCGAACCCGACCTGAACCGCGTCGAAATCAACGGCATGAGCACGCTGTCGAGTGCCGGCAACCTTCAGGTTTATGGCGGGGGCGGCCGCGCCAACGATTTCCGTGAACTGGCCTCCGAACTGGTCGCGTCAATCGACGTGTTCAAGGGCTTCACCGCCGACATGACGGAGGGCGGCGTCGGCGGCACGGTCTCGATCAAGACCCGCAAGCCGCTGGACTTCAAGAAGCCGACGCTGTCGCTCACGGCGTCGGCCCAGAACCTGGATACGGGCAAGGGCTGGAAGCCGCGTGGCAACGTTCTAGCCACCACTAGGCTGTTCGATGGTCGCCTGGGTCTGATGGCCAACGTTACCTATGACGACGTCGACACGCGCGGCGACTATGTGCGCAACACCTCTTGGGGCCGATTCGCCGACTTCGATAACTCGGCCAATAAAACGGTCGACTACTACAGCGCTCTCTACAGCGACCAGATCAACGCCTTGGCCCGGGGAGTCGGCGCTCAGGCCGGCTGCAGCAGCCTGACCACGCCCGACGCGACCCAGATCTCGACCGCCAACCTGCGCACGGCCTGTCTGTCGCAATGGTACGATTATGCGCCGCGCACCGCCCGCTACGGCGTCTGGACCCGCAACGACGAGCGCGTCTCGGCCGAGTTCACGGCCCAGTTTCGATTCACCGACCGGATCGACGGCTGGGTCAGCTACGAGCGCAATCAACGCAAGCAGCGCCTGAACGACATCAACTATGGCACCGACTTCACGTCGTTGACCCGTCTGCGCAACGCGGCGTCCGCGACAGCCTGCTCCTCGACCGACACGACGGCCTCGTCGGTCAAGGTTGATGCCAACCACAACGTCACGGCCTACACCCTGGGCAACTGCCTGACCACGGCAGGCGCGGGTGGCTATTCGGGCTTCGGCATCAGCGCCCGCGACTTTCAGGACGACACCACCGCCAACTACTACAACTTCGGCGCCAATTATCGCGGCGACCGCCTGCAGATCGAGTTCCAGGGCTCCAGCGCCGACACCAGCAATGTCAAGCAGACCAACAATGTCAGCGTCAGCTTCGACACGCCCGGCATGACCGTAACTCTGGATCCATCGACCGGCAATCCGGCCTTCACCTTCGCCAACGGCTACAGCCCGGCGGACGCCTCGGCCATCCGTCAGTGGCAGATCCAGTACCGTCCATCGAATTCCAGCTCGAAGGAAGACCAGTACAAGGTCGACTTCGACTTCGACACGCACCTGCCGTTCGTGCCGAAGATCGAGTTCGGTGGTCGGGTGACGGACTATTCCACCAAGGGCTATGGCTACGGCGGCTTCATCCTGAATGCCGGGGCCAATCCGTATTCGACCGCCGACGACACCGTCATCTACTCGAACGCGGTGAACTCGACGGCGACGATCCTGGCCAGCCAGACGATCGATCAGACCAGTCCGGTCAACGCCTCGCCGGCCTCGACCACCGGCTATTGGGCGACGACGGAGACCTGGTCGCGGGCCTTCTCGAATTCGATCTTCGCCCAGGCCATGACCAGCCTGCCCAGCGACTTCTACTTCGGCGGCGGCGGCATTCCGTCGACCTGGAAGTATCCAGACTTCAACACGGTGGCGGCCCAGCTCGACGCCTCGCACTTCAATCTGAACAATCTCGAGCAGACGGTCGGCAGCGACGGCAAGGCCTACAGTCAGTTCCCGTACTATATGACCGAGAAGACCGACGCCCAGTACATCAAGTTCGACTACGAGTTCCCGCTGGGCGACTACGAGGTCGAGGGCAATTTCGGCTGGCGTCGGGTGCACACCGAAAGCACTGGCACTGGTGTCTCGTCGCGGGCTCAGACCTACGCGGCGACGAACGGCGGCTCTTCGACCACCTACACCCTGTCTAACGCGCTGGTCAGCACGAGCAAAAGCTATACGGCCTGGCTGCCCAGCTTTAACGCCGGGCTCTGGGTCATCCCGAACAAGCTGACGGCGCGCGCTGGCTTCGCCCAACTCCTGGCCCGTCCACGTCTCGACTTCCTGATGCCGACGGTGACTTGCACCACCGACAATTCGCCCGACGCCAACGGCGAGTTCGACGAACCCAGCTGCGTGGGCGGCAATCCCGCGCTGAAGCCCTATCGCGCCAACCAGTACGACCTGTCGTTCGAATACTATCCGAACAAGGATACCCAGGTTTCGGTGGGCCTTTTCAAGAAGGACATCAAGTCGTTCTACCTGTCCAACCGTACGCTGCTGGGCAAGCGCGACGTCTATGGCGATGGGGTGCTCTACAACTACAGCACCTACATCAACGGCGACGGCGCCAAGATTCAGGGCGTGGAAATCACGGCAAAGACCGCCTTCACCTTCCTGCCGGGCATCTTCTCGGGCTTCGGCGTCGACGCCAACTACACCTACCAGAAGGCCGAGGACGTCGAGCTGTTCTCGCAGCTGGACGGCTCGCCGTTGCCTTTCCCGGGGCTGTCCTCTGACAGCGCCAACCTGACGGTCTGGTACGACAAGGGGCCGATCAACGCCCGCCTGGCCTACAACTACCGGTCCAAGTACCTGGTCTCGGCCGCCGACAACTCGTTGCAGCCGGTGTACCGCGACGCGACGGGCTATCTGGACGGCAAGATCACCTGGAAGCCGCAGCAGCTGTTCGGCGTCCAGAACATCTCGTTCTTCGTCGAGGGCAAGAACCTGACAAAGGAAGAGGAACGCTCGACCGCGGGCGACATCCGCCTGACCGAGCTCGGCTACTTCGGTCGCCGCTTCTTCGTCGGCATGGGCCTGAAGTTCTAGTTCCAGGAGTAGTTGCGTGACCAAGGGAGCGACGCGTCGCGGCGTGCTGGTGTCGAGCCTCGCGCTTACGGCCGTCGCTTCGGAAGCGGCGCGGGCCGCCAAGCCCGCGCCGGCCTCCGCCGATCTGCACTGGCTGGGCGAGCTCCCGCCGACCGCGCCCGGCGCGGCGGTCTGGGGCGCGCCTTGGCCGCGCGGGGCGGTCAAGGCCAAGACCGCCCTGACGGCCGTCGGCGCCGACGGCCAGGCTCTGCCGCTGCAAACCTGGCCGCTGGCCTACTGGCCCGACGGCTCGCTGAAATGGACGGGTCACGCCCTGGCGGGCCCGGCCCCCAAAGGCTTCCAGGTTAGGCCTGGCAAGCCGATCTCACCCAACAAGTCCGTCCAGGTGCGCGAAACGCCGGAGCGGATCGAGGTCGCCGCTGGCGACTTGGTCTGCCGCTTCGCGCGAACGGGCGGCAACCTCATCGAGAGCGTCAGCCTGGCCGGTCGCGAGACCCTGCGCGGCGGGCGGCTCGTCTGCCTGAACCAGACCCTGCCGCCGGGCGATCTCGGGACCCGTGAGACCCAGATCTTCGACGGCGCGATCGACGCCGTCATGGTCGAGCAGCGGGGCCCGGTGCGGGCGGTGGTGCGCTTTGAGGGCAAGCATCGCGGCGCCGGTCGCGACTGGCTGCCGTTCACCGTGCGCGTCGCGGTCGACGCCGAGGGGCGGCTGACCCTGACCCACAGCTTCGTGTTCGACGGCGATGGGAACAAGGACTTCATCGCCGGCCTGGGCGTCCGCTTCGACGTCCCGCTGACCGACGAGCTCCATAACCGTCATGTCCGCTTCGCCGGCGAAGGTGAGGGGATGTGGGGCGAGGCGGTCCGCAACCTGCCGGGCTGGCAGCCGGCCAAGTTCGCTCTGGCCGGCAAGTTCCAGGACCAGTTGCGCGGCGAGCGCGTCCCGGACCTAGCGGCGATGGACGCCAAGACCCGCGACCAGCTGGCGACCGTGCCCGCCTGGGACGGCTATCGCCTGTTCCAGGGCGACGCCGACGCCTTCGCGATCGACAAGCGGACCAACACCAGGAGCAGCTGGCTGCGCGCCGACCACGGCGGCCGGTCTCCCGGCCTGGGTTATGTCGGCGGCGTTTCGGGCGGCGTCGCGTTCGGCCTGCGCCACTTCTGGCAGCGCCATCCGACCGGCCTGGAGATCAAGGGCGCGACCACCGACGCCGCCACCGTGACCCTGTGGCTGTGGTCGCCGCAGGCCGGCGCCATGGACCTGCGCCACTACAGCGACCGCGCCCACGGCCTGGAGATCCAGTACGAGGACGTCGAGGAAGGGCACTCGACGCCGCTGGGGATCGCCCGCACCAACCAGGTCTTCCTGTGGCCGGTGGCCGCCACGCCAGCGCGCGAGGCGCTGTCGGGCATGGCCAAGGCCACGACCGATCCGGCCCTGCCGGTCGCCGCGCCGGCCTACTACCAAAGCTGCGGCGCCTTTGGCGTCTGGGCGCCGGTCGATCGCTCGACACCGGTGAAGGCCAGGCTGGAGGCCGAGCACGAGCGCCTGCTGGGCTTCTACCGGCACGAGGTCGAGCAGCGCCGCTGGTACGGGTTCTGGGACCACGGTGATGTGATGCACACCTACGACCAGGACCGGCACGCCTGGCGCTACGACGTCGGCGGCTACGCCTGGGACAACAGCGAGCTGGTGCCGGACCTGTGGCTATGGACCGCGTTCATGCGCACCGGCCGGGCCGACATCTTCCGCATGGCCGAGGCGATGACCCGCCACACCGGCGAAGTCGACCAGTACCATCTGGGTCCATTCAAGGGGCTGGGCTCGCGCCACAATGTCAGCCACTGGGGCGACGGGGCCAAGGAGGTCCGGATCAGCCAGTCGCTGCTGCGCCGCCACTACTACTATCTGACCGCCGACGAGCGGACCGGCGACATCATGGCCGGCCTGGTGGACGCCGACCACGCTCTGGCCGCCGTCAATCCGGTGCGCAAAGTCGCCGCCAAGACGACTTATCCGACCCAGGCTCGTTCGGGCCCGGACTGGTTCGCCTTCGCCAGCAACTGGCTGGTGGCCTGGGAGCGGACCGGCGACACCCAATGGCGCGACAAGATCGTCAAGGGCCTGGACGCCATCGCCGGCTCGTCCCACGGCATGTTCACCGGCCCGCCGTTCGGCTACGACCCGGCCACGGCGACGCTGTATGATCTCGGCACGGCCTTCACCACCAGCTACCACCTGGTGACGATCATGGGCGGGGCCGAGTTCGTGTTCGAACTGGACGGCCTGATCGACGATCCGGCCTGGACCAAGGCCTGGGCCCGCTTCTGCGCCTATTACAACGCCCCGCAGGCCGAGCGTCAGGCGGCGTTGGGCCAGGCGGCCATCGATCGCTACTTCGGCTATCCCGTCTGGCACGCGCGGCTGACCGCCTGGGCGGCGCGCAAGCTGAACGATCCAGCCCTGGCCCAGCGCGCCTGGAAGGAGTTCCTGACCGCGACCAAGAGCGGCCAGGAGCGCGGCCCCGCGCCGATCACTCGCGTGGCGGGGAACGCCGTGTTGAAGCCGATCGACGAGATGGCCAATGTTTCGACCAACCAGTCGTCGCAATGGGCGCTGAACCTGTTCGAGCTGCTGGCCCTGGTCGGCGACGCCGCGCCGGCCAGCCTACCGGCCAGCTGGGACTAGCTTGAACACTTCGAAGTTCCGGATCCGCAGATGGCTCTGCGTGGTCCGGAGCCCGAACCAGCCGCGCGTATAAGGCTGCGAATCGTTGTGCTCGAACAGGTGGCGGCCGTCGTTCCAGTATTGGATGCGCTGGCCGTCGGCGATCAGCCGCACGGTCGTCCAGCGGTTGGGCGCCAGCATCTCGTCGGCGGCCGCGTGGTCGTGTTGCGGCAGCAGCGGCCGGTCGCCCGGCCGGCCGACATAGCGGCGGAAGCGGGTGCTGGTGTTGGTGTTGCCGCCCTGGCCGACATAGTAGGTCCGCAGCGTGTCGTAGTCGGCGAAGGCGCCCGAGCGCGGGTGGTCCAGCGGCGAGCCGCCATCGGCCTCGCGCGCCATCCAGAAGCAGTTGAGGTCGCTGACCCGGTCGAACGCTCCGCCTTCCGAGACCGCCTGGGCCTGGTAGGTGATGGCCACGGAGCCGACCAGCTCCGGCTTGAACCAGGCGGTGAAGCCAGCGGGCGCGACGATGTCCAGCACGCCATCTCGGGCCATGACCGCCGCCGGCTTCTCGGCCTCGATCGCCCAGCGCTTCAGGCCCTGGCGGAAGTCGTCGGCGTATAGGCGCTTGCCCTGACCCGCGAACGGCGTGGCGGCCAGGCCGGCCAGCAGGGCGCGGCGGTCCAGGATCATTCGGCGACCTCGCGGACGTTCTCCAGCAGGCGTTCGGGGCGGGCGTCCGGCGTCGTGGTCTCGATGGTCAGGTTTTCGATCTTCAGCCCATCGACGTGCCGCGCCCACAGGCCGTGGACCGGCGAGGGGCCGAACATGCTGGGCTCGGGATAGGCCTCGGGCAGGTCGCCCGGCCTACGTTCCGCCCACTCGGCCGGCCCGCCGCCGCGATAGGACAGGCGGATGTTCTCCAGGGTCACGTTCTGGATCGGCGAGTCCGGCAGGCCCGCGATGGTGGCCGCGTAGTCGGGCAGGATGTCGAAGGCCTCGATGTCGCGCAGCACGATGTTCCGCATCGCCCCCAGCGGCGTGCCTTCCGGCCCCCGACGTCGGTCGCCGACCCGCAGGAAGATTGGAGCGGTGGTGACTTCGGACAGGTGCAGCCGCTCGCAGACGATATTCTCCATCGTCCCGCCGTCGACGACTTCCAGGGCTAGGCCCCGCGAGCGGACGAAGCGGCAGTCGCGGATCGTCACGTTCTGGAAGCCGCCATTGGACTCGGTGCCCAGCTTGATGCGGCCGGTGACGCGGTCCTGATCGGGCGAGACCAGCTGGGTCCGGCCGAAGGTCCCGTCCAGCATGGCGCCGGGATCGAAGCCGCTGACCTCGCAGTGCTCGATGGTCACGTCCTGAATGGGAATGCGTTCGCCCAGGGCCAGGGAGCTTTTCAGCACGATGGCGTCGTCATTGGGCGTGTTCACCCGGCAGCCGCTGACCAGCACCCGGCGGCAGGCGTCGATATCCAGGCCGTCGCGGTTGGTATCGACGATCAGGTCGCGCAGGATCAGATCCTCGCATCCCGTCGCCAGCACCGCGAAATGGCCGCCCCGGAAGATGGTCAGACCCTCGATCCGGGCCCGCTTCACGCGCTTCATGGCGATAGCCTTGTTGCCCAGGCCCGCCATGGCCTCCACCTGAGGCGACAGCTCGGCCATCGCCTCGGCCGAGAGGCCGGCCATGCTGAGCGGAAACTCGCCGGCCTGCTTCTTCCAGCGCGAGCCGGGCCCCTCGCGGGTCAGGCCAAGGCCATCGATGCGGCCAGGGCCGACGATGGCGATGTCCTCGGCGTCTTCGGCCCAGATCAGGCTGTTATGCCAATGGCTGTGGCCGAAGTCCTGCCAGAGGTCGTGCGGATTGGGTTCGGCTGGGTCGTAGGCGCCGCCGTGGATGGCCGGGGCGGCGGCCTCCAGCACGCAGCCTTCCTCCAGCCGCAGGGTCACGCCGCTGAGCAGGCGGATCGAGAACGACAAGTGGCGACCAGCCGGCAGCACGACCTCGCCGCCGCCGCGTCCGTGGGCATGGACGATGGCGGCGTTGATCGCGTCGGTGGCCAGCGCTTCGGTCACGCGTAGAGGCCGTGGCGCTTGAAGAAGGCGTCCAGGGCGATCATCGATGGAGCCAGATTGCCCTCGCGGTCCTTGAGCCCGAATCCGTGGCCGCCGACCTCCTGCAGGTGCATCTCGACCGGGATCTTCCGGGCGCGCAGGGCCTGCCACATCAGGACGCTGTTCTCGACCGGCACGACCTTGTCGTCGGCGGCAGCGGCGATGAAGGTCGGCGGCGTGTCGGCGGGCACGTGCTGCTCGGCCGATACGGCTTGGCGCTGGGCCTCGGTTGGGTTGGCGCCCACCAGTTGCTTCACCGACTGGCCATGCGCATAGGGCAGGGTTCCCGTGATCACCGGATAGAACAGGCCGGCCGCGAAGGGCCGGGTCGGCAGTTGGTCGGCCTCGTCCACCGGCGCGTAGGTCTCGCGGCCGAACTGGGTGGAGAGGCGCGCCGCGACGTGACCGCCCGCCGAGAAGCCGATCGCCGCCACCTTGGCGGGATCGACGCCCAGGGACGGGGCGCGGGCGCGGATCAGGCGCATGGCCCGCTGGGCGTCCTGCAGGGCGACGTCCGGCCCGGCCGCCCAGCCGTCGGCGGGCAGGCGGTAGTCCATGACGAAGGCGGTGATCCCCAGGCTGGCCAGCCAGGCGTCGATCGGCCCGCCGTTCTTGCCCACGGCCACGCGGACATAGCCGCCGCCCGGGATCATCAGCACCGCCGCGCCATTGGGCTTGGCCGGCCGGCGCATGGTCAGCCAGGGCTTGGTCACGTTCAGGAAGGCGGTGTCGTTGGGATCGCCGCCCGGCGTGCGCAGGATGACCTGCTCGGTGACGGTGACCTTTTCGCCGCCCGGCGCGGCCCCAGGCCACAGGTCGACCGTCTCGACGGGCGAGGCGGCGGCTTCGGCGGCGCGAGCCAGGGCGGGCGCGGCCATCAGGCCGGCGGCCAGGCCCAGCAGGGCGCGGCGGTCGGTTTCCACTCTAGTTCCCACGGGGGATCTCCTGGCTGGAGGCGGCGCTGGCGGGCACGGCGAAGGTCTCGGGCGCGGGTGGCTTGGCCGGATCGAACGGGGGCAGGTCGGTCGCGAGGTGGGCCGCGAGATCGGGGACATGGGCCCGGATGCCTTCGACCACGCATCGCGCCAGCTGATAGGCGCCGTAGTTGTTGTGGTGGGTGGCGTCCTTGCCGCCGTCGTTGAAGGCCTTCCAGGCGTTGTCGGGGCCGAGGGCCTCGTAGAAGGCCGCGCTCATCGCGTGCAGGTCGATCAGCGGGACGCCCAGGGCCTGGGCCGTCTCGCGCACGGCCTGCGGATAGTCGCCGTGGGTGTTCACGATCTTGCCGGCCGCGTCGAACTTGCGGCGATGCATGGAGGTCACCAGCACCGGCGTCGCGCCGCGCAGCCGGGCCTCGCCGACATAGGCGCGCAGATAGTCGCGATAGGTGGTGGCGGCCTCGACATAGGTCTGGGGCCAGTTGGCCTTCTGGTCGTTGTGGCCGAACTGGATCAGCAGCCAGTCGCCGCGCTTGATCCGGCTGAGGATCTTGTCCAGCCGCCGCTCGACCAGGAAGGCCTTCAGGGTCTCGCCGGACTCGGCCTCGTTGGACACCGACAGGTCGGGCTTGAAGAAGCGCGGCAGCATCTGGCCCCAGCCGGCGGCGGGCTCGAAGCGCTGGTCGGTGACGGTGGAATCGCCGGCCAGGAACACGGTTGGGACGGTGACGGGCTCGATCTTCAGCCGTCGTACGGCGGCGGTCGGGCCGCAGAACTCCAGGGTCAGCTTGTCGTCCCAGTCATAGGCGCCGTCTTCGCGAGCGTTCAGCGCCACCCGCTTGCCGCCCGGCGCATTGACCGGCGGCGGGGCCAGCTCGGGCCGGCGGACATTGACGACGATGGTCCGGGTCTCGGTCTTGCGGGCGCCGACGCGGACGGTCTCCAGCATCAACCGCCGGGACTCGGCCTTGACCGTGGTCTCTGAGGCCTTGTCGCCACCCAGGTCGAGGGTGACGCGATAGTCGCCCTCCGGAACCTTCACCGAGAACAGACGACCGGGACCCGGCTCGAAGCCGTGGCCGATGGCCGGGTCATAGGGGCCGATCGTGGATGTGGTGAAATCGAAGGCCCACACGGGGGCGTCCTCCCTGGCGAGCGCGGCGCTGGGCGCGAGAACCAGGCCAGCCAGCAGCGTGCGCCGATCCAGGATCATGCCGCCTCCCTTTCGCGTGCAGAGTCCGAGGAACTTGGTAGCGCCGCCAGGGGAGGGGTTCAATGCCAAAATACAGGATAATATCCTGCAATATGGGATTTAAGCCTTGGCCGGCTCTGGAGACGCCGTAACGGGTTCGGGCCGCGTCGCGCGCCAGAGCACCAGGCCGACGGCGCCCAAGGTGAGTTCGCGCAGGCGCCGTAGCAGCGACAGGGCCAGCGCCTGGTCGGGCGTCAGGCCCAAGGCCCCGCCCAGCAGCAGGTAGCCGCCTTCCTGCACGCCCAGGGCGCCGGGAATCGCGAAGCCGACGACCTTGGCCGTCTGGGCCAGGCCCTCGACGATCAGGGCCTGCATCAGGGTGGGGTTGAGGCCCAGGGCCCACATCGAGACATAGGTCTCGAACGCCCCGGCGATCCAGGCGGCCATGTGCCAGGCCCAGGAAGCGAACAGGTTGGCGCGCTGGCGGCCGATGCCCCGGAAGGCGTCGCCCAACTCGCCGACGCGGCCGGCTATGGCTGTCCAGCGCTGCGAGAACTGGCCGACCCGACGGCCGACGCCCGCCTTGTGGGCGACGTACAGCGCGGCGGCGATGGCCGCGACGATCCCCACCAAGGCCAGGCCCGCCTGGGCCAGGCGCGGGTCATGCAGCGTGACCATGGCCACCACAAGGCTGGTCAGGACGAACAGGACCAGGCCGACCGTGCCGGTCAGCACGTCGACGACGCAGCTGGCGGTGGCCTCGGCCAGGGTCAGGCCGTTGCGGACCGACAGCTTGGCCCGCACCACATCGCCGCCGACCTGGGCGACGGGGAGGAGGGCGTTGACGGCCTCCTTGATCAGGCGGACGCGGAACAGGAAACCCATCGACGGCCGGCGATCCGGGGGCAGCAGCACCTGCCAGCCGACCATGGCCAGGAAGGTCACGGGCAGGTGAGCCAGGACGACCAGCACCGCCTGCCAGCCGACCTGGGCCACGATCTCGCGCACGGCGCCGACCCCGTGCGTGGCCAGGAACACCGCCAGCAGGCCGATGCCGGCCGTCAACAGCCAACCCCGCCAGGGCGATGGCTTCGCGCCGGCCGCCGTCGCCATGCCGCTATCTGCCGTCATGCCGCCGAGCGCGTCCGCAGGGCCGGAGCCGCGCCGAGGTCGCGATAGACGTCCAGCACCGAGGCGCAGATGGCGCTCCAGTCGTAGCGGGCGCTGGACGCGCGGGCGGCGCGACCCAGGCGCAGACGGCGCATCGGCTCGTTGATCAGCGCCTGGATGCCGGCCGCATAGGCCTCCGCGTCAGGCCGAGGGGCCAGAACCCCGTCCTGGCCGTCGGCGATCAGGGCGCTGGTGCTGGGGGCGCGGGGGCATAGCACCGCCAGGCCGGCGGCCATGCCTTCCAACGTGGCGTTGCCGAAGGCCTCGGTCAGACTGGGATTGAACAGGATGTCCGCGCTGGACACCGCGCGGCCCAGGGCCTCGCCGTCCAGATGGCCGGTGAAGATCGCCTCGGGCAGCCGTTCCTCCACGAAGGCGCGCGCCGGGCCGTCGCCGATGATCAGCGGGCGGATCGGCTGGCCGCGCAGGCAGGTCATGGTTTCTGACAGGACGTCCAAGCCCTTTTCCATGACCAGGCGACCCAGGAAGGCGACGACGATCTCGTTGTCGGCGATCCCCATCGCCTGGCGCCAGGCGCTGTCGCGGCGGGCCGGCGAGAAGCGCTCGCGATCGACGCCCCGGCCCCAGACCGCGACCCGCTCGCCCATGCCCTCACCACTGAGGCCTTGCTGGCGCAGCAGGTCGGCGATCGGGGCGTTGGGCGCCAGCACCCGGTCGCAGCGGCGATAGAAGGCGTCTAGATAGCGCTCGGCGCTGGGACGCAGCCAGTCGAGGCCGTAGTAGGAAAGGTAGGTCTCGAACCGCGTATGCAGGCTGGCGACCAGCGGCAGGCCCTGACGGCGCGCCCACTTGCCGGCTTGCGCGCCCAGCAGGTCGGGCGCGGACAGGTGGACCGCCGTCGGCTTGAACTGGGCGAGGTCGGCGCGCAAGGCGCGGGTCAGGCCCAGAGCCAGCCGGTACTCGCCGCGGCCGGGGATCGCGATCGACGGCGCCGAGACGAGGTCTCCCGCGGGCTCGAAGGCCGGCGTGTCGGTCGTGGGCGAATAGACGCGGACCTCGGCGCCTTCGTCGATCAGATACGCCGCCAGGCGATTGAGGGCCTGGTTGGAGCCATCGCGGGTGTAGTTGTAGTTCCCGGAGAACAAGGCCAGGCGCAGACCTTCGGCTGGCTTTCCTTCAGCGGGCTGACGAATGGATCTTTCCGCGAGCTGCACGACGCCTCCGTAAATTGCACTCCGAGGCCCCCGCCCAATCCTCCACATGACAATGGGCATATGGTGGAATGGTTCAGTTTCCGGAAGGGGCGCCTCGGTCGTTAGGCGGACAATCTTCAGGTCAAGCTGAACCCAAGCTGAACCATGGCGAGCAGCCGAGTTTTGCGCGCCCTCGACGTTACCGATTGGACGCGCTCGTCGAAAAAGCGCGGCGGGGGCTTGCGCCGCGGCGTCATGACCGGCTTTTGACGGTCCACGCGGACTTGCCGAGAGGCCGGTTCGTGCTCAGTTATGCGCTCGCGACCGCCAGGGTCGCGGTCCAACGATTCCTAGTCGGGGCGAAGTCGCCCCGAACCCAGCGAGATTTCGAAACGTCATGCAGCCGGTCAAGACCCTCATTCTCAGCGCCGGCCAGGGCAAGCGGCTGTCGCCGCTGACCGACGATCGCCCCAAGTGCCTGGTCGAACTGGCCGGACGCTCGGTGCTGGAGTGGCAGTTGCGCCACCTGCACCAGGCGGGCGTGACCGAGGCGGTGGTGGTCACCGGCTTCCGCGCTGATCTGGTCGAGGCCGAGGTGGCGGGTCTGTCGCTGCCGGGCATGACGATCCGCACGCTCTACAACCCGTTCTACAGCGTCACCGACAACCTCGCGACCTGTTGGCTGGCGCGTGAGGAGATGAAGGGCGGTCCCTTCATGATCCTGAACGGCGACACCCTGTTCGAGCCGGCGATCGCCGAACGCCTGATCAGCGCCCCGGCCGCGCCGATCACGGTGACGGTCGACCGCAAGGACGACGGCGTCTACGACAGCGACGACATGAAGGTGCTGACCGACGGCGACGCCCTGCGGGCCATCGGCAAGACGATCACGCAGTACGACGCCGAGTCGATCGGCTTCCTGCGCTTCGACGAGGAGGGTTCGGCCCTGTTCGTGCAGACCCTGGAAGCGATCATGCGCACGCCGGAAGGCCTGAAGCGCTGGTACCTCAGCGTGATCAACGAGATCGCCCAGAACCACGACGTCGTGCGCGTGCGCTCGATCCAGGGCCTGGACTGGGCCGAAATGGACTTCCCGGAAGACCTGGTCCGCAACCGCGCGCTGACGGCGCAGTGGGCGGAAAAAGAAGCGATCTCCGCTTAACCCCTCATCCGCTCATCCCCGCGAAAGCGGGGACCCATACTGACGCGCCGCTTGGGTCCCCGCTTTCGCGGGGATGAGCGCTATTGGGGGATGGTCTCTCCGACCAGATCTCTGACCAGGTCCAGGTCCGACGGCTTATCCACGTCCACGGCCGCCAGGCCGTCGTGCGCCCGCACCGCCGCGGCCTCGACGCCGGCCAGCCGGCCCAGGCGCGCCACGGCCTGGTCCAGGGTCAGCAGGCCCAGGGCGTAGCGGATCAGGAAGCCGGGCCCCAGCATCGCCGCGATCTTCCAGGGTTGCTTGCGCAGGGCCTCGACCTTGCGCCAGACGGCGATGACCTTCAGGGCGTTCTCGTTGCGCAGCAGGAAGAGGTTGCAGCCCGAATAGCGGCCGTCGCGGAACTTGAGATACGTCCGCTTGGTCTGCGGCGCGGCGGCCCGCACGCGATCCTCCGACGCCAGCAGCACGGCGACGTCGGCAGAGGCGGGCGTGTCGGCCAGGAACCGCGTGATCCACTCGGGCTGCAGCAGGGCGTGGTCGACCGTGGTGACGATCAGCGGGAAGCCCAGGGTGGACGCGCCATCGGCGACGCTCTGGCTGGGACCGGCCGAGGGCGGCAGGATCACGGCTCGAGACCCCGCCAAGGCCGAACGGATCGCCGCGTCATTGGCCGAGACGCCGATCGTCTCGGCGCCGGCGGCCTCGACCGCGCCCAGCACGCGGGCCAGCAGGGTCCGGCCTTGCAGCACGATCAGGCCCTTGTGGCCGACGCCCGCGTAGGCGGCGGCCGGATCGACCTCGCCGCCGCGCGAGCCCGCAAGGATCAGCGCTTTGAAAGCGGTCAAAGCGCCTTCTCGTAGATCCGGTAGGTCTTGTAGTGCGTGCCGCCGACGTTCTCGGCGATGTGGCACATGGCCTTGTTGTCCTCGAGGACCCACGAGATTTCGTAGCGATTGTAGCCGAGGCTCATCGCCATATCGCGGCTGGCCTTCATCATCCAGAACGGCAGCATGCGGCCGCGCTGGGTGGTCGAGAACTTGCGCTTCACGCCCATCAGCGGGATGCGGGCCGACTTCACGCCCTTGACCTTCAAGCGCCATAGCAGCTTGGCCCAGCCGAACGGCAGCAGTTTGCCCTTCAGGTCGGCGATCGCCTCGTTGACGTTGGGCAGGAAGACCACCACGCCGGCGGCCTCGCCGTCGATCTCGGCGAACCAGATCAGGCGCTTGTCGATGACCTGCTTGAGGGCCTTGCCCAGTTGGGCGGTCTCGGCCTCCGTGGTGGCGGTGAAGCCCCAATTGTCCTTCCAGGCGTCGTTGAGGATGTCCGTCAGCGTCTGGACCTCCTCGTCGTAGCGCTTCATGTCCAGTTGGCGCAGGACCACGCCCGCGGGCAGGCCGCGCTTGACGCGGCGCTGGGCGATCTCGGGGATGTCGCCGGTCTCGTCCGCGCGATAGGCGAAGATGTCCTTGGCCTTGGCGTAGCCCTGCTCCTCGACGCGCTTGCCGGCGTAGGCCGGGTCGTGGCCCATCATGACCATCGGCGGGGTGTCGAACCCATGCACCAGCAGGCCCAGCTCTTCGTTGACCGACAGGTTGAACGGCCCGACCGCATGGGTGCGGCCGCGAGCGCGCAGCCAGTCCTCGGCCGTGCGGAACAGGATCTGGAACACGGCCGCGTCGTCCTCGGCCGCGATCATGCCGAAATGGCCGTCCAGGCGGCCGGGCGCGGGCTGCGGCGTCAATTGGTCGATCTGGGCGCTGATCCGCCCGACGTCGCGGCCGCCGCGCGTGGCCAGAAACAGCTGAACCTCGGCGTGGGCGAAGAACGGGTTGGTCTTCGGCGTCAGGGCGTCGGTGCGCTCCATGAACAGCGGCGTGATCCAGTTCGGATCCTTGGCGTTCAGCCGCGCGGGCAGGGCGATGAAGCGCTTCAGCTCGTCCGGCGTCTTGACCGGAATGACCTGAAGGTCGGCGTTCGTGGAGTCGAAAGGCATCACCCCTCCAGGGCCAAGAAGGTGCGGACGGCGAGGGCGCCGAAGATCGCGGGGGCGGCCCAGACGGCCAGAAGCGGGGACAGGGCGCCGGATTCGCCCAGGGCGGTCAGCATGCCATTGGCCACCAGGAACAGCAGGCCGGCGGCGAGGCCGGTGGTCAGCAGCACCGCGCCCTGGCCGCTGCGGAAGTTCGCCAGCGCCACCGGCGCGCTCAGCAGCAGCATGACCAGCGACACGAACGGGCTGGCGAAGGCCGCCTGCAGGTGGGTGGCGTAGAAGCTCTCGGGCCTGTCCGAGCCGCCGTTCTCCAGCGCCCGGCGGGCCGAGGCGGCGGTGGGCATGGCGTCTTCGCCGAACAGGCCTTGAACGTCCTGCGGCTTCAGCGCGGTGGGCCAGGTGGTGGTGGCCGCCGTCGAGGTCTGGGCCAGGTCGCCGGTGAGCCGGGTCGTCTTGGGCTGGTCCAGGGTCCAGGCGCCGCCTTGGTAGCGGGCCATGGGCGCCTCGACCTTCTCGATCAGGATGCCCTTGGCGTCGCGTCGGAAGACGATGATGTTGTTGATCTGGCGGCCGTCCGCCGAGGCGTTGGCCCCGATGACCAGGTCCGGGCCAGCGCGGAAGGTGCGCGGGTCTGGAGCCTTGCGCTCGGCGGCGGGGGTGGTGTTCTTCCACCAGTCGGCCAGGGTCGGATCGGCGCGCGGGGCCAGCACCTGGCCGCACAGGGCGTCCAGCAGCATCACCGCCACGGCGGCGGGGACGGCCATGCCGACGATGCGATAGCCCGAGACGCCGCTGGCGCGCATGGCCACGACCGCGCTCTCGCGGGCCAGCTGCGAGAAGGCGAACAGGCCCCCGGCCAGCACGGCGATCGGCGCGATCTGTTCGAACAGCCGCGGCAGGCGCAGGGCGGCGTAGTAGGCCACGCCGGCGACGCCCAGGCCTCGGTCGAGGATGTCGGTGGTCACGTCCAGCAGGTCCAGGATCTGCAGGATGGACATCAGGATCAGGGCCGCGCCGAGAATGCGGGTCGCGACCGTCTTCAGGACATAGAGCTGCAGTCTCATGCGGCTTGTCGCTTCTTCGGCAGGGGCAGGGCGCGGATCACGCGCGCGACCAGATTGTTGATCCGGCGCACCAGGCGCGAGACCGGCGTGTCGCCCGGCCGCGTGCGGCTGCCGACGAACAGCCAGACGGCGAGGGCCGCGAACAGGCTGAAAGGAACCCAGATGGCCGGGAAGGGCGCGATCTTGCCGGCCTTGGCCAGGCCTTGGCCCAGCAGCAGCGAGTGCTGGAAGGCCAGCAGCAGCAGGCCCGCCATCACCAGGCCCGGCGCGCGATTGCCGCGCTTGGACGCCAGGCCCAGCGGGAAGGCCAGCAGTGGCAGGAACGGCAGGAAGACCGCCCGCGCCCAGCGGCCGTAGAGTTCGCTTAGCAGGGTCGCCTTCGGCACGACGGGATTGCTGGACTTGGCCTGTCTGGCCAGCTCGCCCATGGTCAGCTCGCGCTCGTCGCTGCCCCGGTCGCGCAGCAGCGCCGCGGCGGCGGCCAGCGGCGTCTGGGTGGTCAGGCTGCTAAAGGCCAGGTTGCGATAGGAGCCGTCGGCGTCGTGGCCGATGCGGCGGCCGTTCTTCAGGTCCATGGTGATGGTCTTGCCGCCGGGATCCATCTTCAGATCGGCCGACGCGGCGGTGATGATCTCTTCCTGGCCGTGGGCGTCCAGGCGGCGGATGAAGACCCGGGTCAGGCGCTGGCCGGCCATGTCGGCGCTGTCGGCGGTCAGCAGCGAGCCCTTGTCGTCGATGAACGCCCCGCCGGCCAGGCGTCCGTTCCAGCCGGCGTTGATCGCCGCGTGCATGACGGCGCGGTAGGTGTAGCGGCTGTAGGGCTGCATGTAGCCGAACACGCCCACGCTGAAGACGCTGAGCAGCACGCCCACGATCAGGAACGGCGCGGCGATGCGCTCCAGCGACTGGCCGGTGGCCAGCAGGGCGTCGATTTCCGAGCCGTCCGACAGCTTCACGATGACGATGAACAGCGCCACGAAGAAGGCCACCGGCAGGGCCAGGCCCAGATAGTGCGGCACCAGGTTGGCGGCCAGCTGGGTGACGTAGCCGAAGCGGGCGCTGCTTTGGGACAGCACGTCCAGCAGGCGCAGGACCCGCTCCAGCAGCAAGGCCACGACGGTGACGCCCAGGCACCCGACCAGCGGCCAGAACAGCAGGCGCAGCAGGTAGCGGTCGAGCAGCCTCAGTGGGCCGGCGGTCATATCCTTGGCGCTCACGCTTGGACCCAGGCTTGCGCGAAATCCCGCGCGAGGCGCTCGACGGCGTCCGGCGCCAGCTCGACGGCCGAGCCCAGGGCGGGCGCGGCGGGCCAGCCGGCGTCGGGGAAGGCCTGGCCTTCATGCTCGCGCGCGCCCTCGTAGCGCGGTAGCACATGGAAATGGACGTCTTTGTCGACCATCATCAGCATCAGGTAATTGATCTTCTCATAGCCGACCCGCGCCTTCAGCAGACGCTCGACGCCGGACACGGCGGTCTGCAGGTCGGCGAAGGCGGCGGGACTCACTTCGGAGAACGCCTGGACGGCTTCCTTGCACACCAGGACCAAAGACCCAAATGTCGGTTGCTTCGGACGGACGAGAATCAGCCAGTGATCGGTCTCCGCGATCTTGGAACCGGGATAGCCGAACGCCAGGGCGGTGGGATTGGTCATGAGAAAGCCGGAACTCTAGGCTGATGTCGCCTGCGCGGAACAGTAACAATAGGGATACGGCCTTTTACATGGAAGCACGATCCGTCCTGATCGGCATGGTGTTCGCGGGACTGGCGATGGCGGGAACCGCCCACGCCCAGGGCGCGGCGCGCGCGCTGACGGACAAGGAGTGCGTGGGACGCAAGACCGCCACCCGGCTCAACGTGCAGGTCGGCGCCCTGCGCTCCGACGCCGGCAATGTCGTGATCACGGTCTATCCCGGCGATCCCAGCCGCTTCATGGCGCCGCGCGGCAAGCTGGCGCGCGCCAAGATCAAGACCTCGGCCCCGATGAGCCAGGCCTGCTTCTTCCTGCCATCGCCGGCCGACGCCTATGCGGTGGTCGTCTATCACGACGCCGATGGCGATGGTGATTTGGATCGCAGCCCGGCGGGCATGCCGATCGAGGGCTATGGCTTCTCGAACGATGCGCCAACCAAGTTCGGCGCGCCGTCGTTCGACGCGGTGCGCTTTGGCGTCAAGCCGGTGGGCGAGACGACCATCCGGGTCAAGGTGCGCTACCCTACGAAGTGACGTCCGCCAGGCGGTAGCGGCCCAGTTCCATCATGCCTTCGCGCCCGGGCTCGAGGCCCCGCGCCACGATTCGGACCTGACGCTCGCCCTCGGGCCTGTCCTCGATCTCGATGGTGTGCCAGCGGGCCGGTGAATGGCCGCCCGGCCGCGCCGAGGCGGATGGAACGCCCAGCACCGGGATGACCGACCCCTGGGGGCCAGGCACGGAGCCGACCAGCGATTCGTGGGCGTGGCCGTGCAGCACGAGATCCGCGCCGCGCCTGGCGAGGATGGCCCGCAGGGCCTCCTGGTCCTCCAGCGCCTTGCGCTTGGACACCGCGCCCTTGTGCGGCGGATGGTGCAGCACGATCAGGCGGAAGAGGCCCGCATAGGCGGGATCGGCCAACAGGGCGTCCAGGCGCTGGAGTTGCTGCTCGCCCAGCCGGCCGGTGGCCAGGTGCGGCGCGGTGCGAACGGCCGAGCACAGATTGAAGATCGCCACGGGGCCGCGCACCCGCACCTGCGGGAAACGGGTCTCGTCCGTGTCGCCCAACCAGGGCGTCCAGACCGCGAAGCGCTCGTCTTCATCCGGGCCGGCCAAGGCGTCATGGTTTCCGGGACTGACGGTGAAGTCCGCGGGCTTTCCCAACGATTCCAGCCAGGTCCGCGCCGCCGCGATTTCCGTACGCGAAGCAAAGTTGGTGAGATCGCCGCTGATCACCACATGATCGGGGGCGGCGGCCCGTACGTCGGCGACCAGAGCGGCCAAGATCTCGGGCCGATGGACCTTGCGCTTGCGACGCCAGGCGATGCGGCTGAGCAGGCGCTTGGTGAAGACGTCCTTCCACCCGAACGCGCCCGGCGGCGGCGGCAGGTGGGGGTCCGAAAGGTGTGCGATGCGATATATGGACAAGACGGTTCGGGTCGTTCTGGTCGAAACGGGCGAAGCTGCTTATCAATCGCCTCGGATTTCAAAAGGTATATCTTCCTTTGAGCGCTGAAACACAAACTGGAGCCGCGCCGGGGCCGCGGGCCCTGACCGTGGGGCAGGCCGGCGGGCGCATCTGGGGCATGACCTCCGCCGAGCGTCTCTCGCGGATCTATCGGCGCCTGGGCCTGATCGAAACGCCGGCCGTGGACCTGTCGAACGCCGTGGTGGCCGTCGACGCCGGCTGGGTGTTCGACGAGTCGCTGATCAAGGCGCTGGCGGGCCGCCAGGGCGCGGTGCTGGTCGACGAGACCGGTCGCGCCGTGGCCGTGCACGCTCCGGCCGATATCGCCTATGCCGCTTCCGAGGCCCTGGCGGCCGGCCAGGACCCGACGGGCCTGGATCCGCGCCTGACGCGCCTGACCGCGCTGGAGTTGGGCTCGGCCTACAACAGCGCCCTGCGCAAGCGCGAGCCGCCGGTGCTGGAACGCCTGACGCCGGAAACCGTCCGCGCGGTCGAGGCGCGCCTGTTCCAGGGCTCGTACAAGGGCGTCACCGACCTCGTCACCAAATACGTCTGGCCGACGCCGGCGCGGATCGTCACCCGCTGGGCGGCGATCGCCAGGATGACGCCGAACCAGGTGACCTTCATCGGCTTCCTGCTGACCCTGGCCGCCACCTGGCTGTTCTGGCAGGGCCAGTTCGGCTGGGGCCTGGTCTGCGCCTGGATCATGACCTTCCTTGACACCGTCGATGGCAAGCTGGCCCGCGTGACCCTGACCTCGTCCAAGTGGGGCAACGTCTTCGACCACGGCATCGACCTGCTGCATCCGCCGTTCTGGTGGTGGGCCTGGTTCATGGGCGTCTATGCGGTCGGCCAGTCGATTCCCTATGCCGGCCTCAGCCTGGCCATCGTCATCGGCGGCTATGTCGCCCAGCGGGTGGAGGAGGGGATCTTCCTGTCCCTGTTCAAGCTGGAGATGCACGCCTGGCGGCCGTTCGACAGCTTCTTCCGGCTGATCACGGCCCGCCGAAACCCGAACCTGATCCTGATGACCGCCTGCGTGCTCGTGGGACGTCCGGACGTCGGCTTCACCCTGGTGGCGGTCTGGACCGCGCTGTGCTTCATCGTGCACGCCGTCCAGATCCTGCAGGGCCTGGCCGCGCCCAAGGGCTCCATCACATCCTGGCTGGCGAAATGACGCGCATAGGGGTCGTCCGCAATCCGAAGAGCCATGGCAACCGGGCCAACCCGCCTGGTCCGCCGCCCGAGGGCGTGCGCCTGGTTGAGCCCTTCGGACGCGACGCCCTGAGGACCGACTTGGAAGAGTTCGCCCGCGACGGCCTGGACCTGCTGGTCATCGACGGCGGCGACGGCACGGTGCGCGACGTCATCAGCCTGCTGCCCCATACCTTCGGCGAGGACCTGCCGCTGCTGGCGGTGCTGCCGTCGGGCAAGACCAACGTGCTGGCCATCGATCTGGGCACGCCCAGTGACTGGCGGCTGGAGGAGGCCCTGCTGGCCGCCCGTCGGACCGAACCGCGCATCAAGTCGCGCCCGCCGCTACGCATCAGCTGGGTCGACGGCCATCGCCCGTGCCTGCAGGGCTTCTTCTTTGGCGTGGGCGCGCTGGTGAAGGCGACGAACCTGTCCCAGAAGGTCCACAAGGTCGGCTTCTTCCACAATCTGGCTGTCGGCGTGACGATCGCCACCGCCACCCTGGGGGCGCTGTTCGGCGGAACCCGCGACGAGTGGCGCGAAGGCGTCCCGGCCAGGCTGACCTTCGACGGCGAGGCCCAGCCGGGCGAGGAGCGCTTCGCGATCGTGGCCACGGCGCTGAAGCGTCTGCCGTTCGGCCTCAAGCCGTTCGGCCCGCCGCGCGAGGGGTTGAAGATCCTGGACGTCGACGCGCCGCCCCGGCGGCTGCTGAAAGCTCTGCCTCTGGTCCTGAGCGGCAAGGCCGAGCCCCAGCTCGAAGGCCTGGGCTATCGCCGGCGCGATCCCAACGTCGTTGGCCTGGACGGCGGCGCGCCGTTCGTCCTGGACGGCGAGGTGTTCGAGGGCGGCGAGCTGACGATCGGTCTCGGGCCGGCCCTGAGGTTCCTGGTCGGATGAGCCGCCTGCGCGACCTGGTCGCGGCCGAGCTGTCCACGTCGACCCCCGCGCCGATCACCGCCTTCGCCGAGCACCTGACGACGGTCTTTCCAAGCGCGCGGGCCGTCCTGTTCTATGGCTCGATCCTGCGCACCGGCGATCTGTCGGGGGTGCTGGACTATTACGTGCTGACCGAACGGCCGCCGGCCGGCTGGCGGGGATTCTTCACGCGGATCCTGTGGCCGGACGTCAGCTATCACGAGATGACGCACGAGGGGCGGACCCTGCGGGCCAAGGTCGCCTCGATGACGCTGGGCCAGTTCGAACGCGCCGCCGCCGGGACGACCAAGGACACCACCATCTGGGCTCGTTTCGTCCAGCCCTGCGCGCTCATCTGGGCCGACCGGGACGCGCGTCAGGCGGTGATCGACGCCGTCACCGACGCCTGCCGCACGGCGGGCCGCTTCGCCATCGCCCTGGGCCCCGTCAGGGGCTCGCCGCACGCCCTGTGGACGGCGCTGTTCCGCGAGACCTACAAGGCTGAACTGCGCGTCGAGAAGGCGGGCAGGGAGGTCTCGATCCTGACCTTCGACCCGCTGCGCTACGACCACGTCATGGAGGCCGTCCAGGCCGACGAGGGCGGGGCCATGACCGAGGAAGAGCGAGCCCGTCTGAAGAAGGCCTGGAGCGTGCGCAGGCTGCTGGGCAAGCCGCTGAACGTGGCGCGCCTGATGAAGGCGGCCTTCACCTTCCAGGGCGCGTCCCGCTACGCGGCCTGGAAGATCGAGCGTCATACCGGCGTGCCGGTCGAGGTCACGCCCTGGCGCGAGCGGCACCCGATCCTGTCGGCTCCGGCGGTGCTGCTGAAGGTCTGGAAGAACCGGCGCCGACAATCCTCCCCCTAGAGGGCGAGGATCGGACAAACCAAAACGCCCGGGCGATGAGCCCGGGCGTCTTCGTTCAGAAAAGTGAGCGCTATCAGGCGCGGGCGCGCTTGAGCGGCTCGATCACGCCCAGGGCCGCGCCGATTTCGGCGAAGGCGCCCAGGACGGCGTCGATCTGCTCGTCGGTGTGAGCGGCGCTGACGCTGGCGCGCAGCAGCGGACGGCTGTCGGGCGTGGCGGGCGGCAGGGCCAGGTTCAGGTAGACGCCGGCCTGCAGCAGGCCGTTCCACATGGCGATGGCGCGTTCCTGGTCCGGGATGGTCGTGGCGACCACCGGGCTGGCCGTCGGGCCGGTGTGGAAGCCCATGGCCGTCAGGCCGTCGTACAGGCGCTTGGCGTTGCGGTTCAGGCGGTCGCGCAGCTGCGGCTGCTCGATCATGCGACGCAGGGCAGTGATGGTCGAGGCGACCACAGCCGGCGGCAGCGAGGCGGTGAACATGTAGGGGCGGCAGACGACGCGCATGACGTCGAAGTCGTCCAGGTTCGAGACGCAGAAGCCGCCGATGGCGCCCAGGCTCTTGGAGAAGGTGCCGACGATGAAGTCGACGTCGTCTTCCACGCCGGCCGCTTCGGCCAGGCCGCGGCCCGTGGCGCCCAGGACGCCCATCGAGTGGGCCTCGTCGACCAGCAGGTAGCCGCCCAGCTCGCGCTTCACGGCGGCGATTTCCTTCAGCGGCGCGACGTCGCCGATCATCGAATAGACGCCTTCGACCACGATCAGGCGCTCACCGGGCGCGTCGCCCAGGCGGCGCAGGCGCTTGGCCAGGTCTTCGGGGTCGTTGTGGCGGAAGCGGATGACTTCGGCGTGGCCGAGACGCGAGCCGTCGTAGATCGAGGCGTGGCTGTCGGCGTCGAGGATCAGGTGGTCGCCGCGACCGACCAGGGTCGACAGCACGCCCAGATTGGCCTGGTAGCCGGTCGTGAAGACCATAGCGTGCTTGCGGCCGTAGAACTTGGCCAGCTCCTGTTCGAGCTCGACGTGAGCCTCGAACGAGCCGTTGGCGATGCGGGAACCGGTGGTGCCGGTGCCACGTTCCTGCACGGCTTTGACGGAGGCGGCGATGGCCTCTTCGTCGAAGGTCAGGCCCAGATAGTTGTTGGTGCCCAGCAGGATGGTCGGGCGACCCTCCACGACGCCTTCGGTCGGCGAGGTCACGGCGTCGAAGCGAACCTTGAAGGGGTCGGCGCCGGCGTCTTGGATGGCCTTGTACGCATCGCGATAGGCCAGGTGCTTATCAAACAGCCCCATTAGTTAAGCCCTAGTCCGGAGATCGTTGATCAGTTTGGAAAGGTCGCCCACGGTTTCGACGGAAGCGAGGCGATCGAGTGGTATGGAGATGTCGAAGGTGTCTTCGAGCTCCATGATGATGTTCATGAGGGCAAGGGAGTCCACGGCGAGGTCACGGCCGATATGCGACTCGGAACGCACCTCTACAGGCCGTCCCAGAACCTTGCTCGCAGCCACCCCGATCTCGCGCAAGCTGAGATCCGTCACCGTA
Source organism: Caulobacter segnis (assembly GCF_023935105.1). Classification (NCBI taxonomy): domain Bacteria; kingdom Pseudomonadati; phylum Pseudomonadota; class Alphaproteobacteria; order Caulobacterales; family Caulobacteraceae; genus Caulobacter; species Caulobacter sp. RL271. The sequence continues at coordinate 3,409,107 of NZ_CP096040.1, read as the reverse complement.
TCCATTCTAAATCAAACCTCCGGGGAGCCCCACCCGTGACACTACTGTAACGGCGAGTCTGTCAGATTTCCGCCATATTCAAACTAGGCGCCGATATTTTTGGGCAACCAACCCTGTGTCCGATACCAATCGACGGTATGTGCGAACCCGTCGATCAAGCCGAACACGCTGGGTACTCCCTCCGACATCGGAGCGCTAGATAGTGACCAATTCGCGTGAAGCAACTCCCTGGCCTTGCCTGAACCGAACACCAGGGGGGTTCGGGAGGCCAAAGACCAAGCGTCCGCTAGGGTTCCGGCCAGTGTCAGGACGCCGTCCGGAAGCCTTACTAGGCGCGGCTTCGCGCCCATGGTCGCGCCAGCGGCGCTCATGATTTCCGTCCAAGTGTAACCGTCGCGCCGCACATCAGATAACTCTACCAGACCCGAAACAGGGTTTTTGCACAAGTTCGCAAGCTGAGCTGCTGCGTCATGGACGTGGATCATAGCGACCCGCGCGTCCGGGGAAAGTACGGGCAGAATCGGGCTTTTTGCCGCCAGTTCGAACAAGGCCAGGGTTTCGGTGTCGCCGGGGCCATAGATGGCCGGCGGCCGCACGATCAGCGCCTCGGGAAAAGCCTCGCGCGTTGCGTCCTCGCCGGCGCGCTTGCTGGTGGCGTAGTTCGAGAGCGCCGGCTCGCGGGCGGCGAGGCTGGAGACCAGGATGAAGCGCGCTTCGGAAGCCTTGGCGGCCAGGGCGGCGGCGCGGGCGCCGTCACGGTTGACGGCGTTGAAGCCCTCGAGTGAGGCGGCCTTGATCAGGCCGGCCACATGGACGACGACCTCCGCGCCCCCGCAGAGACGGTCCAGCGCGCCCGGGGTCTTCAGATCGCCCGTGACGACCTCGACCTCGAGGTCGCGCCAGAGGGGATGGATCGGATCGCGGCGCACCAGGACGCGGGGCGTCCAGCCGTCCCGGGCCAGGGCCTGGACCAGATGACGACCCAGGAAGCCCGTCGCCCCGGTGACCGCGACGATCCGTCTAGTCGCCATAGGTCCCGGCCAGATAGGCGGTCTTGGCCTTCGAACGGCTCAGCTTGCCGGACGAGGTCTGCGGCAGGGCGTGGGCGCCCACCAGCTTGACCTTGGCCTCGACCCCGTGGCGGGTGCGCAGCAGGGTGGTGACCTGCTCGACCAAGGCCGCGCGGCTGTCGGCGTCGCCGCCGCGCGCCTGGACCAGGACCACGATCTGGTCTTCCGGCTCGGCGGGGATGGCGAAGGCGCAGACGTCGCCGCTACGCAGGCCGTCGATCTCGTGATCCGCCGTCCATTCAAGGTCTTGCGGCCAGATGTTGCGGCCGTTCAGGATGATCAGATCCTTGGCGCGGCCGGTGATGACGATCTCGCCCTCGATCTTGAAGCCGATGTCGCCGGTGTCCAGCCAGCCGTCGGCCGACAGCACGCGGGCCGTCTCTTCCGGATTGGCGAAATAGCCGCTCATCACCGAGGGGCCCTTAGCGAAGATGCGGCCGACGCCGCGCTCGGGCAGGACGGCGCCGCTCTCGTCGCGCACGTCGAGGAAGTGGTGGGGCAGGGCCGGGCCGCAGCGGGCGAAGTCGCGGGCGCGGTCCGAACCTTCAGGCGCATCGACGGCCAGATTGTCACGCTCCAGGCGCTCGACGTCCAGGGTCTCGGCCCGCAGACCCTTGCCCAGCGGGGCCATGGAGAGGGCCAGGGTCGCCTCGGCCATGCCGTAGCTGGCCACGAAGGCCTTGTCCGAGAAGCCGGCCGGGCCGAACGCCTCGACGAAGGCCTTCAGCGGCGGCATGCGGATCATGTCGCCGCCCAGGCCGGCCTGGCGCCAGTGGCTGAGATCGTAGCTCTCGAGCGACTGGCCCTGAACCCGGCGGGCGCAAAGCTCGTAGCCGAAGGTGGGGCTGTAGGCGGTGGTGGCCTTGTTGCGCGAGATCAGGTCGATCCACAGCAGCGGGCGGCGGACGAAGGCGCCGGTGGGCAGCAGGTCGACCGACATCTGGCAGCTCAGCGGGGCCAGCAGGAAGCCGATCAGGCCCATGTCGTGATAGAGCGGCAGCCACGAGATGGCGCGGTCGCTGGGCACGACCTGCAGGCCGTCGCGCGTGATCGCCACGCAGTTGGCCATCAGGGCCTTGTGCAAAACGAGGACGCCCGTCGGCGTGCGGGTGCTGCCCGACGAGAACTGCAGGTAACAGGGGCTTTCCGGCGCGATGGCCGGCAGGGCCGCGCCGCCATTTTCATTGGCGTCTTCCGGCAGGTCGGCCAGGACGCCGGCGAAGTCCAGGCCCGCGGCCTCGCCGATCTCGGCCACCCAGTCCTTGAGGCCCACGGGGCCGATCAGAATTCTGGCCTTGGCCGAGGTGGTCAGGTTCTTGATCTGCTCGATATAGGCCGCACGGCCGCCCAGCGGGGTCGGCAGGGCCAGCGGCGCGGGCAAGAGGCCCGCGTACTGGCAGGCGAAGAAGGCGCGGACGAAGTCGCCGTCGGTCTCGGCCAGCAGGGCCACGCTGTCGCCGACCTTGGCCCCCGTGGCCAGCAGGCGGCGGGCCAGCACCTGGGCGTCCTCGCGCAGCTTGGCGTAGGAGATGGCCTCGACCAGCTCGCCGCGCAGCGAATAGAGGTTGATCCCCGTCTCGCCTGTCGCGGCGAAGTCGAGGGCCTGGGTCAGGGTCGGGAAGTCGGCGAACCGAACGGTGCGGTCAGACGCCGTGGGCGTGATCATAACTTGGGCCTTCATCGTCTTTGGTCGTGCGCGCGGAGTCTTCCTCCGCCGCGAGTCGGGCGAGCCTGCGGCGCGCCATGAAATACATGCCGATCCCCATTCCCAAAGCGGCCGCGACCAGCGCGGCGCCCGCGCCGGTCAGGCCGAAGGTGTTGATCAGCGGTCCCAGGGCCGCGAGATAGGCGATGACCACGACAAGGCGCACGGTCAAGGCCGATCCCGCCGCGCGCATCGACACGAGCATGGGTTCGAGCGGCAGGGTCATCACCCCGATGGCGGCGGCGGCGACCTGCCAGTTCATCACCCCGGCGGCCGCGCCATACCCCGGACCGACAACCTTTTCCAGGATCCAGTAGCCCGCCAGAAGGCTGACCAGCAGCAGGACGCCGGCCGCCGCGCCGCCGATCAGGGCGATCTGAACGGCCAGCTTGTTCATCGCCTGCTGGCTGCCGGCGGCGCGCATCTTGGCCAGTTCGGGGTAGAGGGCGGGCACCATCAGCCGCGCGGGCTTGGCCATGCCGTCGGCCACTTGCTTGCCGATCCGCCACGAGGCGGCCTGGGCCGGGCCCAGCATCGCGCCGACGATCATGGTCAGCACGTGGGTGAAGCCGACGTCCAGCGTGCCGGAGAAATTGGTGGCCAGGGCGAAGCGCCAGACGCCAGGCAGGTCCTGGCTGGTTGGTCCGATCAGGCTGAAGCCCCGCAGCAACCCGCGCCGCTTGAGGTCCCAGAAGGCGATGGCGGCGATATAGGCGAACGAGGCGAAGGTCCCGGCCGCCCAGGCCAGCAGGAAATAGGGCAGGGGCGCGTGGGTGAAGGCGCAGATCGCGCAGCCGACCATGCGCACGAACGAGCTGATCGCCTGTTCGGCGGCCAGGAAACGGAAGCGATCGAACAGGCGCAGCAGGCCCACGCCAGTGGCCGAGGTCATTACGCCGATCGACAGGGCGTACAGCGCGCCGTAGCCGTTCGTGCCCTCGGGCCAGCGTAGCTCCTGCCAGAAGAACCAGGCTCCCAGCACGCCCAGGATCACGCCCAGCACGCCGCTGATCAGGTCCAGAAGCATCGACAGGCGCAGCACCTGCTGGAAGCGGCGCTTGTCGTCGTCCAGCAGCGGCGCGGCGCCATAGGTGATCAGGGTCTGCCACGACTGGAAGTGCGCGGCCTCCCCCAGGAACTGGGCGAAGGCGTTGATCAGCACCAGCACGCCGGCGGCTTCCTTGCCCAGGCTGCGGTAGGTGAGGGCGATATAGGCCAGCCCCACCACCGCGTTGACCACGCGCCCGCTCAGCAGTTGGCCGGCGTTGGCCAGCACCTTCTTGAGCGGCGAGACGGGCTTGGTCCCTGGGGGCGCGAGATCTGGCGGCGCGGCGTCGCTCATGCCGCGCTTTCCAACTTGTCGACGATGGCGCGGGCCGCGCGCACCGAGGCGGGGATGTTGCTGACGTCGAAGGTTTCGGCGATGCCCTGGGCCTGGGCTTCGCGATAGTCACCATGGGTGGCGAAGGCGCCGTCCAGCCCTTCGCCCAGCGCTTCGACCGTCTCCAGCACCGGACCGTAGAGCCAGTGGTGAAAGCTGGGATCGCCGCGCCAGCGGGCGCCGCTGGCGTTGAGGAAGAGGCACGGCTTGGGCGTGCGCAGGAACTCGTAGACCTGGCTGGAGACGTCGCCCAGATAGAGGTCGGCGGCCTTGGTATAGGTCATGTCCGCCGCCGCCGGCCCGCCCAGGTCGACATGGATGCGCGGGTTCTCGGCGAACACCTTGAAGGCCGCGCGTTCGTCCATGGTGGCGGTTTCGAACAGGCGGATGTGTGGGGCGAAGATCAGGTTGTAGCGGTCGTTGGCCGCGAAGAACTCCAGCACCTGCTTGCCCCACTTGGGCCAGGAGCCGAGCTCGGCGTGGAAGTGGGGGTTGTACAGCACCACAGGGCCCGGGCGCTCGAAGCGCGGCAGGGCCCGGGGCGGCAGCTCGTCGACCAGATCGAACTTGGGGTAGCCGACCATGGCGCAGGTCTCTTCGGTGACCCAGCCCTCGCTCAGCATCCGGTCGCGCTGCTTGCGGCCGGCGGCCATGACCAGGTCGAACAGCTTCAGGCGCGGCTCGAACGGGCCCTCGCGGTCGCCGGCGCCGTGCTGGGTGTAGACCAGCAGCGGATGGCGGACGCCGATGCGACGGAGCAGGGCGGTGGTCCGCTCGGGTGTGATCACCGCGTCGTAACGCGCCAGGCGCAGCGCGTTGGCGATCAGCATCGGCGTCTTGGGCGGAGCGCCGCCGCCACCCAGGCGGCGCAGCCAGGCCGGAGGCAGCAGGACCAGCGTGATCGGCGCGCCGCCCAGCTCGGCGATCAGGCCGGCGACATAGTCGATCAGCTCAGGCGTGGTCGCGGCGATCTCGACCTTGATGGCCGGCCAGCGTCGAGCCATGGCGACGGCCACCGACAGGCTGTGCCAGACCTGATGGTGTTGCGCGATATAGAGGAAGCAGACGCGTTTGGCGGCGGCCACGTCAGCGCTGCCGCTCCAGCCGGGTGCGGACGCGGCCGTTCAGCACGACGCGGTCGCCCTTGTCGGTGACGTTGTAGCTGTTGGCCTGGGTGCTGCCCTTGGGGCCGTTGCCCGCGATGCCGGAGTCGCCGCTGACCTCGCCCGTGCGCATGTCGATCAGGGCCCGGGGGGCGTCGAAGTCGTAGCCCTCGGCGCTGGTGATCTTCACGTCGTCGGTCAACAGCAGCGTGTGTTCGGCTTCGCGGTAGATCCCCGTCTTGGCCGTCGCCTGGCTGGGATTGGGCGCGCCGTAGCCGCGCACCAGCACGGGCGTGGTCAGGCGCACCAGGTTCTGGTCCTTGGCGTCGCGCTCGGCGTTGTCGGCGGTGATCAGGAACGCGCGGCCATCCTTCAGCACGCCGGTGAAGCGCGGCTTGTTCAGCAGCAGGGGCGTGTTGGCCGCCTGGGTCTGGGTCTTGTTCGAGGCGAAGCTGCGCAGCGAGGCCTGGCCGACCACGGCCACGCCGATGCCGATCGCGAAGACGGCCAGGACCAGGCGCAGTCGACGGACCGGCGCCCGGCGACGATTGCGGGCCCGTTCCGCGGCGCTTTCAACGAGGGGGACGGCGGAGACGCCATCGGTCTGGGTGAGCATTTGGGGAATGGATAGTCCTACGTCGCCTTTCGCCCAAGGCCTTTGTTTTCCGGTGCGGGATCCTGGCGCGGATAAGTGGCTTGCAGATGGCGGTGGTTGACGCCGCTTCAAGTGCGGTTGTCCGCTCACGCGAAGCGCGTGATCCTCGCGTTGGCGCCGTGATAGGATCCGCGACATGTTCCACAGACCCTCGCAACACAAGGATTTCGGCGTCTTTCTGCCCGTGGCCAACGGCGGCTGGATCGTTTCCAGGACCACGCCCACGCTGGATGGCCTCTACGCCCAGAACCGCGCGGCGGCGATCAAGGCCGACCAGGTCGGCATGGATTTCGTGATGTCGATGGGCAAGTTCCGGGGTTTCGGCGGCGAGACCGACCACTGGGGAACCTCGCTCGAGTCGGTGACTCTGATGGCGGCCATCGCCGAAGCGACCAAGACCGTCCGCATCTGGGCCACGGTGCACCCGCTGCTGCAGAATCCGGCCGTGGCGGCCAAGATGATCGCCACCCTCGACCATATCAGCGGCGGCCGGGCGGGGCTGAACATCGTGGCCGGCGCCTACAAGGCCGAGTTCGACCAGATGAGCGCCTGGGACGATTCGCTGTCCCACGACGACCGCTATGGCCTGGCCGAGGAGTGGACGACCATCGTCAAGCGCCTGTGGTCCGAGGACAGCGTCGACTTCGCCGGCAAGTACTTCACGATGAGGGACTGCCAGTCCAAGCCCAAGCCGCTGTCCAGGCCCCGCCCGGAGCTGATCTGCGCGGGCATGAGCGATCGGGGCTTCCAGTTTTCGGTGCGCGAGGCCGACGCCTGCTTCATCGGCGGCCGCTCGCGCGAAGACCACCGCGAAGCCTCCCGCCGGGCCAAGGCGCTGGCGCGTGACCTGGGCAAGACGATCCGCACCTACGCCATGTGCACGATCGTCCACGCCGAGAGCGACGCCGGGGCCGAGGCGCTGATGCGCCGTTACGCCGAGGGGGCGGACATCGGCGCGATACTGGCCATGCTGGCCAACTGGGGCGTGCCCGCCGACCGTCTGCAGGCCGTGGCCGAGAAGCAGGGCGCGTTCATGACCGAGACGATCGTCGGCTCGCCGGCCACCTGCCGCGAGAAGGTCGAGGCGTTCATGACCGACTGCGAGCTGGACGGGCTGATGCTGATCTTCCCCGACTATGTGGAAGGCCTGGCGATGTTCGGCGACGAGATCCTGCCGGCGCTGCGGTCGGTGTTCGCGTGAGCCTGGAGACCTGGATCGCGCCCCAGCGCACGGCGCTTGTGATCATCGACATGCAGGTCGACTTCGCCTCGCCGGAAGGCCTGTCCGGCCAATGGGGCCTGGACCTCTCGACCGTGCCGGCGGCCTTGGTGGCGGCCGAGCGGCTCGTCGAGGCGGCGCGCGGGGGCGGGGTTCCGGTGGTGTTCGTGGGTCTCCTCACCACGGACGAGAGCGACTCCGCCGTCTGGAACGAGCGCAGCCGTCGCCGAGGCCTCGATCCGGACGAGGGGCCGGCGCTGTGTCGTGCGGGTTCGCCGGGCAGCGCCTTCGTCGGTCCTCGCCCCGCGCCGGGCGAGCCGGTCTTTCGAAAGACGCGCTACAGCCCCTTCTGGGACACGGACATCGATGCGGTGTTGAAGGGGATGGGCGTCGACACCCTGTTGCTGGCGGGCCTGACCACCGAGTGCTGCGTCGACAGCACGGCGCGAGACGCGTTCAACCACGACTATCATGTCTTCGTCGCCGTCGACGCCTGCGCGGCCTATGAGCCCGATCTGCATGCGGTGGCGCTGAAGACGCTGGACCTGAACACCGCGATCCTGACCGACGCGACCAGCGTCGTCGCCGCATGGCGCGCCTAGGCGGCTGGGGATCTGAAGGCCTGGATGGTCTGGAAAAGGGTGGGATGGCCGGTCGGAGCTGCTCAATTCTCCGACCGGCAGGCCCGTCGGCGGTAAGGGGCAACCGACGTCCTCCGATAGTGAGACGTTGTCGCGAACGGCCGCCCTCCAGCGCGACGGGGCCTGAAAACTCAAATCGGGTTATTTTGATCGCGAACCTTGCGAGCGGGCTCCTGACACAACGTGGCAGCAAGGCGTGACGGCCCGGCTTGCAACCGGGGATCGGAACACCGAAGTTCCGGAGACGTTGTCGTCGCTCGGACTGAACCACGGTCCCGCTCGACCAGGAGGGCCCATGACCCCGGACGATCTGCCCGTAATGGAACTCCTGGACGCGTCGGTCGACGCGCTGGCCGACCGCTATCGCCGCGTGCGGCGCCGGACCGAGGTCCTGGCCGCGCCCCTGTCGCCCGAGGACCAGGCGGCCCAGTCCATGCCGGACGCCAGTCCGACCAAATGGCACCGGGGCCATACGACCTGGTTCTTCGAGACCTTCCTGCTGACGCCCTTTCTGCCGGGCTACGCGGTCTACGACGCCAGCTACGGCTATCTGTTCAACTCGTACTACGAGGCCGTGGGTCCTCGGCAGCCGCGTCCGCAACGCGGGCTGCTGACCCGGCCGTCGACGCAGGACGTGGGCGCCTATCGCGCCCATGTCGACGCGGCCATGGCGCGCCTCCTGGAAGGACCGCTGACGCCCGAAATCCGCGAGCGCATGGACCTGGGGCTGGCGCATGAGGAGCAGCACCAGGAGCTGATCCTGATGGACATCCTGCACCTGTTCGCCCAGTCGCCGCTGAGCCCGGCCTATCAGCCCGGCGCCGCTGCGCCGCGGCCGGACGCGGGGCCGCAACGTTTTCACCGCTTCGCCGGCGGCCTGGTCGAGATCGGAGCCTGCGCCAGCATCTTCGCGTTCGACAACGAGCGTCCGCGCCACAAGACCTACGTCGCCCCGTTCCGCCTGGCTGATCGTCTGGTGACCAACGGCGAGTGGCTGGCCTTCATCGAGGCCGGCGGCTATGGCCGCGCCGATCTTTGGCTCTCCGAGGGCTGGGCCAAGGTCAAGGAGGAGGGCTGGGAAGCGCCCGGCTACTGGCGGCGTGACGAAAGCGGCGCGTGGACCACCATGACCCTGCGCGGTCGCCATCCGGTCGACCCGAACGCGCCGGTCGTCCATCTCAGCTATTACGAGGCCGCCGCCTACGCCGCCTGGGCGGGCCGCCGCCTGCCGACCGAGGCGGAGTGGGAGGCCGCGGCCACGGCCACCGGCATGACGGCCCTTCGCCAACTCTATGGCGCGGCCTGGCAATGGACCGCCAGCGCCTACGGCGCCTATCCAGGCTTCCGCCCGGGGCCGGGCGCGCTGGGCGAGTACAATGGCAAGTTCATGGTCAGCCAGATGACGCTGCGCGGCGGCTGCGAGGCCACGCCGCCAGGCCACACGCGGGCGACCTATCGCAACTTCTTCCATCCCGGCAGCCGCTGGATGTTCGCCGGCCTGCGACTCGCGGACGACGACCGCCTGGCCGAGGTGACGCCCGAGAACACCTTCCTGGGCGAGGTGATCGCCGGCCTGTCGGCCAGTCCCAAGACCCTGCCGGCCAAGTACTTCTACGACGCCGAGGGCTCGCGCCTGTTCGAGGCGATCTGCGAACTGCCGGAATACTACCTGACCCGCACCGAGACGGCGCTGCTGCGCCAGATCGCGCCGGAGATCGCCCAGCGCATTCCCGCCGACGCGGTCTTGGTCGAGTTCGGCAGCGGGGCCAGCACCAAGACCCGCATCGTGCTGGACGCCGCGCCTCAGATCGCCGTCTACGCCCCGATCGACATCAGCCCGACGGCGCTGGACGAGGCCGCCGCCAGCCTGCGCCAGGACTATCCCGATCTGGCCGTCGCGCCGCTGGTCGAGGATTTCACCAAGGCGATCGCGCTGCCCGAAGGCGCCAAGGGCCACACGCCCGTCGGCTTCTTCCCTGGCTCGACGATCGGCAACTTCGCGCCGGACGAGGCCGAGGCGCTGCTGCGTCAGGCCAGGACCCTGCTGGGCGAGGGCTCGCTGTTCATCGTCGGCGCGGACGTGGCCAAGGATCCCGCCGTGCTGATCCCGGCCTATGACGACGCGCAGGGCGTGACGGCGGCCTTCAACCGCAACGTCCTCGTCCACATCAACCGCGAACTGGGCGGGACCTTCGATCCCATGGCCTTCGCGCACAAGGCGGTATGGAACGCCCAGGAAAGCCGGGTCGAGATGCATCTGGAAAGCACCCGCGACCAGATCGTCATGGTCGGCGATCATGGCTTCCGGTTCGCCGCCGGCGAGACCATCCACACCGAGAACTCTTACAAGTATCCGGCCGAGGCCTTCGAGACGATCGCCGCGCGGGCCGGCTGGACGCTGGTCCAGCGCTGGGTCAGCGAGGATCCGGCCTTCGCGATCTACGCCCTCACGGCCTGACCGGGCCGGTCACGCACACACACGAAAACGCGCCGGTTCCGAAACCTCGGGACCGGCGCGCCTCTCGGATCTTAATCCGTTGATCGCCTAAAGGGCGCGATCGCCGGGGCGACCGCCGCGCGAGGACGAACCGCCCTTGCGGCCAGCATTCGCCGCCAAATCGCGATCCTTGGCGAAGCTGCGCTTTTCGCTGGGCACGCTAGCTCCGCCCTTCCTGGCGATTTCGCGGCGGCGTTCCGGGTCCATGGCGGCGAAACCGCGACGACCGCGGGGACGTTCGCTATCGATGTCCATGTGGGGCTCCTAGTCGGACAGGTCACAAAGCGGTACGAGCGAGATCAGGCGTCATAGGGACGGTCGTCCCCTGGATCGACCGGCGACGAGGGAGGGGGCTCCTCGACGGGCGTGACACCGGGCTCGTACTCGGGCGGTTTGGGCTCGGGCGGCGGCGGGGCGTCTGGGTCGGTCACTGGCGTCGTTTCCTGCGCGTTCCGGTGAAGTAACCAGTGAAGTCGCTTTCGGTTCACCATGAGATCGCACTAATTACGCCGCACCGGGATAGACCGGCCTTCGAGGAGTCGTGTGAGAATGACCCGTAAGACCAAGCAGATGGTCGATCGCGCCGCTTCGCATTGGCGTCTGGCGGCCGGTTTGGCGGCTGGGATCATCGCCTGGATCGCGGCGAAATGTTTGGGCGCGCCGCGTGGCGCGCACCTGTTGCTGGGCTGGGACTGCGCCGCGAGTGTCTATTTGCTGACCACGTGGCGGCTATTCTTGAAGGCCGACGAGGCCGAGGTCCGTTCGCGCGCCGCGCGGGAGGACGAGGGCGTGCCCGTTTTGCTGCTGATCGTGCTGGCCGCCATCCTCGCCAGTTTGGCGGCGGTGGTCGACGCCATGATCTTCGCGCGCAGCGCCAGCAGCCAGGCCAAGGCCTTCATCGCCGTCTGCGCCGGGGTGACCCTGGTGCTGTCGTGGCTGGTGCTGCAGTCAGTGTTCGTCCTGCACTACGCCCATCGCCACTTTGGCGACGGCAAGAGGAAGGGCGGCATCCAGTTTCCCGGCGAGCAGCCCAACAGCTACATGGACTTCGCCTATCTGGCGTTCAGCGTGGGGGCGACTTTCCAGGTCTCCGACAACAGCATCCTGACGTCCAAGCTGCGCCGACTGGTCACCGCCCATGCGGCCACGGCCTATTTCTACAACACCGCCATCCTGGCGCTGGGCATCAACATCATCGCCAGCCTGGTCGGCGGCTAGCCTAGCCCGGACGGCCGCCGCCCATCCCGCCGCCGTGACCGCCGCCGCGTCGTCCGCGACCCATGCCGCCGCCCTTACCCTTGCCCTGGCCGCCGGGGCGGAAGCCCGTCTGGGCAGGGGTCTTGGGCAACTCCTCGAACTTCAGAAACCCGTCCTTGTCGGTGTCGAGCAGGGCGAAGCGGGTCTTGGCGGCCTTGATCGCCTCGTCCTTGGTGATGCGGCGGTCGAAATTGCCGTCCGAGGCCATCACCGGCTCTGGCTCGGCGATCAGGCCGAACAGGGCAGCGCCCTGCAGGACGTTGGTGACCTGCTGGCGCCGGCGCGGGGCCGCGTCGTCACCGTCGCCCCCATCTCCACCGGGACCTTGACCCATCGGGCCGCGCCGCATCGCGCCGCCCGGCGACGGCAGGCCGATGATCTCGGGCGCGATGCGCGTCTCGTAGTTCGAGACCTCGAAGCCGTCGATGACGCCGTTCTTGTCGGTGTCGACCACGGCGAAGAAGCGCAGGGAGTCGGCCACGAACTCGTCGCGGCTCAGCGCGCCGTCGTGATTGGCGTCGGCGCCGTCGAACCAGGCTCGGACGGGGTAGGGCGCGCCCGGCGCGGCGCGGAACGGCTCGCCGGCGGGACTGATGAACAGCTGCGGACCGCCGCCCATCGCGCCCGGGCCATGCTCGCCCGGAGGACCGCCGTGTCCGCCGGGACCACCCGGCCCGCCAGGACCGTCCGGCGGCCCGCTGGCGCAGGCGGCGAGGGTGGCGGAGAGGACGGCGGTCAGGCCGAGCGAGCGAAGTTTCATGCGCGGGGATCTCCAAGCAGTCCCGCTTTGAAGCGTGGCCGGATTGCCGCGCGATGTCAGGCGCGGCCCTGGGCCTTGCGGCGCGGCAACAATCGCCGCCGTTCCGCCGCAATGGCCGCCCGAAGCTTGCCGTCGGATATCGCGGGCGTGCCTCGCGGCCAGGATCAGGCCGGAAGCCGAACGCAGGCGCGCAGGCCGCCGCTGGGGAGATTGTGCAGCGTGACGTCGCCGCCGTGGGCGCGGGCCAGCGAGCGGACGACCGCCAGGCCCAGGCCGATGCCGCCCGTCTCGCGGTTGCGCGAGGGCTCGCCGCGATAGAACGGCTCGAACACCCGCTCCAATTCCCCCGTGGATACGCCCGGACCATTGTCGTCGATCTCGACGATCGCCATGCCGTCCTCGGCATAGACCCGGCCACGCGCCGCGCCGCCGTACTTCAGGGCGTTTTCGACCAGGTTGGAGACCATGCGCTTCAGGCCGATGGGGTCGCCCTCGATGATCACCTTCTCGGCCTGTTCGACGGTGGCGTCGCGACCGGTTTCCGCCGCTTCGTCCATCACGCTTTCCAGCAGAGAGGACAGCTCCAGCCGGGTGCGTTCGGCCGGGCGGCTGGTGTCGCGCACGAAACCCAGGGTCGCCGAGATCATCGCCTCCATCTGGTCGATGTCGGCGGCCAGCTTGGCGCGAACGTCGTCGGGCGTGGCCTCGATGCGGAACTTCAGGCGGGTCAGCGGCGTGCGCAGGTCATGGGCGATGGCCCCGACCATGGCCGTGCGGTCCTCGACGTAGCGGCGCAGGCGTTCCTGCATGTTGTTGAAGGCGGTGGCGGCGGCCACCACCTCGCCGGACCCCGAGATGTTCAGCGGCGGCGTGCGCGGATCCTTGCCCAGCCGCTCGGCGGCGTCGGCGAAGGCCGTGATCGGCTGGGCCAGGCGGCGGGCGAACAGCCACGCCAGCGGCGTGACGGCGGCGACCGAAAGCAAGAGGATCAGCAGGACGCGCTGTTGCCAGCTGTCGAAGCGGAAGGTCGGCTTGGGCTCGACCACCAGCCAGTGGCCGTCGCTCTGGCGTACGCCCAGCTTGAAGTCGCCGAAGATCAGCGGCTCGTCCTTGCCCCGGGGCGGACCGTCGGGGCCGCCAGGACCCCGGGCGAAGGGTTCGCGCGGCGGCCCGGTGCGCGGGCCATCGTCGCGCGCTTTCGGCGGCGTCACTGGCGTCCGGCGGACGAAGAAGCGCGGACCGTTGTCGATCTGCAGCTCCACCCGGCCGATGGGGACGTCGATCGCCCGGCTGATCTCGCTCTTGAAATCCGTCCGGCGCGGACTGTCGGGACCGATGGCGCGGACCGAGCCGTGGCGCTTGACCACCAGCAGGCGACCGTCGCGCGGCTGCACCGGCTGGCCCGACTTGATGGCCCGCGCGATCTCGCTGGCGCGATAGAATTCGGGCGGCGGCGGCGGCAGGTTGAAGATGACCGCGATCGAGATCAGCTGGGCCGCCACCAGGGTGACGATGACGAGGCCCAGCGCCTGGACGAACAGCGGCGCGCCGCGCCGGAACGGAGTCATGGGGTGCGGACGACCTTGGCGGTGAACATGTAGCCTTCGCTGCGGATCGTGCGGATCAGCTCGCTGCCGCCGCCATCGTCCAGCTTGCGGCGCAGGCGGCTGATCTGGACGTCTATGGCGCGGTCGTAGGCGTCGCTGTCGCGACCGCGGGCCAGGTCCAGCAGCTGGTCGCGGGTCAGCACCCGCTGCGGGCGCTCGACGAAGGCGCGCAGCAACGAGAACTCGCCGCTGGACAGATTGACGACCACCGACTGGGGCGAGCGCAGTTCGCGGCGCACCAAGTCCAGGCGCCAGCCGGCGAACTCGCAGGCCGCGCCCATGGCGTCGTCGACGGCGCGGGGCTCCTGGCGGCGGCGCAGCACGGCGCGGACGCGGGCCAGCAGCTCGCGGGGATTGCAGGGCTTGGGCAGGTAGTCGTCGGCGCCCAGCTCCAGGCCGACGATGCGGTCGGTTTCCTCGCCCATGGCCGAGAGCATGATGATCGCCGGACCGTCGCTGGCGGCGGACAGGCGGCGGCAGATGGCCAGGCCGTCCTCGCCGGGCAGCATGACGTCCAGCACGATCAGGTCGATCGGGCCGCGCGCCAGGACCTGCTCCATGGTGCGGGCGTCCTGGGCGGTCTCCACCGCGTAGCCGTGGCGCGTGAGGAAGTCGGAGACGACGTCGCGGATGCCCGGATCGTCATCGACGATCAGGATACGCGGAGCCGCGCCGCGCGGGGTGTCGAGGTCGCCTTGGGCCGTGGTCCCTGGGACGGTGTTCTGGACATTTTCCATTCGATGTTCCTGTCACGCCCCCGTCACGGTCAGATTTCACTTCTGAAACAGCGACGCAACCCAGTCGTGCGATCCGATGTCGCACCGGCGGGCCGCTTTCCCCCACCCGAGCGGGTCGCTGGCGTGAGGTCCGGTCTGTTCCAGCCCCCTGGAGCCGATCGGGCCTCGATGACCCCGGAATGGGGCCTTTCTCAGCCCGGCGAGTGGTTCTTCGGCGCCTGATAGGCCGAACCCTGGGCCTGCATCGCCGCGACCACGCGGTCCCCCACGAACGGATTGCTCCGCCGCTCGGCCCCGAAGGTCGACATCGCGCCGTGGCCGGGCACGAAGCGCACGTCCTCGCCCAGGGGCCAAAGCTTCTGGGTGATCGAGTCGATCAGGTCCTGGTGGTTGCCCAGCGGGAAGTCGGTCCGTCCGATTGAGCCCTGGAACAGCACGTCGCCGACCTGGGCGAACTTGGTCTCGCGATGGAAGAACACCACGTGGCCGGGCGTGTGGCCGGGGCAGTGGAACACTTCGAATTCGGTCTCGCCCAGGGTGACCTTGTCGCCGTCCTTCAGCCAGCGGTCGGTGACGAAGATCCGGGCCTCGGGCATGCCGTACTGCTCGCCGCTCTGCTGGATGCGGTCGATCCAGAACTGGTCGTCCTCGTGCGGGCCCTCGATCGGGACGCCGGTGCGGACCTTCAGCTCGGCCGCGCCGCCGGCGTGGTCCATGTGGCCATGGGTGATCCAGATCTTCTCCAGCGTCAGGCCCTTGTCGGCGATGGCCTTGAGCAGGCGGTCGACCTCGCCGCCCGGATCGATGATCGCGGCCTTCATCGTCTTGGTGCACCAGACGATCGTGCAGTTCTGCTGCAGCGGGGTGACCGGTGCGATCACGGCGGCGATGGGCATCGGCGAGGGGGCTTGGGTCATCGGGGCGACCTCCCAAAGAAAAGGGCGGGCAAAAGAAAGGGCGGGAGCCGAAGCGCCCGCCCTTTCCGACCTAACGGCTATCCGCCGAAGATCAAGAACGCTCTTCCTTGGAGCCCGGCGCCGGGGCACCCGGCATCGGCGGAACACCGGTGGCCGGCGCGTTCGGGTCGAGCTCGGGGACCTCGTCCACGCCCTTGCGGACGCCCGAGTTCCAGAAGCCGAACGAGAAGTAGACGACCAGGCCGATCGCCGACCAGATCGGGAACAGCACCTTGGCGTCATGCGGCAGGAACATGAACAGCACGATCGTGCCGGCGGCCGCGATCGGCGCGATGATCCAGACCAGCGGCGTCCTGAACGGACGGGGACGGTTCGGCTGCTTGACGCGCAGGATCATCACCGCGATCGCCACCATCAGGAAGGCGAACAGGGTGCCCGAGTTAGAGATGTCGGCCAGCTTGCCCACCGGTAGGAAGGCGGCGGCCAGGGTGACGCCCACGCCCGTGATCATGGTCACGATGTGCGGCGTCTTGAACTTCGGGTGGACCTTCGAGAGGACGCCCGGCAGCAGGCCGTCGCGCGACATCACGAAGAAGATGCGGGTCTGGCCGTAGATCATCATCAGTATGACCGAGGGCAGGGCGATGCCGGCGGCGATGCCGAGCATGTTACCGACGGCCGGGTGGCCGATCTGGCGCAGGACGTGGGCCAGGGCCTCACGCGAGCAGACCAGCGGCATGTCACCGGCGGCGCTGAGGGTGGAGCACTGGTCGGCCAGGGCCTTGGAGCCGGGCGCCAGGATCTCGCCCGCCGGGCCGAAGACCGGTTGCGCGCCATAGGCGCCGATCGCGCCGGCGGCGACCAGCAGGTAGAAGATGGTGCAGATGACCAGCGAGCCGATCAGGCCGATCGGGATGTTGCGCTGCGGGTTCTTGGTCTCCTCGGCGGCCGTGGAGACGGCGTCGAAGCCGACATAGGCGAAGAAGATCGAGGCGGCGGCGCCGATCACGCCCGGCGTGCCCAGCGGCGCGAAGGGGTGGAAGTTCTTGTCGTTGATGACCGGCAGGGCCAGGGCGATGAAGGCGACCAGGGCCGCGACCTTGATGGTCACGAGCACGGCGTTGACGGTGGCGCTCTCGGTGGTGCCCAGGATCAGCAGGCCGGTGACGGCCAGCGAGATGATGATGGCCGGAAGGTTGACGATGCCGCCCGCGATGTAGGGGCCCGAGGTCAGGGCCACCGGCAGGGTGACATGCAGCGAGTGCTCGATCAGGCCGACGACATAGCCCGACCAGCCCACGGCCACGGCCGAGGCGGCCACCGCGTATTCCAAGATCAGGGCCCAGCCGACCAGCCAAGCGACGAATTCGCCCAGCACGGCGTAAGAGTAGGTGTAGGCGGAACCGGCGACGGGAACCATCGAGGCCAGTTCGGCGTAGCACAGGGCGGCCACGGCGCAGACGACACCGGCGATGACGAAGGCCAGCATCATGCCCGGACCGGCCTTCTGGGCCGCCTCGGCCGTCAGAACGAAGATACCGGTGCCGATGATCCCGCCGATGCCCAGCATGGTCAGCTGGAAGGCGCCGAGCGAACGGTGAAGGGATTTTTTCTCAGCCGTCGCTAGGATCGCATCAAGCGATTTTACGCGCCACATAGTTCCTCCTGGATAGGCAAGACTCCCCCCAGGGGTCGCCTTTGGAAAATTTTGCGGACCGTGACCCGTTTATGAGCATGGGGTCAAGGTCGAGCGGTGGATGCGCGTAAATGTTCTCCGCGCGGGTGGCTAGTCCAGCCCTGCTTGGCGATCGGGAGCGGCGCCGCTAAAGCGGGCGTGATGTTGCCCATTTTCGAGGCCCTTCCCGCGCTGAAAGGCGCCCTGCGCGACCGGGAGACCGCCGTTCTCGTCGCGCCGCCGGGCGCGGGCAAGACGACGGCCGTTCCCTTGGCCCTGCTTGAGGAGCCGTGGGTCGAGGGCCGCAAGATCATCGTCCTGGAGCCACGCCGCCTGGCCGCCCGCGCCGCCGCCTCGCGCATGGCCGCCACCTTGAGCGAATCCGTCGGCGAGACCGTCGGCTTCCGCGTGCGCCTGCAGTCCAAGGTTTCGGCCAAGACACGCATCGAGGTGGTCACCGAAGGCGTCTTCACACGGATGATTCTCGACGATCCGGGCCTGGACGGCGTCGCCGCCGTGCTGTTCGACGAGTTTCACGAGCGCAGCCTGGACGCGGACCTCGGCCTGGCCTTCGCGCGCGACGTCCAGAGCGTGCTGCGCGACGACCTGCGGTTGCTGGTGATGTCGGCGACCCTGGATGGGGCCCGGATCTCTTCGCTGCTGGCCGACGCCCCGATCGTCGAGAGCCAGGGCCGCATGTTCCCGGTCGACACCCGCTATCTGGGCCGCGACGAGCGCCAGCGTCTGGAAGAGCGCGTGGGCCGCGCCGTCGAGCGGGCCCTGGCGGAGGAGGGCGGTTCGGTCCTGGTCTTCCTGCCCGGCCAGGGCGAGATCCGCCGGGCCGAGAGCTGGCTGAACGACCGTCTGCGCCGGCCGGACGTCGAGATCGCGCCGCTGTATGGCGCGCTGGAGCCCGCCGCCCAGGACCGCGCCATCTCTCCCGCGCCCGCCGGTCGCCGCAAGGTGGTGCTGGCCACCTCGATCGCCGAGACGAGCCTGACCATCGAGGGCGTGCGCGTGGTGATCGACGCCGGCCTGGCCCGCGTGCCGCGCTACGACCCGGCCTCGGGCATCACTCGGCTGGAGACCGTCCGCGTCAGCCGCGCCGCCGCCGACCAGCGCCGAGGCCGCGCCGGCCGCACCGAGCCTGGCGTCTGCTACCGCCTGTGGGACGAGCCCGAGACCCGCGCGCTGCCCGCCTTCGCCCGGCCGGAGATCCTGGAGGCCGACCTCTCGCGCCTGGCCCTGGATCTGGCCCGTTGGGGGGCGCGCGATCCCTTGGGCTTGACCTTCCTGGACCCGCCGCCAGCGGCCGCCTTCGCCGAGGCGCGGACCCTACTGAGCCGCATCCAGGCGCTGGACGGGCAGGGCGACCTGACCCCGCACGGCAAGGCCTTGGCCGAGATGCCGCTGCCGCCGCGTCTGGCCCATATGGTCGTGCGCGCCGCCGCCTCGGGCCAGGCCCGGGAGGCCGCCGAGATCGCCGCCGTGCTGACCGAGCAGGGGCTGGGCGGCAAGGATGTCGACCTTCGTCGGCGGCTTGAAAACCTGCACCGCGACCGCTCACCGCGCGCCCGCGACGCCATGGCCCTGGTCGAGCGCTGGAGCCGCGCGGCCGGCAGGCCGTCCAAGGCGCCGGAACTGGAGATTGGCCTGATGCTGGCCGAGGCCTATCCCGAGCGGGTGGCCAAGGCGCGCGGCAAGCCGGGCGAGTTCCAGCTGGCCGGCGGCCGAGGCGTCTATCTGGAACCGACCGATCCCCTGGCGCGCGAGGCCTGGCTGGCTGTCGGCGAACTGGGCGGTGGTGAGGCCCGCGATCGCATCCTGCTGGCCGCCGCCGTCGACGAGATCGACCTGCGCGAGGCCTTCGCCGACCGTCTGGTGGCCGAGGACCGCCTGGAGACCGCCGGCGGCAAGGTCCGCGCCAAGCGCCTGTTGCGCCTGGGGCGGTTGGTGCTGGAAGAGCGGCTGATCGACAATCCCGACCCGACCCTGATCGCCGGCGCCCTGATGGAGCAGGTGCGGACCGACGGCCTGTCGGCCTTGCGTCTGGGAGAGCGGGCCAAGGGCTTCCTCGACCGCGTGGCCTTCCTGCGCGACGTCGATGGCGAGGCTTGGCCGGACCTGTCGGAAGCCGCCCTGATCGCGCGCCTGGACGAATGGCTGGCGCCGCTGCTGGCCGGCCGCTCGTCGCTGTCCAGCCTGGACGAGGGGACGCTGCACGACGCGCTGAAGATCTTGGTCCCATGGGATCTGCAGCGCCGGATGGACGCGCTGCTGCCGGCCCGCTTCGAGGCTCCCACGGGCTCGACCTTCGCCATCGACTACGCGGCCGAGGGCGGTCCCCGCGTCGAGGTGCGGGTCGGCGAGCTCTACGGCCTGTCCGAACATCCCTGCGTCGCCGGGGGCAAGGTCCCGCTGACCCTGGCCCTGCTGTCGCCCGCCCACCGCCCGATCCAGATCACCAGGGACCTGCCCGGCTTCTGGAAGGGCTCGTGGCGCGACGTGAAGATCGAAATGAAGGGCCGCTATCCCAGGCACGTCTGGCCGGACGACCCGGCGAACGCGCTGCCGGTGACGCGGGCGAAGCCGCGGGGGACATAGCATTTGCCCCCTCCGGGCCTTCGGCCCTTCTCCCCCGGAGGGGAAGAAGGATCACCTTCCGCCCCCTCCGGGGGCGGACGACCGCGGAGCGGTCAGGTGGGGGCCAGTCCTGAAACCTACCCCGTCACCGTGTAGATCATGATCCCCGTCGCCACCGACAGGTTCAGGCTGTCGGCGCGGCCGCGCATCGGGATCTTGACGTTGACGTCGCAGGCGGCGGCCAGTTCGGGCGGCAGGCCCTGCTGTTCGTTGCCCATCAGGATCAGCGACGGCTTCACGTAGTCGGCGCTCTTGTGGTCGACCGTGGCGGTCAGCAGCGTGCCGACCACGCTGCCGGGCCAGGTCTCGCGCCAGGCCAGGAATTCCTGCACCGTGGCCTTGGCGATCTTCACCGCGAAGATCGAGCCCATGGTCGCCCGCACGCCCTCGACCGAATAGGGATCGACGCAGTCACCGACCAGGATCACCCCGCCGCAGCCGGCCGCGTCGGCGGTGCGGATCACGGTGCCCAGGTTGCCCGGGTCGCGGACGGCCTGCATGGCCACCCAGCACGGGGCGCTCTCGGGCGCGATGGCCGACAGCGGCGTGAACACCTGCTTGAAGACGGCCACGACGGCTTGGGGATTGTCGCGGCGCGAGACTTTTTCCAGGATCTCGCGATTGACCTCGATGACCTCGCCGCCGGCCTTCACGCATGCGGCGACGGCCTTCTTCAGCATCGGATGGTCGGCCGCGTCGGGGCCGTACATGACGATCTTCGGCGCATGGCCGCAGTCGATCGCCTCGATGACGATCTTCAGGCCCTCGGCCAGGAACAGGCCGCTCTCTTCCCGCTCCTTGCGCATGTGCAGGGCGCGGACGGCCTTGACGGTGCCGTTGGTCAGGGAGGTGACGGTCTTGGTGTTCATCGCCCTTACCCTTCAGACGACCAGCGGGCGAAGAACGACAGGCCGATCTGGCGGTCGCCCTTCTCCTCGACCAGGGACAGCTCGCCCCAGTCGATGACGCCGCCGCGCCCCTGCAGCTCCTGGGCCAGCAGCCCCGACATCGCCGCGCCCGAGACGCGGGCGGCATAGGCGTTCATCAACAGGAACGCGGCGTCGTCGCCGAGCAGGGCGGCGCAGTCCTTGGTCAGGGCCGCCAGGTCCTCGAACAGGCGCCAGACCTCGCCGTCGGCGCCGCGGCCGAACTTCGGCGGGTCCAGGATGATGCCGTCGTATTTGTTGCCCCGTCGGACCTCGCGGGCCACGAACTTGCGGGCGTCCTCGACGATCCAGCGGATCGGCTTGTCGGCCAGGCCCGCAAAGGCGGCGTTCTCACGCGCGAAGCCGACCGACTTCTTGGAAGCGTCCACGTGGGTGACGGCCGCGCCTGCGGCGGCGCAGACCAGTGAGGCCACGCCGGTATAGCCGAACAGATTCAAGATCTTGGGCTGAGGTCCGGAACCCTGACGCAGCGCGCGCACCCGCTCGTCCTGCCAGGCCCAGTTGGCGGCCTGCTCGGGAAAGAAGGCCAGATGCCGGAAGGGCGTGAACTGGCCGTGGAACCTGGCCTCGCCCCAGCCCAGGTCGAACTTCTCGATCGGCTTGCCCTTGAAACGCCAGCGGCCGGCCTCGTCCTCGTCGGTGGGATCGAAGACCGCGTCGGCGTTGTCCCAGACCTTCTGGTCCAGGCGCGGGGCCCAGAAGCACTGCGGTTCGGGGCGTACGACGGTGTAGCGGCCGTAGCGTTCCAGCTTCTTGCCATGGCCGCTGTCCAGCAAGGCGTAGTCCGCCCAGCCGGTGGTGCGCATGACGATGGGGGCAGGAGCGATCTTCGGAGCCATCGCCGGCCAATACCGCCTTAGCCCCCCGAAGGTCCAGAGCGTGGGACATGTCGTGTCTTGTCCCAGCGATGCGGGGCGGTGACGAACTGGTGCAGCGCCGTGGTCGCCGCGGCGCTCTGCAGCAGCCAGTAGCCGACCATGCCGAACAGGTGCAGGAACCTGGGTTTGCCGCCGGCCCGCATCACGCCGCGCGCCCCGGCCAGGGCCGCCGCGCTCCAGCCCAGGGTATAGAGCATCAGGTCCCAGGGCGGGATGGCGAACGCCGCGTCGGGCAGGTAGTCGATCGCCGCCGCCGCGATCGCCACGGCCATCACGGGGCCGTGCAGGTGCGAGGAGGCCACCGACTGGGCCAGGGTCAGGATCAGGGCCGCGGCGTTGCGCGGCTGGCGCGGGACCGGACCGCGCGCATGCACCGCCAGGGTCTGCATGTGGCCCTTGATCCAGCGGGCGCGCTGCGGGAACCACTGGCCGGCTGTGGTGGGGGCGGTCTCCCAGGTGGGCCGGCTGATCACGCCCAGCCGATGACCGGCGGCGGCCAGGCGAAAGCCGACATCGGCGTCCTCGGTGACATTGTAGGGATCCCAGCCGCCAACCGCGCGCAGGGCCGCGGTCTTGAAGTGGTTGCTGGTGCCGCCCAGCGGAAAGGCCAGGCCCCAGCGCGCCAGGGCCGGCAGCAGAACCTCGAAGTGCGCGGCGTATTCCAGCCGGAACTGCGAGGGCAGGAACAGCGAGAACCCCGGGTCCTCGATCCGCAGCGGCGCCTGCAGGCAGGCCAGGCGCGGATCGGCGGCCGCGAACCGCGCCGCCGCTTCGCGAAGCTGTCCGGGATCGGGCATGTCCTCGGCGTCGTAGATCACCACCAACTCGCCCCGCGCTCGCTCCAGCGCGTGGTTGCAGGCGCGGGGCTTGGTCTTGGGCGTTCCCGGCGGGGCGATCAACACCTGGACGAAGGCGGGCAGGGCGATGGCCCGCACCGCCGCCTTGGTGGCCTCGTCATCGGCCTCCAGCACGATCAAGGCTTGCAGCCGGTCGCGCGGATAGTCCAGGGCCGTCAGGTTCTGGACGAGCTCGGCCGCGACCTCGGCCTCGCGATAGAGCGGGGCGATGATCGTGTAGGTCGGCAGGTCTTCATCGGCCAGCGGCGGCGCCGAGATCGGCGGCAAGGGCGTGCAGGCTGCCGCGAGCCGCGTGAGCCCGCCCAGCAGGAAGACGCCGAAGAACAGGTGATGGATCGCCATGACGACGCCGTCCGGCTTCAGCGCGACGCCCAGCGCCGCGAGCAGGCCGGCTAAGGCGACGAACGCCGCTTGAGGCGTCGACAGGGTCTGGTGGGCGCCGTCGCGCTCACCCTTCGCCTGCGTCGCCGGCTGTTCGATGGACGCAGGTCCGCCCATCGGCGTGGACACCAGGTCCAGCCGTCCTTCCTCGCGCGCCATGGAAGCCCCTGCCGTCCTTTGCCCAACTGGCGATCGCCCCAACGGCGCGAATAACGGAATCACAACCAAAGGCTGTCAAATGGAAAAATGCGCGTTTTGCGACCTGGCCTCGCGCGCGCGACCCCGCGTGGGCGCGCAATCGTCCTTTGACGCATGTTCTTGCGACGGCTGGGTGATTCCCGTTTAGTGTCCTTCGGGGGAAATGCAGGGGAAGCCAAGTCCGTGACGGTCGTTCTGAAGAAGCCTCACAAGTCCGCGCGAAAGCCCAAGGGCGACGGGCACTTGCGCCGGGGCGAGATCCTGGCGGCGGCCGAGAGGATCTTCATCGCCGAAGGCTATTCCGGCGCGACGATCCGCAAGATCGCCGACGCGGTGGGCGTGTCGTCGACCGCGCTGTACATGCACTTTCGCGACAAGGACCAGATCCTGCTGGAGATCAGCAACGACGCCATCGAGCGTCTGCTGGAACTGAACACCCAGATCGCCGCCCAGCCGATCGACCCCGTCTCGCGGGTGCGGGTCATGCTGGAGGCGTACATGAAGTTCGCCCTCGACAATCCGAACACCTACCAGCTGGTGTTCTGCAGCACCGGCGATCACATCTCGGTCGACAAGACCGCCGATGTCCTGGCGCTGGGCGACCGCTGCTTCGAGAAGTTCAGCGAGCCGGTGCACCAGATCGCCGCCCAGGGCCGCCTGCGCTCGGGGGCGGCCAAGGAGGCGGCCGAGGTGCTGTGGAGCGGCTGCCATGGCCTGGTCTCGCTGCTGATCACCAAGCCCGAGCGCGGCTGGTCGGACGCCGACCAGTTGATGAAGGTCATGCTGGACGGTCTGCTGTACGGCCTGGTCACGGACTGATTTCATGAGCGCCGCCAAGGCCTTGCGCGCCGTTCTGGCGGCGATGGCGTTCGTCCCGGGACTGGCTCAAGCCGCGCAAGGCATAGGCGAGCCGCAGCCGCGCGTGATGTCGCTGGATTCCTGCGCCGACCAGTATGTGCTGGCCCTGGCGCCGCGCGAGACGATCGTCGGCCTCTCGCACCGGGCCATCGCCCGCGACAGCTATATGCGCGAGCGCGCCGCCGGCCTGCCGCTGCGCCGCGCAACGTTCGAAAGCCTGGTCGCCGCGCGGCCCGATGTCGTCGTGCGCCTGTGGGGCGGCGACGCGCGGCTGTCCAAGGCGCTGGAGAAGAAGGCCGTCGCCACCGTGGCCCTCGACGACGCGGCTGATTTCGACGGCGTCCGCGCCAATGTCCGCAAGGTCGCCGCCGCCCTGGACCGCCGCGCCGAGGGCGAGGCGATCATCGCGCGCATGGACGCCCAGCTGACCCGCGCGGCCGGGACGGGCAAGGGGCGGCCGGCGCTCTATCTGACCCCCGGCGGCTATACGGCGGGGACGGGGACCCTGATCGACGCCATGCTGAAGAGCGCGGGCTACGCGAACGCCAACACCGCGCCGTACTTCGCACCGGTGTCGCTGGAGCGGATGGTCATGGCGCCGCCGACGGCGGTGGTGCTGGGCCTGTTCGACACGCTGCGCGCCGGGGCGGACCGCTGGGGACCGGGTCGCCACGCGGCCCTGCGCAAGGTGGTCGAGACCCGGACGGCGGCCTCGCTGCCGGCTTCGGTGGTCGGCTGTCCCGGCTGGTTCGCCGCCGAGGGCGCCGAAATGCTGGCCAGGGCCGCGCGATGAGCCTGTCCCGCCTCTGCCTCCTGATGCTGCTGGTCCTGGCGGGCGCGGCGCTCCTGGCCGTGTCGCTGGGCGAGACTCCGTTCGCGCTGTCCCAGTACGTCCAGGCCCTGAGCCATCCGGCCTCGCCGCCGGGCGAGGTGCTGTGGACGATCCGCGGCCCCCGCGTGGCCGTGGCGGCCCTGGTCGGAGCGGCGCTGGGCCTGGCGGGCGCCGCCATGCAGGGCCTGCTGCGCAATCCGCTGGCCGACCCCGGCGTGCTGGGCGTCTCGGCCGTGTCGGGCCTGGGCGCGGCCCTGGCCATCTCGGCGGGCCTGGCCGTCGTCCCCGGCGCGATCGAGCTGTCGGCCCTGGTCGGGGCCCTGGTCGCCGGGGCCATGGTCGTGGCCCTGGCCGCGCGGTTCCGCGAGCCCGAGGCGCTGATCCTGTTCGGCGTGGCGCTGTCGGCGTTCGGCGGAGCGCTGACGGCCCTCGTTTTCAACCTCTCACCCTCGCCGGTGGCCACGGCCGAGATCCTGGCCTGGCTGATGGGCTCGGTCGAGAACCGCGACTGGACCGACGCTCTCCGGGCCCTGATCCCGATGGCCGTCGGCGCGGCGCTGTGCCTGCGGGCGGGGCGGGGACTGCGCATGCTGACCCTGGGCGAGGAGGCGGCGCGGATGTCGGGCCTGCCAATGTCCGCCTTGAGGGTCTACGCCGTCGCGGGCTCGGCCCTGCTGACCGGGGCGGCCGTGGCGGCGGCCGGCGTGATCGGCTTCGTCGGCCTGGCCGCGCCGCACCTGGTGCGGGCCCTGGTCAAGGATGATCCCCAGCGCATCCTGTGGCCCTCGGCCCTGGCCGGGGCGCTGCTGCTGGTGCTGGCCGATCTGGCCGGCCGCCTGATCCCCACCGACCAGGAGCTGAAGCTGGGCGTCGTCACGGCCCTATTCGGGGCGCCCGCCTTCGCCGTCCTGGCCTGGCGGGCCTCGCGGAGTTGGCGGGCATGAGCGCCTGGACGCTGATCGAGATCGCCGCTCGCCAGGGCCGCAAGACGGTGCTGGAGGCCGCTTCCCTGACCGTGGTCGCCGGCGAGGTCGTGGGCGTCGTCGGCCCCAACGGCGCGGGCAAGACCAGCCTGCTGCGGGCGGGCCTGGGCCTGCTGCCGCTATCGGGCGGCGAGGCGAGGCTGTCGGATCGCGCGCTGGCCGCCCTGAAGCCCGACGAACGCGCCAGGCTGGTCGGCTATCTCCCGCAGGACCGCCGCCTGGCCTGGAACCTGCCCGCCCGCATGGTCGCGGCGCTGGGCGCGGTCGATCTGGCCGACGACGCGGCGGACGCCCTGGCGCTGGAGAGCCTCGCTCGTGTCGGCGCGGCGGATCTGGCCGAGCGCGGCGTGCTGGACATGTCCGGGGGCGAGCGAGCCCGCGTGCTGCTGGCGCGCCTGCTGGCCACCCGCGCGCCGCTGCTGGTCGCGGACGAACCGGTGGCGGGGCTGGATCCCGACGCTCAGCTGCTGACGCTGGATCTGCTGCGCGCCGAGGCAAGACGGGGGCTGCGGTGGTGGTGACCCTGCACGACCTGGGCCTGGCGGCCCGATCCTGCGATCGCATCCTGGTCGTCGACCACGGCCGCATCGTCGCCGAGGGCCCGCCGCGCGAAGCCCTGTCGCGCTTCATCCTGAACGAGGTCTTCCGTCTCGACGGCGAGATCGTCGAGACGTCGGCGGGGCCTTTGCTGGCGGCGCGACGCCTCTAGGGCTGGACCGTTCCCGTGTCGGCCGAGGCGACCGACGGGGTGTAGACGTAGCCGCCGCGCTTGAGGTCGCTGGACAGGGTCAGCGGGGCGACGCCGCCAGCCAGGCGGGCCCGGTAGACCATGGTCGTCTCCAGGGTCCGCATCACGTAGTTGCGGGTCTCGGAGAACGGGATGCACTCGATGAAGTCGAGCGGGTCGGTCTGAGCGCCGCGCGGATCGCCGCACAGACCCGCCCATTGGGCCGGACGCCCGGGGCCGGCGTTATAGGCCGCGGCGGCCATGATGTACGAGCCGCTGAACCCACGGACCATGTCGCCCAGATAAACCGAGCCCAGGCGCATGTTGTACGGGGCGTCCGTCAGACGATCGACCGAGTGGTTCTCGCCCAGCTTGCGGGCCACCAGCGAGGCCGTGGCGGGCATCAGCTGCATCATGCCGCGCGCGCCGACGCCAGAGCGGGCGGCCGGGTCGAAATTGCTCTCCTGGCGCGAGATCGAATAGACGAAGGCCGTCTCGGCCGCGCCAGGGCCCGGCGTGAAGTGGTGGTCCAGCAGCGGGTAGCCGCGCTCGGGCAGGGTCATGCCGCGCTGGGCGGCGGTGCGGACCGCGCGCATGGCCAGGTCCTGGTCGCCGTAGCCGCGCGCCAGGTCGACCAGCAGGGCTGACTCCTCGGCGTTGGGCAGGGTGTCGTCGATATAGAGCACCAGGCTGCGGAACAGGTCGCGCTGGCCGATATCGGCCAGGATCCGCGCGGCGCGGACCTGCTCGCGGCCGTAGAAGCGGGCGCGGTCGGCCTGGGTGATGACCGGGTCACGATCCAGACGCAGTTCGGTCAGCCCGGCCTTTTCGGCGGCAAGCTGGCCGTAGAAGGTGGTGATGTAGCGCGCGCCCTCGGCGTAGAAGGCCTGGGCGGCGATCGGGTCGCCCTGGGCTTGGGCCGCGCGGCCCTGCCAGTAGAGGGCGCGGCCCTTGGTGATCGGCGAGGCGCCGACCGCGGCGATCTGGGCGAAGTGAGCGGCGGCGGCGTCGGGGTTGCGCAGGCGGGTCAGGGCGATCCAGCCGGCGTAGAACTCGCTCTCGGCGATGTCGGCAGGGGCCAGGGCCTGGACGTTGTCGGCGGCCGCGTAGGCGCCGGCGCTGTCGCCGGCCTTCAGGGCCGCCACGACCAGCTGCTTGCGTTCCTTCCAGATGATGGTCGAGGCTTCTTCCGTCGGCGGGGCCGGGAAGTTGACGACCATCGGCAGGGCCAGGGAGTCCATGCCCTTGCGACGCAGATAGGCGGCGCGCTCGAACACGACGCCGGGCGAGGCCTGCAGGTCGGGCGTCAGGCCGTTGTAGAGGTCGTTGGCGTTGGCCGAGTTGGCGCGATAGGCCATGCGCACACGGGCGGCGGCCGCTTGGGTGTCGGACAGCAGGGCGACCATGTCGCGGGCGGCCGGACCCTGTTGCCCGTACAGCAGGATATCGGCGCGGCGATTGTAGTCGTCGGGCGTCAGCATCGCGCCGAAGCGCGCGATCATGGCGCGCTGGGCGTCGGCTTCGAACACCTTGTCGCGGAAGGTGCGGCGGATGAGGTTGGTGGCGTCCTGGTTGCGGCCCAGGGCCTGGTAGGCGCTGGCCATGGTCATGGCGCCCTCGGCGGTCGCCGGCGGGGCGCCGCCGAACCAGGCGAGGACGCGAGCGGGGTCCAGACCCGAGGTCGAGAGGGCCTTTTCGGCGGCGTTGTCGCGGCGGGCGCCGCGCGGCCAGCCGGCCAGATCGCGACGGGCGGCGTCCAGCTCGAAGAAGCTCAGGGCCTCGGCGTTGCTGTCGACCATGGCCCATTGGGCGATCTTGCGGGCGACCGGGTCCTGCAGGCTGTCCATGGCCATGCGCGCGCCCGAGACGTCGCCGCGCTTGGCGGCGGCCAGGGCGGTCTGCAGGTTGGCCGCGTCGGTGTCCGACAGCGAGGCCGAGGCGGCGGTCGGCGGCGTGGTGATCAGGCCGGGCTGCTGCGTCGCGTAGCTCGTCGTCTGGGCGTCGGCGGCGCCCACGACCAAGGCCACGATGCAAGCTCCCCCAAGCAGAATCCGACGCGCCACTGAAGCCAAGACACTCTCCTTAACCAAGCCTCGAAGAGCTTGTATCCGAATCTCGAACCACGCCCTATGCGACGATTCAGGCCCTAATAGGTTTAAGAGCGGTTGGCGGGGCTTGACCGCGTCGGCTTCCCCCATCAAATCCGCACCTGTCCCACCAACCGCGTCGGCGCGCCGGTTGCGGAACGGCGGGGCAGCGACATATTGTCCGCCCCCATCATCCTGCCGCAACCGAAGCGGCGTCTCCTCACGGCAATTTGCAAGTCATGGTCCATTCTCCGTTCAAGGGCGTCATTCCGGCCCTCGTCACGCCGTTCCGGGACGGTGAGGTGGACGAAAAAGCGTTCGTGGCCCTGGTGGAGCGCCAGATTTCGGGCGGCGTTCATGGCCTGGTGCCGGTTGGCACCACCGGCGAGACCTCGACCCTGTCGCACGAGGAGCACAAGCGCGTCGTCGAGCTGTGCGTGAAGACCGCCGCCGGCCGCGTGCCGGTGATCGCCGGCGCGGGCAGCAACTCGACCGACGAGGCCATCGAACTGGCCCAGCACGCCAAGGCCGTCGGCGCCGACGCCGCCCTGGTCGTCACGCCGTACTACAACCGTCCCAGCCAAGAGGGCATGTACCAGCACTACAAGGCGATCAACGACGCGGTCCAGCTGCCGGTGTTCGTCTACAACGTGCCGGGCCGCTCGGGCGTCGACATCTCCAACGAGACCCTAGCGCGCCTCTCCAAGCTCCCGAACATCATCGGCATCAAGGACGCCACCGGCGACCTGACCCGGATCAGCTTCCAGCGCCTGATGTGCGGCGAGGACTGGGTCCTGCTGTCGGGCGACGATCCGACGGCCCTGGGCTACATGGCCCATGGGGGCCACGGCGTGATCTCGGTCACCGCCAATGTCGCGCCGGACGCCACCGCCGCCTTCATGAACGCCTGCATGGCCGGCCAGTGGGAGACCGGCCTGTACTGGCAGGACCGCCTGGTGCGCCTGCACAAGGCCCTGTTCCTGGACAGCTCGCCGGCCCCGACCAAGTTCGCCCTGGCGCACCTGGGCCTGTGCGCGGAAGACGTCCGCCTGCCGATCACCGCGTGCGCCGAAGCCGTCCGGCCGACCATCCTGGAGGCCATGCGCGAGGCTGGTCTCGAATAATGACCAAGCCGATCGCGGAGAACCGGCGCGCCCGGTACGACTACTTCATCGAGGAGGTCTTCGAGGCCGGTATCATGCTGACCGGCACCGAGGTGAAGTCGTTGCGCGTCGGCCGGGCCAATATCGCCGAGTCCTACGCTTCGGTCGAAGGGCGCGAGATCAAGCTGATCAACGCCGACATCCCGCCCTACGGCCACGCCAACCGTTTCAACCACGAGCCGCGCCGCCACCGGAAGCTGCTGCTGCATCGCAAGCAGATCGACAAGCTGATCGGCGCCGTGCAGCGCGACGGCCGGACCATGATCCCGCTGAAGCTCTATTGGAACGACAAGGGCCTGGCCAAGCTCGAGATCGGCCTGGCCAAGGGCAAGAAGAACCACGACAAGCGCGAAACCGAAGCCGCTCGCGATTGGGCCCGCGACAAGGCCCGCCTGATGAAGGGCGACCGGGGCGACTGACGCGCCCCGGCGCTAGCCGTTCTCCAGCGCCAGTAGGGCGAAGGTGGCCAGCCAGTGCTCGCCCATATAGTCGCCCGAGACGTGCGGGATGGCGGCCGCCAAGTGGTTCAGGGCGGCGTTGATCGCGAGCGGCTTGGCCGGATCGGCCTCGGGCATCGCCGCGGCCAGGGTTCGCCAGCACCAGGCGCGGGACAGGTTGAGGCCGTCCAGGTGGGCGATCTTGCCGTCGCTGCGATCGCTGACCTTGGCCGGCGTGAACAGCGTCGCCGGCTGCTTGCGCGCGAGATCGGGCAGGAAGCGCGGGAACCACAGCTCGAAACTGGCGCGGGGCAGGAGGCGGCGCATGGCCTCGGCCTCGATCAGGGCCGGCGAGAGGAAGTCGTCGCCCGACGGCTCCCAGGCGGGGCACGACGCGTCCTGGCCGTACCAGACCAGAGCGCGGTTCTGCAGCAGTTCGAAGAAGGCCTGATCGTCGGTCATCTCGGCGTATTCGTAGGCCAGGACCAGGGCGAAGGCGGTGTTGAAGTGGGTCCCGGCCCGGACCGGATAGTCGGCGATCGGCAGGAAGGCCTCGAAGCGCGCCTTGAACGTGGCGGCCAGAGGCGCGTGAACTTTGGCCCAGGGACGGTCGTGACGCAGCAGCTCGGCCTGCAGCATCAGGCTCCAGGCCCAGCCGTAGGGGCGCTCGAAGCCCCGGCTTTCGGGGCGGGCCAGGTAGGCGACCTCGACGGCAACCTTCTCCTGGGTGAAGGCGTCGTCGAACAGGGTGATGATCTCTTCGGCTTCCGGAATCTCCGGGCGCAGGCGCAGCAGGGTGGCCAGCAGCCAGTAGCCGTGGACGCACGAGTGCCAGTCGAAGCTGCCGAAGAAGATCGGATGCAGGTCGCGCGGCGAACGGACGTCGTCCGGACCCGCCATCACGTGATCCAGCTTGTTGGGATACTCACGGGTCAGGTGGCCCAGGGCGATCCTGGCGAAGCGCGAGGCGGTGGCGCGGGCGAGGCTCATCGGTGAAAGGCGAGGGCGTTCATCAGGACCACGTTGACGACCAGCATCAGGGCCGCGGTCGGCGCCTGGGCGCGGATCACGGCGTAACGGTCCTTCAACTGTAGGAGCGCCGCCGGCACAAGGTTGAAATTGGCCGCCAGCGGCGTCAACAGCGTCCCGCAGAAGCCCGACAGCATGCCGATGGCGCAGACCACGGCTGGATCGCCGCCGAAATGGCCGATCACCAGGGGCAGGGCGATGCCGCCAGTCATCACCGGAAAGGCCGCGAAAGCGTTGCCCATCATCACCGTGAAGACGGCCATGCCGACGCAGTAGGCCGCGATGGCGGCGAAGCGGCTGTCGACGGGGGTCAGCTGAATGGCGATCTCGCCGATGGTCTTGCCGACGCCAGCCAGGGCGAACACCGCCCCCAAGGCCGCCAGCATCTGCGGCAGCAGCGCCGCCCAGCCGACCAGATCCATCAGGCGGCGGCCTTCCTGCAAGGGCGCCGAGGCCGGTTGGTGGAACATGATCTTGGCCAGTATGGCCGCGATCAGGGCTGCGAAGGCCAGGGCGATCAGGGTCGCCTGCTTGGGATCGACGAACGGAAGGCGCTTGAGGGTCAAGGAACCGGCCAGGACCAACAGCGGAATGACCAGAGCCGGGACGAACAGGCGTGCGCCGTAGGTCGCCGCGAGGCGCTCGCGCTCGGCGGGCGAGGTGGTCTGCGGCGCGCCGACGCCTAGCCGACCGCTCCCGGCGATCGCGGCCAGGGCCAGGACCAGGACGCCGTTGCCAAGGTCGCCCAGGCGGTCGCCGAACAGGAAGCTGATCGCGACCAGGCCCCAGAAGCCAGCATTGCCCCAACGCTTGGCGTTCTCGCGGTCGAGCGCGCTGAGCCCGGCGAAGGCCGCGAACATCAGGCCGGCCAACAGGTAGACGAGCGGCAGGCCGATCATGCTTTCAGCCGCCGATCGAACAACAGCAGGCGTGCGCCATGGATGACGAACGCGGCGATGGCGCTCGGAATCGCCCACATGGACAGACGCAGCGGCTCCACCGTGACGCCGCTCTGATCCAGGAAGCCGACGATCAGCAGGATCGAGCCGATGGCCAGGAAGATGTCCTCGCCGAAGAACAGACCGACATTGTCGGTGGCGGCGGTCATCGCCTTGACCGTCTCACGCTGGTCGTCGTCCAGCGGCTCGGCGGCGGCCTCGGCCATGGGAGCGACCAGCGGACGAACGGTCTGGGCCTGGCCAGCGACCGAGACCAGTCCCAGGGCGGCGGTCAATTGGCGCATCAATAGATAGACTAAAAGTATTCGCCCGGCGCTGGCGGCGCGGATCCCGCGTATGGCGTTGCGGGCTCTCTGCTGCAGGCCGGCGCGCTCCAGGAGGCCAATGGCCGGCAGGACGAGCCAGACCACGCTGACATAGCGGTTGGTGTTGAAGGCCTTGCCGAAGGCGGCCAGAACCTCAAGCGGCGTAAGGCCCGCGGCCAGTCCCGAGGTCAGGGCGGCGGCGATCACGACCAGCAGCGGATTGAAGCGCAGGGCGAAGCCCAGCACGATCACCAAGACGCCCAACAGGGTCAGCATCCGCCGCGACTCTCCCACGCTTCGAAGGGACGGTCCGGCGCCCGCGCGAGGCTGGCAAGCGGGCAGGGCGACTTAATCGGGCCTCTTGACGGCTTTCCGCCTCGGCGCGACCCTCAAGGTAACAATGATAACCTACGGGAGGCACACCATGGCCGACGGCGCTATGCCCATCACGTCCCTCAAGGGCAAGGTCAGCGAAGCCGAGTGGCAGGCGCGGGTCGACCTCGCCGCCCTCTATCGTCTTGTGGCCCTGCACGGCTGGGACGACATGATCTTCACGCACATCTCAGCCCGCATCCCGGGGCCCGAGCATCACTTCCTGATCAATCCGTACGGCATGTTCTTCGGCGAGATGACCGCCTCGTGCTTAGTGAAAGTCGATCTTGATGGCGCCATCGTCGACAAGACGCCGTACTTCATCAATCCGGCGGGCTTCACGATCCACTCGGCCATCCACGCCGCGCGCGACGACGCCCACTACGTCATGCACCTGCACAGCGACCAGGGCACGGCGGTGTCGGCGCACAAGGAAGGCCTGCTGCCGCTGACGCAACATTCGCTGATCGTCTTGCCTCAGGTCGCCTATCACGACTATGAAGGTATTGCGCTCAACTTGGACGAGCGGGAGCGGCTGGTGGCCGACCTGGGCGACAAGAAGCTGATGATGCTGCGCAACCACGGCACCCTGTCCGTGGGCGCCTCGGCGGCGGAGTGCTGGTTGGGGATGTTCTTCCTGGAGCGGGCGTGCGCGCAGCAGGTGATGGCTCTGTCGATCGGACGCGACAACGTCCTCCTGGCGCCCGACGCGGCCCAGGAAGAGGTGCGTCGTCAGACTGGCATGGGCATGGGCATGATTGGCGGCCTGGCGTGGCCGGGCTGCCTGCGCAGGCTGGATCGCGAGCTGCCGGGCTACGCGGACTAGCCGCCCTTTCGGACGTCCGAACAGCCGTCGTGGTCCTGGCGATCACGGCGGCTTTTTCGTGCCCGGCGTCCACGGCTTTGGCCGGCGCCTGGCCGCTCGAGCCGGGCCGCGCCCAGTTGATCGCCAAGTACGAGCGCACGACCGCCGACCAGGGCTACGATCCCGACGCCGTGCTTGTCCAGATCGACCCACGCCGCGATGAGAGCCTGTCGGTCTTCGTCGAGCGCGGCCTGACCCCGCGCCTGACCCTCCAGGCCAAGGCCGGCGTCACGCGCGGCCACGACCGCTGGGTCAGCTACTCGGGCCGGGGACCCGTCGAGGCGGGTCTGCGGTGGGCGGTCCTGCGCGGTGAGCGCTCATCGCTTGCCGTCTATCTGGGCGCCGGCGAAGCGGGCGCGGGGCGCAACGCCGGTTACGCCGCGCCGGGCCAAGGCAGTCTGGACCTGGAAGCACGGGTGCTTTTCGGCCGCTCGGGGGTCTGGAAGGGCCACGAGGTCTATGTCGATCTGCAAGTCGCGCGGCTGAAGCGCCAGGGGCTGGCCGACGAGACGCGGATGGACGCGACCCTGGGCGCGCGGCCGGCCAGGAACTGGCTGGTTCTGGCGCAAACCTATGCGGGGCAAGCCGATCGCAGCCCGGTCCGTTCGCGCTGGCTGAAGAGCGAGATCTCGATCGTTCGATCATTCGGCGACTGGAGCGTGCAGGGTGGATGGCGCGATACGGTCTCGGGCCGCGAAACCGCTCGCGATCAGGGCGTCGTGCTGGCCTTGTGGCGGCGCCTCTAGCTTGTTTCAGGACTGCAACAGTCCGTCATCCGTGTGTCACTGGACGCCGCTTTAGGCTGCGGTGCATATCTCGCCGCACTTATAGCTTCGCCGACTCTGCTCGGCGCCCGGAGCGTTTCTTTGATCCGTAGGCACTTCTTCCTCGTGGTGGCCCTGACCGCCGTCGTCCTGATGCTGGTGGTGGGCGGCCTGAAGCTGGCCTTCGCCAACAAGGAGGCCAAGGGCGCCGGCGGCGGCGCGCGCGCGACCAACGTCTCGCAGATGGCGGTCGGCGAGCGGCCGTTCACCGATCGTATCGAGGTGCTGGGCGCGGCCAAGGGGCGGCAGTCGGTGACGATCACCTCCAACACCGCCGAACTGATCACCGCGGTCCATTTCCGCGATGGCGAGGCCGTGTCGCGCGGCCAGGTGCTGGTCACCCTCAAGGCCGACCAGGAGGACGCCGGGATCTCGGAGGCCAAGGCGCGGCTGGCCCAGGCCGAACGCGACTACACGCGCTGGAAGACCCTGGCCGACAAGGGCATCGCCCCGCGCGCCACGGCCGAGCAGTATCTTGCCGCTCTAGAGGTCGCCAAGGCCTCGGTGGGCACGGCTCAGGCTCAGAAGCTGGATCGTGTGCTGCGGGCGCCGTTCGCGGGCCGCGTCGGCATCTCGGACGTCGCGCCGGGCATGCTGATCGCCGCCGGCACGCCGATCGTCAGCCTGGACGACGCCTCGGTGATCCGCGTCGATTTCTCGGTGCCCGATCGTTATCTCTCCACCCTGCGCGAGGGCCTGCCGATCACGGCGCGCCCCGACGCCCTGGCCGGCCAGACCTTCCAGGGCCGTATCGCCCAGATCGACACCCGCATCGACCCGGCCACCCGCGCCATCAAGGCCCGCGCCGAGTTCCCGAACGCCGATGGCCGCCTGAAGCCGGGCATGCTGGTCAAGGTCGCCATCGACCAAGGCGTGCGCACGGCCGTCGCCGTGCCGGAGGCGGCCGTGCAGTTCGAGGGCAACCAGGCCTCGGTCTTCCGGATCGCCAAGGGCCCCAAGGGCATGGTCGCCCGCCGCACCGACGTCGACACCGGCATCACCGAAGCCGGCTTCGTCGAGATCCGTTCGGGTCTGACCAAGGGCGACAAGATCGTGGCCGACGGCCTGAACCGCATCCAGGACGGCGCGCCCGTCGGCAGCGGCGGCGGCAAGCCTGGCCAAAAAGGCGGCGAGCAGGGCGGTTCTGGCCGTAAGGCCGGCTGATGCTGTCCGACCTTTCCGTCCGTCGTCCCGTCTTCGCCGCCGTCGCGGCGATCATCCTCTGTGTCATCGGCCTGGCGGCCTACAGCTCGCTGCCGATCCGCGAATTGCCCAGCGTCGATCCGCCCGTCGTCTCGGTCTCGACCACCTATCGCGGCGCCTCGGCCGAGGTCATCGAGGAGCGCATCACCCAGGTGATCGAGCGCCAGGTGGCCGGCATCCAGGGCATCGACCGCGTCAACAGCAGCAGCCGTGACGGCCGCTCGCAGATCACCATCACGTTCAACCTCGACCGCGACCTGGACGCGGCCGCCAACGACGTGCGCGACGCCGTCAGCCGGGTGACCAGCAACCTGCCGGATCAGGCCGATCCGCCGCAGATCGCCAAGGCCAACGCCGACGCCTCGCCGATCATCATCCTGAACCTGACCTCGACGACCCTGGACCCCCTGGCCCTGGCGGACTACGCCGACCGCTATCTGGTCGAGCGGATGTCGACGATCGACGGGGTGGCTCAGGCCAACCTGTTCGGGGCCAAGATCTACGCCATGCGGATCTGGCTGGACGCCAATGAGATGGCCGCCCGCAACGTCAGCGTCGACGACGTCGAGAACGCGCTCAACGCCCAGAACCTGGAGCTGCCGGCCGGCTCGCTGGAAAGCAACGCCAAGGACTTCACGATCCGTGTGGCCCGCGCCTACGCCAAGCCCGAGGAGTTCGCCCGCCTGCCGCTGCGCGCGGCCGACGCCAACGGCTTCGTGTTGCGGCTGGGCGACGTGGCGCGCATCGAGGAAGGCCCGGACGAGCGCCGGCGCATGTTCCGGGGCAATGGCATCGACCAGGTCGGCATCGGCCTGACCCGCCAGTCGCAGGCCAACGACGTCGCCATTTCCGAGGCAGTCCGCAAGGAAGTCGACCTCATCAACCAGAGCCTGCCGCCTGGCACCACGATGGTCGTGGCCGTCGACAACTCGGTGTTCACCGCCGAGGCCATCCACGAGGTCTGGATTACCATGGGCCTGTCGATCGGCCTGGTGGTGCTGGTCAACCTGGTGTTCCTGGGCAGCTGGCGCTCGGCCCTGATCCCCTCGATTGTCGCGCCGATCTGCATCCTGTCCACCTTCATCGTCCTGGCCCCGATGGGCTTCTCGCTGAACCTGCTGACCCTGCTGGCCCTGGTGCTGGCCGTCGGCCTGGTCGTCGACGACGCCATCGTGGTGGTCGAGAACATCCAGCGCCGCGTGGACGAGGGCGAGCCCGCCCTGGTCGCCGCCGAGCGCGGCACGCGCCAGGTGTTCTTCGCCGTCGTGGCCACCACGATCGTGCTGATCTCGGTGTTCGCGCCGCTGATGTTTCTGCCGGGCTATATCGGCCGCCTGTTCGTCGAGCTGGCCGTGGCCATCGCCGCCGCCGTCGCCTTCTCGGCGCTGCTGGCGCTGAGCCTGTCGCCGATGATGGCCTCCAAGCTGCTGCGCCCGCGCACGGCGAGGGCTGGCTGGCCAAGCGCGTCGACGCGGCCATGGACAAGCTGAAGAACTCGTACCGCGCCTCGCTGGAGAGCATCCTCGGCGGATGGTCGGCGGCCATCGCCGGCGTGCTGGTGGTGGTGCTGGCCGCCTTCGCGGGCCTGCTTTTCACCGTCCTGCCCAAGGAACTGGTGCCGCCCGAGGACCGGGGCCGCGTGGACGTGTCGATCACCGCGCCCGAAGGGGCGGGCTACGACTACACCGCCGGCATCGCCGCGCGGGTCGAGAAAGCCATCACCCGCTATCGCGAGGACGGCGAGGCCGATCGGACCATTCTCAGCATCCCGCGCTTCGGCCAGAGCCAGTTCAACACCGGCAACGGCGTCGTGGTCATGAAGCCCTGGGGCGAGCGCAAGAAGACCGCCGACCAGGTCGCCGCCGAGCTGAACAAGGACCTCGGCAAGATCACCGGCGTGCGCGCCATCGCCAGCGTGCGCGGTCCGTTCCAGCGGGGCGGCGGTGGCGGCGGGGGCGGGGGCACCAACGTCGACCTGATCGCCGTCGGCAACGACTACGTCCAGCTGGCCGAGTGGCTGAAGCCCATCCTGGCCGAAGCCCAGGACAATCCGGGCCTGTCGCGTCCGCGCCTCGACTACGAGCCGACCGCGCCGCGCCTGTCGGTGCAGATCGACCTGGACAAGGCCGCCAGCCTGGGCGTCTCGGCCCAGTCGATCGGCCGCGCGCTGGAGACCATGTTCGGCTCCCGGCGCGCCACGACCTACATCAAGAACGGCCAGGAATACGACGTCATCCTGCAGACCAACCTGGAACAGCGTCGCAGCATCGAGGACCTGAACCGGCTGAACGTCCGCACCAATTCGGGTGTCCTGGTGCCACTGTCGACCGTGGTGACCACGCAGCTGCGCGGCGACACCCCGGACCGTCCGCGCGTCGACCGCCTGCGCTCGGTGACCCTGACGACCCAGCTGAACCCCGGCTATACCGTCGGCGACGCCGTGACGTTCTTCCAGGCGCAGGCGGCCGAGCGGCCCGTGCCCGGCGTCAGCGTCAAGTGGGGCGGCCAGGCCAAGGACTATCTGGAAGGCTCAGGCGGCATCGCCATAGCCTTCGGCCTGGCCCTGCTGCTGGTGTTCCTGGTGTTGGCCGCGCAGTTCGAAAGCTGGATCCATCCGGCCGTCATCATGCTGACCGTGCCGCTGGCGGCGCTGGGCGGGCTGTTCGGCCTGCTGATGACCGGCTCGACCATCAACACCTACAGCCAGATCGGCCTGATCATCCTGGTCGGCATCGCCACCAAGAACGGCATCCTGATCGTCGAGTTCGCCAACCAGCTGCGCGACGAAGGCCTGACCGTGCGCGAGGCGGTGATCGAGGCGGCGGCCCTGCGCCTGCGTCCGATCATCATGACCTCGATCGCCGCGGCCATGGGGGCCCTGCCGCTGATGTTGTGGGCAGGCGCCGGCGCGGGAAGTCGCAAGACGATCGGGGCGGTGATCTTCACCGGCGCGATCTTCGCGACCCTGCTGACGCTGTTCATCGTTCCGGTGTTCTATGACCTCCTCGCGCGCTTCACGAAGTCGCCGGAGTGGACGGCCCGGCAGATCGAAGAGTATGAAGCCCGCGAAAAGAACGGTGAGGGGCAAACCTCACCGGCATAGCGCAGGTGAGGAAGCATGGCTGATGGCTCTCTGACGGCCAGGCGGCAGGAAATAGCTCTGCTGCGCCGTCTCGAGGAACGGATTCTCTGGCTGGCTGCGTGGACCATCCACAACGCCAACCATCTCCGGCGAAGCCGCGATGGCCTGAAGGTCGGCGGTCACCAGGCGTCCAGCGCCTCGCTGACCACGATCATGACCGCCCTCTACATGAAGGCGCTGCGGCCGCAGGACCGAGTGGCGGTCAAGCCGCACGCCAGCCCGGTGTTCCACGCCATCCAGCACCTGTTCGGCCGCCAGAGCCTGGACAACCTCAAGCGCTTCCGGGCCCTGGGCGGGGCCCAGTCCTATCCCTCGCGGACCAAGGACGTGGACGACGTCGACTTCTCGACCGGTTCGGTCGGCCTGGGCGTGGCCATGACCGCCTTCGCCTCGCTGACTCAGGACTACCTGGCCGCGCGCGGGGCGGTGAAGCCTGAAAAGATGGGCCGGATGATCTCGCTGCTGGGCGACGCCGAGCTGGACGAGGGCAACATCTACGAGGCCCTAATCGAGGCCTGCAAGCACGACATCCGCAACACCTGGTGGATCGTCGACTACAACCGCCAGAGCCTGGACGCGACCACCCAGGACCGCATGTTCACCCGCTATGGCGAGATCTTCGAGGCCGCCGGCTGGACCGTTGAGACGCTGAAGT
The DNA here is from genome assembly GCF_023935105.1 of Caulobacter segnis. Classification (NCBI taxonomy): domain Bacteria; kingdom Pseudomonadati; phylum Pseudomonadota; class Alphaproteobacteria; order Caulobacterales; family Caulobacteraceae; genus Caulobacter; species Caulobacter sp. RL271. Next base: position 3,369,538 of record NZ_CP096040.1, on the reverse strand, counting down.
GGTCCAAGCGCCAGCGCGAGGCCTTCGCCAAGCCGGGTGGCGACAAGCTGCGGGAGTGGATCGAGACCGCGCCCAACGACCTGTTCTCGGCCCTGACCTACCAGGGCGGGGCGGCCTGGCGCGAGCGGCTGAACGCCGACCTGGCCGGCAGTCCCAGGACCCTGGCCCTGATCGCCGGCTACAAGGACGTCGACCTGGCCGAGCTGATGACCGAACTGGGCGGTCACTGCCTGGAGACCTTGCTGGAGGCTTTCGAGAAGGCGGGGCAGGACGATCGGCCGCGCTTCTTCATCGCCTACACGGTCAAGGGCCTGCGCCTGCCGTTCCAGGGGCACAAGGACAATCACGCGGGCCTGATGACCCCGGCCCAGATCGCCGAGTTGCGCGAACGGCTGGGCGTCGTCGAGGGCGAGGAGTGGGACCCGCTGTCGGGCCTGTCGGCGGCCGAGCGCACGGCCTTGAAGGGCCTGGTCGCCCGCGCGCCGTTCGCCGCCGAGGTCGAGCGCCAGCACGTCGCGCCCAGGATCCCGACCCCGACCGCCGACGAACTGCTGACGGCCGTTTCCGGAGGCGGCGAGCAGTCGACCCAGGCCGCGTTCGGCAAGGTGATGTTTGAGATCGCCGCCCGCAAGGACGAGTTCGCCGGCCGCGTCGTCACCACCTCGCCGGACGTGACGGTCTCGACCAACCTGGGCGGCTTCGTGAACCGCCGGGGCGTGTTCCAGCGCCGCGCCCACGAGGACGTCTTCAAGCGCCGCCGCATCCCCTCGGCCCAGGTCTGGTCCAAGGCCGAGACCGGCCAGCACGTCGAGCTGGGCATCGCCGAGAACAACCTGTTCATCGCCCTGGCGGCGCTGGGCCTGACCGCGCCGCTGTTCGGCGAGCGCCTGTTCCCGGTCGGGACCTTGTACGATCCGTTCATCGCCCGGGGCCTCGATGCCCTGAACTACGCCTGCTACCAGGACGCCCGGTTCCTGCTGGTGGCGACGCCTTCCGGACTAACGCTCGCCCCGGAAGGGGGAGCGCACCAGTCGATCAACGCCCCGGTCATCGGCATGGCCCAGCCGGGCCTGGACACCTACGAACCGGCCTTCGCCGACGAGACCGCGGTGCTGATGGCCCACGCGTTCGACCGAATCCAGGCGGCGGACGGCGCTTCGACCTATCTGCGCCTGTCGACGCGGGTGATCGATCAGCCCGAGCGGGCGGATGACGCCTGGCGCCGGGGCGTGGTCGACGGCGCCTACTGGCTGAAGGCGCCCGCGCCGGGCGCGCGGCTGGCGGTGGTCTACAGCGGAGCCCTGGCCCCCGAGGCCCTGGCCGCCTTCGAGGCGCTGTCCGAGGACATGCCCGAGGCCGGCCTGCTGGCCGTGACCTCGGCCGACGTGCTGCACCGGGACTGGACGGCCTCGGGGCGGGCGCGCTGGACCGGGGATGGCGCGCGGGTCTCGACCATCGAGACCCTGCTGACGCCGCTGGACCGCGACGCTGGCCTGGTGACGCTCACCGACGGTGCGCCGCTGGCCCTGTCGTGGCTGGGTTCGGTGCGGGGTCAGCGGGTGCGAGCGCTGGGGCTGGAGGCGTTCGGCCAGTCGGGGGACCTGCCGGACCTCTACGGCAAATACCGCCTGGACGCCGAGGCGGTGCTGGACGCCTGCGCCGACCTGCTGGCCTAGAAAGCCTAGAGGCCGCCGACGATCGTCAGGCCCGACAGCAGGCCGTCGCGGAAATGGTAGATCAGGGTGGCGCGGCTGTCGGTCCACAGATGGCCGTCGGGGCTCTCGACCGAGTACTGGGACTCGACCGTCAGGGCGTCGGCGCTTTCCGACACCACCCGGATCAGGGCGATGTTCGGCACGATGGTCGCGAAGATATGGGCGAACTGCGCCATCGTCGCTTCCCGGCCGACGAACGACGGGCCGCTTTCCAGGGTGTCGGGCCAGACCACATCGGGATGCAGCGCCGTCCGGATGCCCGCCAGATCGCGGGCGTTGAAAGCCTCGTAGGCCGTTTCCAGAAGCTCGAGCAGCGCGCTCATGGTCCGTTTCCGTCACGACCGCTGTCGTCGACGTCCTGTTCGACGATCAACCCCCGCTCCAGACGATACCAGACGGTGATCGTATCGTCCTGCCAGAGGCCGCCGCTCGGGCCGCGGGTCTCGACCTGGATCCGCGCCCGGACCCGGTCGTCGGGCGCCAGGGCGTGGTTCAGCACCACCAGTTTCAGACGGACGGTGTCCAGCAGGTGCTCGAAGTGGGCGCGCACGCCGTCCAGCCCCTGGATCTCGCCGCTCTCGAAGGTGTCGGCGAAGCGGGCGTTCGGGGCGTAGCAGGCGACGATCGCATCCAGGTCGCGGGCGTTGATCGCCCCGTGCAGCCGGGTCAGCAGGTCGGCGATCCCGGGGAAGGTGACGGCCTGGACGTCCTGCTCGGCCTCCATCCGCGTGATCTGGCCGCCCGCGAGCGTGAAGCGGTGAACGACGCGGGTGCTGGACCACAGCGAGCCATCGGCGGCGCTGGCGACGGCCTGGCGACTCGGCACGCTGACGCGGCCGCGTGCGTCGGTGTGCAGGCTGATCGGTTCGTAGTGGGCCCGCAGTGGGGCGGTGACGTCGGTGAAGTAGATCCGGACGGCGTCGCGGCCCTTCAGCACGCCGCTCTCGACCTCGTTGGGCCATTCGACGTCGTCGGTGAGCATCGCGACGCAGCGATCGAAGGCGCGGCCGTTATAGGCGTCGAACAGCTGCGCGATCCGATCCTCGTCGGGCGTCATGGGCCTGGATCCGGATCCCGGTTGGAAACTCTATCCATGCGCCAGAACCGCCTGTCGCGGAGCGTGTAACAATGCCGCACGCACGCTTCTTTTTCGAGCGGGGCCGGGCGCATGGTCAGGGCGCCGGCTTGTAGCCCGTCTCCACCTTCAGGTAGGCGATCAGGTCGATGCGGTCCTTGGGATCGTGCAGGCCCGCGAAGGTCATCTTGGTGCCCGGCAGGAACTCGCGCGGGCTCGAGAGCCACTTGTCCAGGTGCGCGGCGTCCCAGGTGAAGCCCGCCGCCTTCACCGCGTCGGAATAGGCGTAGCCTTCCTTCGAACCCGCCTTGCGGCCGAAGACGCCGTAGAGGTTCGGCCCCGTCAGGTCCGGGCCGCCCTCGGTGATGGTGTGGCACGAGCGGCAGAGGGCGAACTTGCTCTGGCCGTTCGACAGGTCGCCGGTGTTGTAGGGGGCGGGCAGGGCGGCCAGGGCGGCGGCCTTGTCGGCGTCGGTCGGGGCGGGCGCGGAGGCGGGCGCGGAGGCCGGGGCCTCGCCCGAGCTGCCGCCGTCCTTGGAGCAGGCCGTGGCGGCCAGGCAGAGGGCCGTGACGGCCGCCAATCTCAACGTACGCATGCTGGTCCCCAACTGACGTTTCGCCGCACCGGCTGCGACGGCGCGACGCATTCCAAACCCTTATAAAATCAGGGTCCCCCGCCTGTCACGGAACAATGTTCCTTAAGGCGGGCTTGGCGGGAGCCCTGCGACAATTGCCGGTATCTACGTGATTCTTCTCACGAAAAGTGGAATCGCAAAACGTGGGTCCGCACATAATTGTTTGACGGGCGTTAACCATAAATTCTACCCATTTTCTCACGGAGCGGGCTGGCTCCGATGGGCAGGGACACAAGATCATGGACTGGAGCGAGGAACGCACCGCGACGCTCAGGAAGCTTTGGCTGGAAGGCCTGAGCGCGAGCCAGGTGGCCCGCCAACTGGGCGGCGTCAGCCGTAGCGCGGTGATCGGCAAGGTTCACCGTCTGGGCATCACCGTCCGCGAGGTTCCGACCCGCCAACGCATCACCACCGTCCGCTCGCCGTCGCGCATCCAGGTCCGCCGGCCGACCCGCGAGACCACCGCTGCGCCCCACGTCGCGCCGCGTCTGGAGCGCACCGAGGAAGACCTGCTGCCGACGTCGGGCATCCTGGAGCTGGGCGCCCACTCGTGCCGCTGGCCGATCGGCAACCCCGAGGGTGACGACTTCGGCTTCTGCGGCCGTCCCAAGCTGACTTCGCGCGGCTCGTATTGCGAACAGCACAGCGCCGGCGCCTTCCGTCGCCTCGGCTCCAGCCAGGCCGTCGAGGCCTGGGCCCTGAAGGGCCTGAAGGAACGGGTTCAGCCGAGCCAGATCTGAGGCCTGCTCCAGACCTTCTTCGCCAGAATTTTCTCCTTTCCTCGAGACCACCGAGCAAAACCCATGAACATGGTCCTGATCGAGAACGCCGCCGGCAGCAGCCAAGTGATCACCATCATCGAGGAGTTCGCCGGCCACTCGGTGTCGCGCGATCTGAACCCCGGCGACCACGCCCGCATCCCGGTCACCCAGTTCAAGTCGATCACCGTGCGCGAGACCTATCCGGACAACTGGCTGACCCGGGGCCGCGACCGCAACCGGGCCGCCACCGACGCTTGACGAGCGAACCTGACAGTCAGAATTCCCGCATAAATTGAATGAGATGACCCCGCGAAGCCTTTCGCGGGGTTTTTCGTTTCCGTAGCGGACACCACAGATTGCGTGGCCGTTAACCTTATGAGACACAGAGCGCCGTTTTGTGGGGGCGGAAACGATTATGCGTAAGGGGGATGAGCGCGCCGACGTGGTCGAGGACCATGCGCTGCCGCTGCCGAGCTATCTCAGCTACTTGCTTTACCAGACCGAGCAGCATCGCCGCGCGGTCGCCGCGGACCTTCTGGCCCGGCACGGCCTGACCTTCGCCAAGTGGGTGGCGATGATCTCGCTGCGCCGGTTCGGCGACCTGTCGATGACCCGCCTGGCCAAGCTGGCGGCCACGGACCGCACCACGCTGACGCGCTCGATCGACAGCCTGATCGCCGACGGTCTGGTGGCGCGCGAGACCTCGTCCAGCGACCGCCGTATCGTCGTGGTCCGCCTGACCGACATCGGTCGCGGCCTGCTGGAAACGATCCGCGCCGAGATTCGCCCGCTGAACCGCGACATCTGCGCCAACCTGACCGCGGAAGAGCAGGCGGCCATGACCCTCTATCTGCAGAAGATGCTGACCGGCCTGATCGTCGAGCCGGACTGGAAGCAGGACGTCATCGCGTTCTCCACCCCGGCCCCGCCGGAGACGGTTTAGCCGGCGGCTCGTCCGCTTCGAGCCGTCCACACTCTGCTCTCCTGAAAGGGGAGGAGAGGTCCGGCGACCACTCAAGCCGCACAGCGTTGCATCCTCAGTCGTCGAACTTAACTCGTCCGCGTCCGGACTTCACTGTCCCGCGCTTGGCCTTGCCGTCCAGCCGTTTGAGCTTGCTGGAATACGTCGGCTTGGTGGCCTTGCGGGGCTTGGGCTTCTCGGTCGCGCGGCGGATCAGGTCCACGAGGCGCTCCTGGGCGTCCTGGCGGTTCATCTCCTGCGAGCGTGAGCCCTGCGAGAACAGGATCAGCACGCCGTCCTGGGTCAGGCGGCTGCCGGCCAGCTTCTCCAGGCGCGCCTTGACGTCTTCGGGAAGGGACGGGGCGTTGCGCACGTCGAAGCGCAGCTCGACGGCGGTCGAGGTCTTGTTGACGTGCTGGCCGCCGGGACCCGAGGCGCGGGTGGCCTTCCAGACCAGCTCGTCCTCATCGATCCGCAGCCAGGACGTGATCTCGATCATCGGGGAACGGCCCGCTTGGCCTTGACCACCAGCTGGTCCAGCGCCTGCAGGAAGCGCGAGCGGTCGGCGTTGGCGAAGGCGGCTGGGCCCTTGGTGACCTCGCCCATCGAGCGCAGGTGCTCGCCGATCGAGCGCGAGGCCAGGGCCGAACCGATCATGTCGGCGCTGAACACCCGCCCGTTCGGGGCCACGGCCGCGCCGCCGGCCTTCAGGACCCGGTCGGCCAGGGGGATGTCGTTGGTCACCACCACGTCGCCCGGCCCGCAACGCTCGGCGATCCAGTCGTCGGCGACGTCGGGGCCGGCGTCGACCACGATCTGCTCGATCACCGGCGTCAGCGGCACGCGGATCCAGCTGTTGGACACCACGAAGGTCTTGAAGCCGTGGCGGGCGGCGACCTTGTAGGCCTCGTCCTTCACGGGGCAGGCGTCGGCGTCGATGAAGAGGATGGCGGTCATCGCGACTGGACCTGAATGGAAGGACTGGTGCCGGCGGAGAGGATCGAACTCCCGACCTTCGGTTTACAAAACCGCTGCACTACCGCTGTGCTACGCCGGCATGGGCCGTCCGGTGGCCGGACGGGCGTCTTCCTTAGCGAGGCCCGGCGACGCGGGCAATGGGGCGTTCTCACCCGCCGTTGCGAGTCTCGCTTCCAAAGGCTAGGGACGGGCCAAGCAGGAGAACCCCCATGACCCAGGCGACCATCATCGACGGCAAGGCCTTCGCGGCCGATCTGCGGGCCAAGGTCGCCGAGGAGGTCGCCGAGCTGAAGGCCAAGCATGGCGTCACCCCAGGCCTGGCCGTGGTGCTGGTCGGCGAGGATCCGGCCAGCCAGGTCTATGTCCGCAACAAGGGGCAGCAGACGGAGGAGGCGGGGATGTACTCGGAGACCCACCGCCTGCCCGCCGAAACCACCCAGGACGAGCTCCTGGCCGTGGTCGCTAAGCTCAACGCCGATCCCAAGATCCACGGCGTGCTGGTCCAGTTCCCGGTGCCGCCGCACATCAGCCAGATGGACGTCGTGGCGGCGCTTTCGCCGGACAAGGACGTCGACGGCCTGACCGTGACCAACGCCGGGCGCCTGGCCAGCGGCCTGCCGGCCCTGGCGCCCTGCACGCCGACGGGCTGCATGATGCTGATCAAGGACGTGGTCGGCGACCTGAAGGGCAAGACCGCCGTGGTCATCGGCCGCTCGAACCTGATGGGCAAGCCGATGGCCCAGATGCTGCTGGCCGCCGACTGCACCGTGACCATCGCCCACTCGCGCAGCCAGGACCTGCCGGGCATCGTGCGCCAGGCCGACATCGTCGTGGCCGCCGTCGGTCGGGCCGAGATGGTCAAGGCCGATTGGGTGAAGCCCGGCGCGGTGGTCATCGACGTCGGCATCACCCGCTATCCGGCTCGCGATCCGGAAGCCGCCGCAGCGGGCAAGACCCGCCTGGTGGGCGACGTCGCCTTCGACGAGGTCCGCGCAGTGGCCGGCGCCATCACGCCGGTGCCGGGCGGGGTGGGGCCGATGACCATCGCCTGCCTCCTGGCCAACACCCTGACCGCCGCCAAGCGCCTGTCGGGGATCGCCTGATGAAGCGGGCGTTCGTCCTCACCGCGTCCGCCCTGATACTCGCCGCCTGCGGGCCAAGGCGCCGCCGCCTCCGACGCCGGAGCAGGCCTTGGCGTTGCGTCCCGCCGACGCGCGCCTGTCGGCCCTGTACGAAACCTCGTGCCACGCCTGCCACGCCGTCCCTGGCACCGGCGCGCCGCTGATCCATGACCGCGCCGCCTGGGACGGGCGCTACAAGCGCGGCGAGGGCGTCCTGCTGGACCACGCCATCCAGGGCTTCAACGCCATGCCCGCCACCGGCCAGTGCGCGACTTGCACGCCGGATGATTTCAAGGCCCTGATACGCTTCATGGCGGGGCGCGAAGACTCCGCGAAATAGGCAAGCATGACAGCCGAAAGTGTTCGCGGTTTCGGCGACCGTCATGCGCCAGGAAGAGCGGGGGAAACATGATCACCAGGCGTGGAGCCCTGATCGCGGGCGGAACGGGCGCGGCGGTCGTCGCCGGCGGCGGCGCGGCCTATGTCGTGGCGACGGGAGACAAGCCCGAACCGCCGGCGCCGGCCTCGGTCAACGCCCAGGGCAAGCTGCTCTGGCGCAATTGGTCGGGCGTGCAGCACGCCTATCCCGCCGCCCGCCTGGCCCCCAAGGACGAGGCCGAACTGGCCGAGATGCTCGGGCGAGCGCAAGGCCCCATCCGGCCGGTGGGCGCGGGCCACTCCTTCACCGCCCTGGCTCCGACCAGCGGGACCCTGGTCTCGCTGGACGCCATGGCCGGCATCGTCGGCTGGGAGGGCGACCAGGCGATCGTGCGCACCGGCACGCGGCTCGGCGCCCTAGGGCCGTTGCTGGCCGAGAAGGGGCGGGCGCTGCCGAACCTGCCCGACATCAACAAGCAGTCGCTGGGTGGAGCGCTGGGCACGGCCACCCATGGAACCGGCCAGACGATCGCGGCCATCCACGGCGACGTCACCGGCCTGCGGTTGGTGACGCCCACGGGCCGGGTGATCGACGCCGACAGGGCGACCAACCCCGAGGTCTTCCAGGCCGCTCGCGTCTCGCTGGGCGCGCTGGGGGTGATCAGCCAGGTCCGGATCAAGACCGGCGCCAACCGGCGCCTGCGCCGCCACGTGTGGTTGGAGCCGTTCGACGAAGCCCTGGCCAACGCCGAGGCGCGCTGGGCCCAGCACCGCAACTTCGAGTTCTTCGCCGTGCCCTTCACCGGCCTGGCGGCCAATATCAGCCACGACGAGACCGACGATCCGGTCTTGCCGCGCGGCCCCGACCAGGACACCGAATTCCTCGAGGCGCTGCGGGGGCTGCGGAACCTGCTGGGCTTCGCCACGCCGCTGCGCAAGGCCGCGGCCAAGGCGCTGCTGTCGACCGCCAAGCCCGAAACGGCCGTCGACGAGGGCTGGAAGCTGCTGTCGACCGAGCGACCGGTGCGCTTCAACGAGATGGAGTTCCACCTGCCGGTCGAGAACCAGCTGAAGGCGCTGGCGGAGGTCGTGGGGACCATCGAGAAGGAGCGTCCGGACGTCTTCTTCCCGATCGAGGCGCGGCGGATCGCGCCGGACGACGCGTGGCTGTCGCCCTTCCATGGCGGGGCGCGGGGCTCGGTGGCGGTGCACGCCTATTATCGCGACGACTTCAGCTTCATGTACCAGCTGATCGAGCCGATCTTCCGCCGCTACGACGGCCGGCCGCACTGGGGCAAGCTGCACACGCTGAACGGCGGGCAGCTGGCGGCGATCTATCCGCGCTGGAAGGATTTCCTGGATGTGCGCCAGGATCTGGATCCGGAGGGCCGGATGCTCAACCCGTATCTGAAAGGCCTGTTTGGCCTGACCTGACTAGGCGGCGGCTTCGAGATATTCGGTGACGCGGGCTTCCAGCTCGGTGACCAGGGCCTTGCCCACGGGGTGGGTGTCGACCTTGATGTCGTCGCGGACGCAGGCCTTGATCGCGTCGATGTGGGCGTCGACCAGGAACATCGGCGCCTGGAGACGGGTCTCCGGCTCGTCGATCAGCTTGCACAGCGAGGCGGCCAGGCGGGTGATCAGCGGGAACTCGTATGTCGCGCCCAGGCCCTTCAGGTCGTGGGCGCGCAGATACAGGGTCTCGACCGTCTGGGCGTTCATGCCCTCGACGCGGATCGCCTGACGGGCGGCCTCCAGCTTGACGATCTCGTCGTTCAGCCATTGGGCGAAGTTGCCGGACAGGCTCTTCAGAGCGGCCTCGGCCTTGGCGATAGCGGCCATGTCGATGCCGCCACGCCCGCCCACCTTGAGCTTGAGCATGTTCGGCACCTGGATCACTTCAGCGGTCTTATTCGTCACGGGCGCCTCCCCAGCGGCGGATAGTTGCGTAACCGCTAACATAGCAGGCGTTAATATTGGGTGAGACGCGACCCAACGTCTCATGTCCGAGGCGAGGTCTTCAGATCAGGCGGAGAATTGTTCCGCCAGAACTCTTTCCTCCAGGCTGCGCCCGGCGTCGAAGAGCATGGAAAGCGACGTACCGCGGTCCTCGGAGATATGGACTTCCAGGACGTCGCGGACCTCGAAGTTGTCGGCCACGGCGCTGACGGGGCGCTTGTCGGCTTCCAGGATCTCGAAGGTGACGCGCGCCGACTGGGGCAGCAGCGCCCCGCGCCAGCGTCGGGGACGGAAGGCGCTGATCGGGGTCAGGGCCAGCACCTGGCCGTCGATCGGGATGATCGGGCCGTGGGCCGAGAGGTTGTAGGCGGTCGAGCCGGCGGGGGTGGCCAGCAGGGCCCCGTCGCAGACCAGTTCGCCCATCCGCACCTTGCCGTCGATCGAGATGCGCAGCTTGGCGGTCTGGCGCGTCTGGCGCAGCAGCGAGACCTCGTTGATCGCCAGCGCCCGATGCTGGCGGCGGTGTGCGTCGATGGCGACCATGGCCAGCGGATGGATGACGGCGCGCTCGGCGGCGTTGATCCGCTCCAGCAGGTCGTCCTCGCTGTACTCGTTCATCAGGAAGCCGACCGAGCCGCGGTTCATGCCGTAGATCGGCGTCTGGGAGGCGATCGCCTCGTGCAGGGTCTCCAGCATGAAGCCGTCGCCGCCCAGGGCGACGATCACCTGGGCGTTCTCGTCGCCGACATCGCCATAGCGGGCGGTCAGGCGTTCGCGGGCCTCGATGGCCTCGGGCCGGTCGCTGGACTTGAAGGCCAGGCGAGTCACGAACGGTTGCGGCTGGTACATGGCGCCAAGAGGCGTGAAGCCCCCAGGTTTGTCAAAGGGGCCTTGGGAAAGGTTTGGTCAGACCTGACCCACGGCCTGGCGGAAGGCCATGCCGGCGATGTCGGGCGTGAACGGGCCGAAGGCGCTGGCGGCGCGCCGAACGCCTTCCTCTCCGCCGCCCGGACGGCCGCCGTTCAGCTGGCGCACGTGCTCCAGGATGGTCGGGAAGACGCTGCGGTCGATGCCCACGGCCGAGCAGGCCAGGGCCAGCAGTTCGGGGCGGCTGCTGTCGATGGCGCGGCGGACCTGGGCGGATTCGAACTTACCCAGACGCGCCAGGGCCATGACGAACAACTGCAACCGGCTTTCGCGGAGCACCCGCAGCAGGTAGCCCGGCCGAAGCTGGCCGGCGGAGTCGAGCTTCTCGATCAGCGAGCGCTCCATCTCCTCGCGGTCCTCGTCCTGCTCGACGGGGGCGATGTCTTCGTCGCTGTCGCCGCGATGCGCCGCGCGGAGGGCGTCATCGACCGCCGTCTGCATCTTGCCGGAGTCCAGATTGAAACGGGACATCAGCGTGTCGCGCAGGGCGCGGCCGACCAGCAGATAGAGTTGCTCGGCCAGATCGGTCGAGAGCTTGGGATGGCGGGCGAGGGGCGAGCGTAGCGCGACGACGTCTCGCGAGCGCTCGACCAACTGGCCCATGGCGGCGGGCGAGATCTCGGCGGTCTCGTTCGAGGCCAGGGCCGTGAGGACGGCGGGTTCGTCGCGTTCGATGATCGCCTCGACCACGGCGCCGGGCAGGCGCGGGCGACGGGCGATCTCGATCTGGTGCTCCAGCGTCGCCTGGACCAGCAGGCGGATCAGGTCGTGATCCTGCAGCACCGGGCTGCGGGCGATGATCGGCCGGGCGATCTCGATCTCGTCCAGCGCCATGATGTTGATCAGGGCCGACGGCGCCCAGTCGGCGTCGGCGAGGCGTTCGGCCAGACGATGGCGGATGTCGCGCTCGGCCTCGACCACCAGGGTCATGAAGATCGAGTTCAGCAGGGCCTGGATATCGGGATGGGTCGGCTCGCCGCTGGCCTGGCCGGCCTCGCAGAGATCGATGATGCCCGTGAGCAGACGTTCACGATCGCCGGGCTCGCGACTGCGAGCCAGCTTCATGAGCGCTGCGATCTCGACGGCTTGGATGGCCCGCCTCCTTCGAATCCCGAAGACCCGAGGAGGATGACCTTGCGGCCCCCAAATGAAAACATGCTTAAACAGGTGGAACGAGTGGAGGACGCGTGAATGGCTCAAGATCTGATCCTGGCCCTGGACCAGGGCACGACCAGCACCCGAGCCATCCTGTTCGACCTCGCCGGCCGGCCGCTGGCCGAGGCGTCCCGGCCGCTGCGCCAGAGCTATCCGCGCGACGGCTGGGTCGAGCACGACGCCGAGGAGATCTACGCGGCCTGCGTGGCGGTGCTGCGCGAGGCGACGGAGAAGTCGGGGCGCGGCGACGAGGTGGCCGCGATCGGCATCACCAACCAGCGTGAGACGGTCGTGATCTGGGACCGCAAGACCGGCCGTCCGATCCATCCGGCCATCGTCTGGCAGGACCGCCGCACGGCCGACGTCTGCGCCAGCCTGAAGGAAGCGGGTCACGAGCCCCGGGTCACCGAGGTCACCGGCCTGCTGCTGGACCCGTATTTCTCGGGCACCAAGATCGCCTGGATCCTGGACAAGGTTCCCGGCGCGCGGGCTCGGGCCGAGGCGGGCGAGCTGCTGGCCGGGACCATGGACTGCTGGGTCATCTGGCGGCTGACGGCCGGCGCCGTCCACGCCACCGACGCCACCAATGCCTCGCGCACCTTGCTGTTCGACATCGCGGCGCAGGATTGGTCGGCCGAGATGCTGGACCTGTTCAAGGTTCCGGCCGCGTTGCTGCCCAAGGTGCTGGATTGCGTCGACGACTATGGCGCGACCCAGGCCCAGATCCTCGGCCGCGAGGTCCCGATCCGGGGCGTGGCCGGCGACCAGCAGGCGGCGCTGATGGGGCAGGGCTGCGTGGCGCCGGGCCAGATGAAGGCCACCTACGGCACCGGCTGCTTCATGCTGATCAATACCGGCGAGGAACGCGCCGTGTCGCACGCGCGGCTGCTGACCACGGTGGCGGCGCGTGTGAACGGCAGGACGACCTATGCGCTCGAAGGCTCGATCTTCGTGGCCGGTGCGGCGATCCAGTGGCTGGGTGAGGGGCTGGGCGTCACCGGCGGCCCGCGCGCCGCCGAGGCCCTGGCGCGGGCCGCCAAGGCCGATCACGGCGTCGTCGTGGTGCCGGCCTTCACGGGCCTAGGGGCGCCATGGTGGGACGCCGAGGCCCGCGGCGGGATCTTCGGCCTGACCCGGGACGCCGGCCTGCCCGAGATCGCGGCGGCGACGTTCGATTCCTGCGCCCTCCAGAGCCGCGATCTGATCGAGGCCATGCGGACCGACGCGCCCTCGGCGTTCGGCGAGGCCGCGCAGCTGCGGATCGACGGCGGCATGTCCAAGAGCGTCTGGTTCTCGCAGCGGCTGGCCGACCTGACCGGCATCCCGGTGCGCCGCGCCAGCTACCAGGAGACCACGGCCCTGGGCGCGGCCCTGTTCGCCGGGGTGGGGGCGGGGCTCTACGCCTCGGTCGAGGAAGCGGCCGAGGCCAGCCCTGCGGCCGAGACCCTGACGCCGTCGATCAAGCCGCACGAGCGCGAGGCGGCCTACGCCCGCTGGCTCGACGCCGTGCCCAGGGTCAGACTGTAGAGGATGCGACTTTAGTCGAACGCCGGTTGCCCTGACATCGCTGTCTCCCCATAAAGGTCCGGCTAACTCGAAATTTGGCCAATCAGAAGCGGAGACCCGCCATGACCACCCGCCGCGCCGTGCTCGGCGCCGGAGCCGCCCTGATCGCCACGGGCCAGGCCTTCGCCGCATCTCCCGCCTATCCGAGGATCGGCCGCATCCGCCGGCTGTCGCCCGAGCTGGACGCGATCATCGCGCCGGACGCCGTGATCGAGCAGCTGGCCGACGGGATCACCTGGGCGGAGGGACCGGCCTGGGTGCGCAAGGGCGGCTACCTGCTGTTCTCGGACGTGCCGGGCAATGCCCTGCACCGCTGGGACGCCAAGGCCGGCAAGACCGATTTCCTCAAGCCGTCGGGCTATGACGGTCCGCCGACCAAGATCTTCCGCGAGGCCGGCACCAATGGCGCGATCGTCAGTCTGGCCGGCGATCTTCTGGTCTGCGACTGCGGCAATCGCGGTCTGGCCAAGATCGATTTGGCGACCAAGAAGAAGACCGTCCTGGCCAGCACGTACAAGGGCAAGAAGTTCAACAGCCCCAACGATCTGGTCGAGGTTCGGGGCGGTCCCCTGAAGGGCGCGCTCTACTTCACCGATCCGCCCTACGGCCTGGAAGGCCTGGACGCCTCGCCGGCCAAGGAGATGGCGTTCAACGGCGTCTATCTGCGGCGTCCGAACGGCGAGGTGGCGCTGGTCGACGGCGCGCTGAGCTTCCCGAACGGGGTTGGCCTGTCTCCGGATGGCAAGCGGCTGTACGTGGCGGTCTCGGACCCCAAGCGGCCGGTGATCATGGCCTACGACCTCGGCCCGGACGGCCTGCCGAGGTCATCCAGAGTGTTCTTCGACGCCAGCGACCTGCTGAAGGCCGGTGGGCCGGGCCTGCCGGACGGCATGAAGGTCGACGCCCAGGGGCGGCTGTTCGCCAGCGGGCCGGGCGGGATCCTGATCCTGACGCCGGACGCCAAGTTGCTGGGCGTCATCGAGACCGGCGGCCCGATCGCCAACTGCGTGTTCGGCGAGGACGGCAAGGCGCTGTTTCTGACCTCCAATCACGTCGTGGCGCGCGTGCGCACCAAGACCTCCGGCCTAGGGTGGTGATGACATGGACACGATGAGCAAGCGCGCCTTCCTCGGGGCGGGCGTCGCGGCGGGCCTGGCGGCCGGCGTCGCGCCGCTGAAGGCGTGGAGCCAGACGCCCGACCGCAAGCTGGGCTATGCGATCCTGGGTTTGGGCTACTACGCCACCAAGATCATCATGCCGCGCTTCGCCGAGTGCGAGCATTCCAAGCTGGTCGCCCTGGTCAGCGGTACGCCGGAGAAGCTGAAGACGTTCGGCGAGCAGTACGGCATCCCGGAAAGCCACCGCTACAGCTACGAGACCTTCGACCGGATCGTCGATAATCCCGATGTCGACATCGTCTACGTCATCACGCCCAACGGCCTGCACCGCACCTTCACCGAGCGGGCGGCCAAGGCGGGCAAGCACGTGATGTGCGAGAAGCCGATGGCGACCTCGGCCGCCGATTGCCAGGCGATGATCGCCGCCTGCAAGAAGGCCGGCCGCAAGCTGATGATCGGCTATCGCAGCCGCTTCCAGGCCCACAATATCGAGGCCATCAAGCTGATCCGCGACGGCGCCATCGGGCCGGTGCGCTCGATCTCGACCGACCACGGCTTCACGATCGGCGATCCGACGCAGTGGCGGCTGAAGAAGGCGCTGTCGGGCGGCGGCAGTCTGATGGACATCGGCATCTACAGCCTGAACGCCGCGCGCTACCTGACCGGCGAGGAGCCGGTGGCGGTCAACGCCATGGAGTCCACCGACCGCTCGAACCCGCGCTTCAAGGAGGTGGAGGACATCATCAACTTCCAGCTCCTGTTCCCGTCGGGCGCGACGGCGCAGTGCGGCTCGGCCTACACCGCCAACTTCAACCGCTATCGGGTCAGCGGGCCCAAGGGCTGGATCGAGCTCGACCCGGCGACCAGCTATCAGGGCCAGTCGATGCGGGCCGCGCTGGGCGGGCCGCCGGCGCCGCGCGAGCCGGCGCCGCAGGCGAAGAACCAGTTCTCGGCCCAGCTGGATCACCTGTCCGAGTGCATTCTGACGGGCCGCGAGCCGATCGTCTCGGGCGAGGAGGGTCTGAAGGACCTGCGGGTCATCGAGGCCATCTACCGCGCCGCCCGCGAAGGCCGGACGGTGAAGCTGTGAAGGCGCTGGTCCTGGCCGCGGCCCTGCTGGCGCCCGGCCTGGCCCAGGCCCAGCAGCAGATCCCGCTGTGGCCCAACGGCGCGCCGGGCTTCGAGAGCCGCAAGGACATGCCGGAGATCCCTGGCGACTATTGGCTCAGAAGCATCAACAACCCGTCGGTCACCGTCTATCTGCCGCCCAAGGACGTCGCCACCGGCGCGGCGCTGGTCGTGCTGCCCGGTGGGGGCCACAAGATCCTGGTCATCCGCTCGGAAGGCACGGACGTCGCCAAGGTGCTGAACCCGGCCGGCGTGGCGGTCTTCATCATCAAGTACCGGCTGTTCCGCGAGGAGGGCTCGCCCTACACGATCGAGAACGCCCGCCAGGACGCGGTCCGGGGCGTGCGGTGGGTTCGCGCCCACGCGGCCGACTACGGGGTCGATCCCAAACGCATCGGCCTGATGGGCTTCTCGGCCGGCGGCGAGACGGCGAACCTCGAGATCTACAAGGGCGCGGTGGCCGGCGATCCCAAGGTCGACGCCATCGACGCGGTCAGCGCCCGGCCGGACTTCCAGGTGCTGGTCTATCCAGGGCCGCTGGGCGTGCCCGACAAGGTGCCGGCGGACGCGCCGCCGGCCTTCATGGTCGCCGCCAACGACGACGAGTGCTGCTCGGCGCCGCTGGTCGACCTGTTGCCCAAGTTCCGCGCCGCCAAGGTTCCGGTCGAGCTGCACCTGTTCCAGGCCGGCGGCCACGCCTTCAACATGGGCCTGCGCAAGGAGCAGGCCTCGTTCAAGCACTGGCCGAACCTGCTGGTGGACTGGCTGAACGACAATGGGTGGATGAAGCCGCGCTAGGCGGCTTCGTCCAGATACGCCTTCACCCGCGCGAACAGGTCCTCGAACATCGGCGTCGTCAGGCGGCCGGTGTTCGTGTTGAGCCGTGAGCAGTGATAGCTGTTGAAGATCCGGTAGGGGCCGGCCTGGAACTCCGAGCCGTGGCCGGGGATGCCGGCGGAAGCCTTCAGGCCCAGGGTCTTCAGCACATTGCGCCGCGAGACGTCGCCCAGGGTGACGATGGCCTTCAGGTTCGGAAACATGTCCAGCCGCGCCTTCAGGAACGGACGGCAGGTGTTCTCTTCCGAGGTCTCGGGCTTGTTACCGGGCGGGGCGCAGCGGACGGCGTTGGTCACCGCGCTGCCGACCAGCTTCAGGCTGTCATCGGGCCGCGCCTCGAACTTGCCGGTGGCGAAGCCGTACTTGATCAGGGTCTCGTAGAGCAGGGTCCCGGCATAGTCGCCGGTGAACGGCCGACCGGTGCGGTTGGCGCCCTTGCGGCCGGGGGCCAGGCCGACGACCAGCAGCCGCGCGTCCTTGTCGCCGAACGACGGGGCGGGACCGTTGAAATAGTCCGGATACAGCGCCTGGTTCTCGCGGCGATAGGCCACCAGGCGCGGGCACAGCGGGCAGTCGCGCGGCGGCTCGGCGGGGTTGGGAACGACCTCGCCGACGATGTTGGAAACCTGGGTCATTTCAGTACTCGTCGTCGGCTTCGCGTTCGGCCGGGGTGCGATTGTCCGACACCGGGCGCGGCTGGATCCGCTGCGGGCGGCCGATGATGGCGCCCAGGTCGGCCAGTTCGACGAAGTTGTCGGCCTGGCGGCGCAGGTCGTCGCTGGTCATCGGCGGCTGGCTCTTCATGGTCGAGACCACGGTGACCCGGCGACCCTTGCGCTGGATCGCCTCGACCAGGGCGCGGAAATCGCCGTCGCCCGAGAACAGCACCAGGTGGTCGGCGGTCTCGGCCATCTGCAGCATGTCGACGGCGATCTCGATGTCCATGTCGCCCCGCCAGCGCTTGCGACCCTGGCTGTCGGTGAACTCGCGCGCCGGCTTGGTGACCAGGGTGAAGCCGTTGTAGTCCAGCCAGTCGACCAGCGGCCGGATCGGCGAATAGTCGTCGTTCTCGGCGATGGCGGTGTAGTAATAGGCCCGGATCAGGACGCCGCGCTTTTTGAACTCGTCCAGCAGCTTGCGGTAGTCGATGTCGAAGCCCAGGGCCTTGGCGGCGGAATAGAGATTGGCGCCGTCGATGAACAGCGCGAGCCGGTCGGTCGGATAGAAGGTCACGGTAATCCCTTGAAAAATCAGGTCGCTGAAAATGACTTGGACGAGGCCGTGATCGTGGCGCTCGGGTGTAATCTGGCGGGAGCGTATACGAGTCGCGAGGCGCTTTTGGAAGCGGCGCTGACGGCCCTGCCGGAAGAGGGGCTGGCGCTGGTCGCGCGCTCCACCTGGTGGGCCTCGGCGGCCTGGCCCGACCCGACGGGACCGGAATACCTCAACGGCGTGGCCATCGTCCGCACCGACCTGTCGCCCGCCGAGACCCTGGCGGCCCTGCACCGGATCGAGGCGCGTTTCGGGCGGGCGAGGGAGCGGCCAACGCCGCGCGCACCCTGGATCTGGATCTGGTGGCGCACGGCCGGGCGGTGCTGGACGGGGACCTCGTGACGCCGCATCCCAGGGCTCATGAGCGCCTGTTCGTGATGGGGCCGTTGGCCGAACTGGCTCCGGCCTGGATCCATCCGGTCAGCGGCGAGCCGGCTTTACGGCTGGCGGCGAACGCCACGGTGGGGCGCGACGCGCGCTCCATTGCCAAAGTTTAATCTCCGATCGGCGCGAGCGGCGCCCATAGTCCGGCCAAATTTCCGCGCCAAGCGTCCCGCCGGACGCTCATAGGACGATCCCGATGACCCTGACCCGCTCGTTGCTCGCCTGCGTCGCCGCTTGCGCGCTGATGACCGCCGCCCCCGCCTTCGCCCAGATGAAGAGCGGCGTCGACCTGACTTCGATCGACAAGTCGATCAAGCCGGGCGACGACTTCTGGACCTACGCCAACAACACGTGGGTCAAGGCCCACCCGATCCCGGCCGATCGCAGCCGCTACGGCAAGACCGCGGTGATGGTCGAGGAGGCCAGCAAGCGCACGGTCGACCTGATCCAGGACGCGGCCAAGGGCGGGACGGGCGACGGCAAGAAGGTCGGCGACTACTACGCCAGCTACATGGATGAGGCGGCTATCGAGGCCAAGGGCCTGGCCCCGCTGAAGACGGATCTGGCCCGCATCGCCGCGATCAAGGACAAGAAGCAACTGGCCACGGTGCTGGGCGGCAATATCCGCGCCGACGTCGACGCCCTGAACTCGACCGACTTCTATACCGACAACGTGCTGGGCCTGTGGGTCTCGCCGGCCTTCGACGACACCAGCCAATACGCGCCGTTCCTGCTGCAAGGCGGCCTGGGCATGCCCGACCGCGAATACTACCTCTCGGACAAGGCCTCGATGGTCGAGGCGCGCACCAAGTACGTCGCCCACGTCGAGAAGATCCTGACCCTGGGCGGCGTGGCCGATCCGGCCGCCAAGGCCAAGGCGATCATGGCCCTGGAAACCCAGCTGGCCCAGGCCTCGGCCAGCCGCGCCGACAGCGCCGACGTCCAGAAGGCCAACAACAGCTGGACCGCGGCCGACTTCGCCTCGAAGGCCCCGGGCCTGGACTGGGCCGCCTTCTTCGCCGCCGCCAAGCTGTCGGGCCAGCCGCGCTTCATCGTCTGGCATCCCACGATGGTGACCGGCCTGGGCAAGGCCGCGGCCGAGGTCCCGCTGGCGACCTGGAAGGACTATCTGACCTTCCACCTGCTGGACCACTATTCCAATGTCCTGCCCAAGGCGTTCGTCGATGAGCGCTTCGCCTTCTACAACGCGTCGCTGCAGGGCGTGCCGGCCTTGTCGCCGCGCTGGAAGCGGGCGGTGAACTCGACCAACGCCGTGCTGGGCGAGGCGGTCGGCAAGCTCTATGCCGACAAGTACTTCTCGGCGGAGTCCAAGGCCGCCGTCACGGCCATGGTCGACAGCATGAAGGTCGCCTTCGAGAAGCGCATCGACGCCCTGGCCTGGATGGATCCGGCGACCAAGGCCGAGGCCCGCAAGAAGGTGTCGGTTCTGAAGGTCGGCGTCGGCTATCCCGACACCTGGCGCGACTATTCGGCCTATGCGGTGGTGCGTGGCGACGCGTTCGGCAATCTCCAGCGCTCGGAAGCCTTCGACTACGCCACCGCGCTCGCCAAGCTGGGCAAGCCGGTCGATCGCGGCGAGTGGGTGATGACCCCGCAGACGGTCAACGCCGTGAACCTGCCGATGCTGAACGCCCTGAACTTCCCGGCCGCCATCCTGGCCCCGCCGAACTTCGACCTGGCCAACGACCCGGCCGCCAACTACGGCGCGACCGGGGCCACCATCGGCCACGAGATCAGCCACAGCTTCGACGACCAGGGCGCGCAGTTCGACAGCCAGGGCCGCCTGCGCAACTGGTGGACCCCGGCGGACCTGGCCCAGTTCGAGAAGGCGGGGACGGCGCTGGCCGAGCAGTTCGACACCTACAAGCCGTTCCCCGACCTGGCCGTGAACGGCAAGCAGACGCTGAGCGAGAACATCGCCGACGTCGCCGGCCTGGGCGCGGCGCTGGACGCCTACCACGCCTCGCTGGGCGGTAAGCCCGCCCCGGTGATCGACGGCATGACCGGCGACCAGCGCTTCTTCCTGGCCTTCGCCCAGAGCTGGTTGGGCTATTCGCGCCCGGCGGCCCTGCGCCAGCAGATCATCACCGACGGCCACGCCCCGGACCAGTACCGCGCCTTCACGGTCCGGAACCTGGACGACTGGTACGCCGCCTTTGACATCAAGCCGGGCGACAGCATGTACCTGCCGCCGGAGAAGCGGGTGAAGGTCTGGTAGGGGGTGTTTTCTCCTCCCCCGCGTCGCGGGGGAGGAGAGTCTTCCCTGGACATTGACTCGCGAACACGGCATAAGCGCCCCCTCGCGAAAGTCAGAACCTTCGTGCGCGACGTTGCGTGTCGCCGCGCGGAAGCCTATTTTGCGATAGCCAACCGCAGCCCGAGGAACTCATGGCCCGCGTCACCGTCGAAGATTGCGTCGAGAAGGTTCCGAACCGCTTCTCGCTGGTCCTGCTGTCGGCGCATCGCGCGCGCGGCATCTCGGCCGGCGCGGCCCTGATGGTCGACCGCGACAACGACAAGAACCCGGTCGTCGCCCTGCGCGAGATCGCCGACGACGTGATCGACCACGAGGCCCTGAAGGAGCACCTCATCAGCACGCTGCAACGTGTCGATGAGCACACCGAGGCCGAGGAAGAGGCCGAGACCCTGGCCCTGCTGGCCGATCCCAGCCACATGCAGATGAGCGAGCTGGAACTGGTCCGCGCTCTGCAGAGCGACCGCGATGGCGGCCAGGAGGAGCGGTACTGAGCCCCGAAGGCGCAGACCCTCTGACCCTGGAAGCGGTCGAACCGACCGCTTCACCCCAACGCGCGCCCGAAGTCGATTCGGGCGCGTCGTCGTCTGTGGCGCCGGTCGCCGCGACGACCACCGAGGCGCCCAAGCCTCGCCCCAAGTTTCTTCGCCAGTACGAACTGATCGAGCGGGTCCATGCTTACGACCCGACGGCCGACGAGGCGCTGCTGAACCGCGCCTATGTCTACGCCATGCGCATGCACGGCTCGCAGACCCGGGCCAGCGGCGACCCCTATTACGCCCACCCGATCGAGGTGGCGGGCATCCTCACCGAGTACCGGCTGGACACCGCGACCATCGTCACGGCCCTGCTGCACGACGTGATCGAGGACACCCCGGTCACCAAGGAAGAGATCGCCAAGCTGTTCGGCGACGAGATCGGCGAACTGGTCGAGGGCGTCACCAAGCTTTCCAAGCTCGAGCTGCAGGCCGAGCACATGCGCCAGGCCGAGAACCTGCGCAAATTCATCCTGGCCATCTCCAAGGACGTCCGCGTCCTGCTGGTCAAGCTGGCCGACCGTCTGCACAACATGCGGACGCTGCACTTCATCAAGAACCAGGCCAAGCGCGAGCGGATCGCCCGCGAGACGCGCGACATCTACGCGCCGCTGGCCCGCAACATCGGCTGTCATCGCATCTGCGTGGAGCTGGAGGAGCTCAGCTTCCAGCACACCAATCCGGTGGCCCGCGACGCCATCATCCGGCGCCTGGACGCGCTGCGCGAGGAGCAGGGCGGGGCGGTGGCCCTGGTCAGCCAGGAAATCTCGGCGCGCCTGGAATCGTCCAACCTGCCGGCCCGCGTGTTCGGCCGGGAGAAGTCGCCGTATTCGATCTGGCGCAAGCTGCAGCGCAAGTCGATCGGCTTCTCGCAGATGTCGGACATCTACGCCTTCCGGGTGATCGTCGACAGCGAGGAAGACTGCTACCGCGCCCTGGGCGTCGTGCACCGGGCCTGGTCCAGCGTGCCCGACCGCTTCAAGGATTACATCTCGACGCCGAAGCGGAACAACTACCGCTCGCTGCACACCACGGTGGTCGGCCCGCGCGGCATGCGCATCGAGATGCAGATCCGCACCGAGGCGATGGATCGCGTCAACGAAGAGGGCGTGGCGGCCCACTTCCGCTACAAGGACGCCTCGTACGGCCTGGACCTGGAAGGCATGGAGGCCGCCGGCGGCCGCGATCCGCTGGCCAATCTGCGCCAGCTGGTCCAGGTGCTGGAGCATGGCGGGGACTCCGAAGAACTGGTCGAGCACGCCAAGCTCGAGATGTTCCTGGACCAGGTGTTCGTCTTCACCCCCAAGGGCAAGCTGGTCAGCCTGCCGCGCGGGGCGATGCCGCTGGACTTCGCCTATGCCGTCCACACCGACGTTGGCGACACCTGTATCGGCGTGAAGATCAATGGCGAGCTCAAGCCCCTGCGCACGCCGCTGGTCAATGGCGACGTGGTCGAGGTGGTGCGCGGCTCCAAGCCGGTGGTGCCGCCGGACTGGCGTTCGCTGACGGTGACCGGCCGGGCCCGCTCGGCCATTCGTCGCCATATCCGCCAGACCGAGAAGGAAGAGTTCCTGCGCCTGGGCAAGGCCTCGCTGGAGCAGGTCTTCGAACGCGCCGGCAAACGGCTGAAGGACGTGTCGCTGCGGCCGATCCTGGAGCGCTTCGCCCTAGAGACCGAGGAGGCGCTGTACGACGCCCTGGGTCGTGGCCGCGTCTCGCCCAGCCAGGTGCTGGAGACGGCTTATCCGGGCATGAAGGACGCCGATCGCGAGGCCGCCACGGCCCGTCGCAAGATCGAGGGCGGCCAGGAGGCCGCGCGGCTCTATGTGCGTGGCGGCGGCTTGACCCCGGGCGTCTCGCTGCACTTCGCCCATTGCTGCAGCCCGGTGCCGGGCGACCGCATCGTCGGCATCCTGCGCGAGGACGGAGAGGGTCTGGACGTCCATACCATCGACTGTCCGCGCCTGGCCGAGTTCGAGGACCACGAGGAGCTGTGGCGCGACCTGAACTGGACGCCCGAGGCCGAGCGCTCGACCATCTCTCTGGCCCGCCTGCACGCCACCATCCAGAACGCGCCGGGCGTGCTGGGCCTGGTCTGCACGATCATCGGCGAAGCCGGCGGCAACATCGTCAATCTGCGTATGCACCACCGGCAGAGCGACTTCTTCGACACCGACATCGATGTCGAGGTCCGCGACGCCAAGCACCTGACCAACATCTCGGCCGCGCTGCGGGCCTGCCCGTCGGTCGAGACCGTGGACCGGACGCGCGGTTAAGCTCCAGGCTGAGTGGTTGCTGAATGCGCGCTAAGGGCGCATCGTCCTCCCGCAGGCGTCGGGGGAGGCGGCCATGGGAAGCGTGCGGGTCTATTTCGCGACCAATCGCAACGAGCTGCCCGACAATAAGAAGCTGGTCTTCGGCCCGCGGTTCAATCCCGACGGCGTGGCGGCCCTGCGGTTCGGCTATGCCGACTTCCCGGACGGCGTCGAGACGCTGCAGGGCGGGGAGGTCCACGTCTATCCGGACGTGAAGGGCGAGACCGACGTCGCCAAGACCGGCGGCGGTCAGTTCATGAACGACCTGCGCAACGAAATGCTGGACGGTCGCGACACCCTTGTCTTCGTCCACGGCTTCAACGTCACCTTCAATGGCGCGATAGAGGCGGGCGCGCGGCTGGCGCGCGAGGTGCGGATCCGGGCCGGCGTGACCGACGAAGGGCGCCCCGTCAACATCGTCGTGTTCAGCTGGCCATCCGACGGCGAGGCGGTGCCGTTCATGTCCTACTACAGCGACCGCGAGGATGCGCGGGCGTCGGGGCCTGGCCTGGCGCGGGCCTATCTGAAGCTGCGCGATTTCCTGGAGCAGCTGCGCACCCAGGATCGCTGCGAGCGCAGCCTGCACCTGCTGGCCCACAGCATGGGCGCCTATGTGCTGCGCCAGGGCCTGCAGGCGGTGATCGCCAAGGATCCGGACGGGCTGGTTCGGCTGTTCGACCAGATCCTGCTGGCCGCGCCGGACGAGGACGACGACGCCTTCGAGCTGGACAGCAAGCTCAAGCCCCTGCCCAGGATCGGCCGGCAGGTGACGGTCTATTTCAACCCGTCGGACCGAGCTCTGGTCATATCGGACAAGACCAAGGGCAATCCCGATCGCCTCGGCTCCGACGGACCCAGGCTGATCGACATGCTGCCCAAGAAGGTGGTGCTGGTCGACTGCCGCAACGTCGCCGCCGACGCCGACACCCTGGTGCAGCATAGCTATTATGTGCGCAGCCCGGCCATGGCGTTCGACATCGGCTCGGTGCTGGCCGGCCTGGACGCCGAGGCCATCGGCAACCGCGAATACGTGCTGTCGCTGCGGGCCTGGCGGATCATCAAGGAGCTGACCTAGGCGGCCTTCAGGGCCGCCACCGCGTCCCGCGTCGCCGCCGTCAGGGGCGAGGGCAGGGCGTCGAGGGCGAACCAGCCCCACTCGTGGATCGCATGGGCTTCCTGGATCGACGGTTCGCCTTCGAAGCGCTCGACCCGGTAGGTGATCGCCACCCAGTGATAGTCGGGCGCGACCATGTCGGTGACCGCCAGAACGGGGCCGGCGGTGATCCGGATGCCGAGTTCCTCCTCGATCTCGCGTTCGGCGCAGGTCCTGGCGGCCTCGCCCCAGTCGAGCTTGCCGCCGGGCACGCCCCAGTGGTCGGCCTCGGGGTTCTTGACGCGCTTGACCAGCAGCAGCCGGCCCTGGCTGTCGAGAACGGCCGCGCCGCAGCCGATGCGAGGGCGTTGAATATCTTCGCTCATGGGGGCGGTAGAGCCCGAAACGCGGCCTTCAGGCAAGCCGGCGTTTGAAGACTCAGGCGCGGGCTTCTATATCCGTCGCTCATGACCAACGACGACGTCCTCGACGAATTCCGCGCCGCCGGCGCCCTGCGCGAAGGCCACTTCGTGCTGTCCAGCGGCCTGCACAGCCCGGTGTTCTTGCAGAAGAACCTGGTGTTCATGCGGCCCGAGCGCTGCGAGCGGCTGTGCAAGGCCCTGGCCCAGAAGATCATCGCCACGGTGGGGCAGGTCGACGTCGCCGTCTCGCCGGCCGTCGGCGGCATCATCCCCGGCTACGAGACCGCCCGTCACCTGAACGTCCCCTCGATCTATGTCGAGCGCGAGGGCGGCGGCTTCAAGTTCCGGCGCGGCTTCCACCTGGAGCCCGGCCAGAAGGTCGTGATGGTCGAGGACATCGTCACGACGGGCCTGTCGTCGCGCGAATGCATCCAAGCGATCAAGGACGCCGGCGGCGATGTCGTCGCGGCGGCCTGCATCGTCGACCGCTCGGGCGGCAAGGCGGATGTCGGCGTGCCGCTGATCGCCCTGGCCAGCCTGGCGGTGCCGGCCTATCCGGCCGACGCCCTGCCGCCGGAGCTGGCGGCGATCCCGATCGAAGACCCCGGCAGCCGCCGGCTGAAGGGCTGATCCTCATGCTGCGTCTGGGCGTCAACATCGACCACGTAGCGACGATCCGGAACGCGCGCGGTTCCTCCTATCCCGAACCGGTCCGGGCCGCCGAGCTAGCCCTGGCGGCCGGGGCCGACGGCATCACCGCCCACCTGCGCGAGGATCGCCGGCACATCAGCGACGCCGACATCGCCGTCCTGACCGACCTTTGCCACAAGCGCGGCAAGCCGCTGAACTTCGAGATGGCGGTGACCGACGAGATGGTCGGCATCGCGATCGGCGCGCGGCCGCACGCCGCCTGCCTGGTGCCCGAGCGTCGGGAAGAAGTGACCACCGAAGGCGGCCTCGATGTCGTGAAGGGCCAGAACCGCATCGCCGACGCCACGGGCCGCCTGCGCACCGTCGGCGCGCGCGTCTCGCTATTCATCGAGCCCGACCCGGCCCAGATCCGCGCCTCGGCCCAGGCCGGCGCCCAGGTGATCGAGCTGCACACCGGCGCCTATTGCGACGCCGCCCGCGCCGGGGAGACCGCGCGCGCCGAAGCGATCCTGGAACGGCTGAAGGCCGGCGCAGCCCTGGCCGCCGAGCTGGGCCTGGAGGTCCATGCCGGCCACGGCATCGACTACGCCACGGTCAAGCCGATCGCCGCCATCCCGCAGATCGCCGAGCTGAACATCGGCCACTTCCTGATCGGCGAAGCGATCTTCGTCGGCCTGCCGCAGGCCATCCAGCGGATGCGGGCCCTGATGGACGCGGCCCGCCTGGAAGCGGAGCAGGCCGCGTGATCATCGGGATCGGCTCGGACCTGTGCGACATCCGCCGGATCGAGAAGTCCCTCGAGCGCTTCGGCGACCGATTCACCAACAAGGTCTTCACTGAGATCGAACGCCGGCGGTCCGAGCGCAAGCCCGACCGCGCCTCCAGCTACGCCAAGCGCTTCGCCGCCAAGGAGGCCTGTTCCAAGGCCCTGGGCACGGGCCTGAAGCGCGGCGTGCACCTGGCCGGCATGGGCGTGGTCAACCTGCCGTCGGGCAAGCCGACCATGGCCTTGACCGGCGGCGCGCTGGAGCGGCTGAAGGCCATGACCCCGCCGGGCATGGAGGCGGTGATCCACCTGTCCCTGACCGACGACCACCCCTACGCCCAGGCCTTCGTGATCATCGAGGCGCTGCCGGCGGATCAGCTGGTCCAACCTTCGCCGTAAAGCCCCGCTAACGCGCCACACTTGCTCCGGTAGCCAAGCCCGTCTAGCAAAGCCGAACCGGTTCGCCGGACATCCATCTTCGAAGAGTTCAGCGCCCGCATGACCGACGCCGACATCACGCCGCCCGAAGAGAAGGGCGCCGTCGCCGAGTTGATCGAGATCATCAAGACCGTCGCCTACGCCCTGGGCATCGCCCTGGTGCTGCGGGTCCTGCTGTTCCAGCCCTTCACGATCCCGTCGGCCTCGATGGAGCCGAACCTGTATCAGGGCGACTACATCATCGTGTCGAAGTTCAGCTACGGCTGGAGCAAGCACTCGATCCCGTTCAGCCCGCCGATCATCAAGGGGCGGATCCTGGGCCATGCGCCCAACCGGGGCGACATCATCGTCTTCAAGCTGCCGCGCGACAACCGCACCGACTACATCAAGCGCCTGATCGGCCTGCCGGGCGACAAGGTCCAGATCCGCGGCGGTCAGGTCTACATCAACGGCAAGGCGCTGCCGCGCAAGGAAGAGGCCCCGGCCCTGGTCGACACCGGCTATGGCTTCACCCAGCAGGTGCAGCGCTTCAAGGAAACCAACCCGGAAGGCCGCCAGTACGACACCCAGGACTTCGGTCCCGACAGCCGCGGCGACAACACCGGCGTCTACACCGTGCCGGCCGGCTGCTACTTCTTCATGGGCGACAACCGCGACAACTCGGCCGACAGCCGCTTCGATCCGGGCGTCTCGCCGTTCAAGGAGAGCGCCTGCAAGTGGGACTACGAGCTGGACCAGTACATCGGCGACGAGGTCGGGGTCGGCTTCGTCCCGGCCGAGAACCTGGTAGGCCGCGCCCAGATCATCCTGCTGTCATGGAACGCCGAGGCCAGCCTGTTCAAGCCGTGGACGTGGTTCCTGAACGCGCGTCCCAGCCGCTTCTTCCACGTGCTGAAGTGATCTCCCAACATGGATAGACGGGTCGCCGCCGTCGGCGACCTGGAGCGCCGGATCGGCCATCAGTTCAAGGATCGCGAACTGCTCGAACGCGCCCTGACGCACGCCAGCGTCGGGGACGGGGCCAAGAAGGTCCGCGACAACG
This sequence comes from Caulobacter segnis, assembly GCF_023935105.1. NCBI lineage: Bacteria > Pseudomonadati > Pseudomonadota > Alphaproteobacteria > Caulobacterales > Caulobacteraceae > Caulobacter > Caulobacter sp. RL271. The sequence goes on along the minus strand of NZ_CP096040.1, from coordinate 3,342,031 downwards.
AGGTGCTGGAGTTCATCGGCGACCGCGTCCTGGGCCTGCTGGCCGCCGAGGCCCTGGCCCAGCGGTTCCCCAAGGCCAAGGAAGGCGAGCTGGCTCCGCGTCTGAACGCCCTGGTCAGCCGCGAGACCTGCGCCCGTGTCGCCCGCGCCGCCGAGCTGGGCCCGGCCCTGCGCCTGTCGGCCTCGTCCAGCAAGATCGGCGGCCGCGAGACCGAGTCGATCCTGGCCGGCGCCACCGAGGCGCTGATGGCGGCCCTCTATCAGGACGGCGGCCTGGACGCCGCGCGCGGCGTGTTCCTCAAGCTGTGGGCCGATGAGTTCGACCGGGCGGGCGAGGGCCGTCCGCGCGATTCCAAGACCGCGCTGCAGGAATGGGCGCAGGGCAAGGGCCGGCCGCTGCCGACCTACCGGGTCCTGGACCGCACCGGCCCCGATCACGCGCCGGTGTTCACGGTCGAGGCGACGGTGGTTGGGGTGGATCCCGCCATCGCCAAGGGCAAGTCCCGGCAAGAGGCGGAGAAAGCGGCGGCCAAGGCGCTGCTGGAACGCGAAGGCGCGGGGTAGGCGGCCAGCGCCGCGGGCCCCACCTGACCACGCCTCGCGTGGTCGTCCGCCCCCGGAGGGGGCGGAAGGTTCGCGCCGGCTCCTTCTTCCCCCTCCGGGGGAGGAGCGCGTCAGCGCGGAGGGGGCGAGTACGGGGATTGGGGAGGCTGTATCCTCGGAATTCGCGGGACTGAACGTAGCGAAATCAGACGCTTGTCGATTTTAGACGTCGCTGAATGATCCACGTTCAAAACGCCCCTCATACTAACTGCACCTGATGGCTCGGAAGGGACGTCCGGCCGGCGATCGAGACGGCTGTCAGGGGGGGGCGAGCGGGAAGCGCTCGCCGGGTCTCTCTCGGGAGGCTCGTCTTCGCGACGGATCCAGATGCGGGCTCCCTGAAACATCGGGACGAAGCCCTGGCGGCGAGGATCAGGCGAACGCGGCAGGTCCGGGCTGAAATCGCCCGAGCGTTCCGGGACCGGGGTCGTCGCCCTGGCCCGCCCGTCGGGGGCCTCACGTGGGAGCGGGTTAAGACCCCGCCGCCTCGCGGGCTCACCGGATAACGAACCACGCGGAGCGTCTTGGCTTCGTCGAAACGGTACTTACCAACTCACACTCCGGGCGTCGCCCGGGGCGCTCCGCGTCCCTTTCATCACCTTCAGCGGCCAGCCGCGTGAAGCGGCGAAGTCGCGCCCATCGCGAAAACGCGCCATCGGTGCTACACGCACGCGCAATGACTGACACCACCTCCCAAAACACCCGCGCCGGCTTCGCCGCTATCATCGGCGCGCCGAACGCCGGCAAGTCCACCCTGGTCAACCGCATGGTCGGGGCCAAGGTCTCGATCGTGACCCAGAAGGTCCAGACGACGCGCTTCCCCGTGCGCGGCGTCGCCATCGAGGGCGACACCCAGATCGTGCTCGTCGACACTCCCGGGATCTTCAGCCCGCGCCGGCGCCTGGACCGGGCCATGGTCCGCTCGGCCTGGGCCGGCTCGGAAGACGCCGAGGCCACCGTCCATCTGGTCGACGTGCAGGCCGAGCTGGCCAGCCGCGCCGACAAGGCCACCCCCGGCGAATACCGCTCGGCCCAGGACGTCCAGACCATCATCGAGGGCCTCAAGGCCGCCGACCGCAAGGTCATACTGGCCCTGAACAAGATCGACGGGATCAAGCGCGACACCCTGTTGGCCGTGGCCAAGGACTTCTTCGATCAGGGCGTCTACAGCGACGTCTTCATGATCAGCGCCTCGACCGGCGCGGGCGTCGAGGACCTGACCGCCAAGCTGGTGACCCTGATGCCGGAAGGCCCCTGGCTCTATCCCGAAGATCAGACCGCCGACCTGCCGGCCCGCCTGCTGGCCGCCGAGATCACCCGCGAGAAGGTCTATCTGCGCGTCCACGAGGAGTTGCCCTACGCCGCCACCGTCGAGACGACCGCCTTCGAGGAACGCCGGGACGGCAGCGTCCGCATCGAGCAGACCATCCTGGTCGAGCGCGAGGGCCAGCGGGTCATCGTGATCGGCAAGGGCGGCCAGACCCTGAAGTGGATCGGCCAGGCCTCGCGTGAGGAGCTGTGCGAGATCCTGGATCGCAAGGTGCACCTGTTCCTGCACGTGAAGGTCAAGGAGAACTGGGCCGAGGAGCGCGGCCTGTTCAGCGATATCGGGCTGGACTTCGATGTTTGACGCGCCGGCTTCGGCTCCGGCCGTGGATCTGGACGCCTATTTCAGGCGTATCGGCTATGACGGTCCTCGCGCCCCGACCCGGGAGACGCTGCGGGCCATCGCCGTCCGGCATCCCGACGCCATTCCGTTCGAGAACCTCGACGTCCTGCTGGGGCGCGGGATCAGCATCGTTCCGGCCGATATCGACGCCAAGCTGATCGGCGGCGGCCGAGGCGGCTACTGCTACGAGCAGAACGGCCTCCTGAAGCGCGTGCTGCAGGCCTTGGGCTTCCAGGTCGAAGGGCTGATGGCCCGCGTGCTGTGGATGGCCCCGGAAGGTGCGCCGCCGCGTCCGCGCTCGCACCAGGTGCTGGGCGTCACCATCCCTGGAGAATTTGGCGAGGGCGAAGTCTGGCTGGCCGACGCCGGCTTCGGCGGCTGCGTGCTGACCGCGCCGCTGCGCCTGTTCTCGGACGAGGTCCAGGACACCCCGCACGGCAAGTTCCGCATCCTCGACACCCAGACGGGCGGCGTGGCCGAGCGCCGGGTGCAAGCCGACCTCTCGGGCCGCTGGGCGACCCTCTACCATGTGTCGCAAGGCGGTTGGGCCGAGGTCGACTACGAGCAGGCCAACTTCTTCACCTACACCCACCCCAGCTCGCACTTCACCTGGAGCATGACGGTGGGGCGCACGACGGCGACCGCGCGCTACGCCCTGAAGAACAACCGCTTCACCCATCGCGACCTGACCGGCGCGGTGGTCGAGCAGCGCGACCTTTCGGTCGACGAACTGGAAGCGACCCTGCGCGACGTGATCGGCCTGCCGGTCGAGGCCGACTGGCGTCCGGTGCTGGAGAAGGTCGTCGCCTGGGGGACGCCCGCTTGAGCCAGGAGTGGGAGGACGAAGCCTACGTCCTCTCGGCCCGCTCGCATGGCGAGACGGGCGCCATCGTCGAACTTCTCACCCAGGACCGCGGCAAGTTCGCCGCCCATGTGGCGGGCGCGGCCTCGCGGCGGATGAAGCCGTTCCTGCAACCGGGGGCGCGGGTCATCGCCCGCTACCGGGCCCGGGTCTCGGACCAGTTGGGCTCCGCCAGCCTTGAACCGATGGGCGAGGGGCCTTCCAGCCTGTTCGACGACCGTCTGGCCTTGGCGGGACTGTCCGCCGCCGCCGCCGTCGCGGCCGCCGCCCTGCCGGAGCGCGAAGCCCATCCGGGCGCCTTCCATGCCCTGGAAGCCCTGATCCGCGTGCTGGAAATTCCCGAGATCTGGCCGGCGGTCTATGTCCGCTACGAGGCAGGGCTGCTGCAGGAGCTGGGTTTCGGCCTGGACCTGTCCAAGTGCGCCGCCACCGGGACCTTCGACGATCTCGTCTATGTCAGCCCGCGCACCGGCCGCGCCGTCAGCCGCGCGGCGGGCAAGCCCTATCACGACAAGCTGCTGCCGCTGCCGCCGTTCATGCTGTCCTCGCAGGGCGGTCTGGCCGAGGGCGACGTGAAGGCGGGCTTGGACATCACCGGCCACTTCCTGGAGCAGTTCGTGTTCGGCCCCCTGAACCGACCGCTGCCGCCGGCCCGGGTCTGGCTGCTGGATCGGCTGAGCGAGGCCAATCGCCTGTGAGCCGACGTTCAAAACCGTGGAACAATCGTCGAACTGCTCCCGACACATCTGCTAAAGTGCCGGCCACACCTCACGAATCTGCCTGATGAACAAACCAGTCCTTCCCCCTGGCGGCCCCGGCGACGGCGACCGCATCCTCGACGAGCCCCTGACCGAGGCTCTGTCGCGGCGCTATCTGGCCTATGCGCTCTCGACCATCGGCTCGCGGGCGCTGCCCGACGTGCGCGATGGTCTCAAGCCCGTGCACCGTCGCGTCCTGTACGCGATGAGCAACATGCGCCTGAACCCCGAGTCCGCCGCGCGCAAATGCGCCAAGGTGGTCGGCGAGGTCATGGGTAACTTCCACCCCCACGGCGACCAGTCGATCTACGACGCCCTGGTGCGCCTGGCCCAGGAGTTCAGCCAGCGCATCCCGCTGGTCGAGGGGCAGGGCAACTTCGGCAATATCGACGGCGATAGCGCCGCGGCCATGCGCTACACCGAATGCAAGATGACGGAGGCGGCGACGCTTCTGCTGGACGGCATCGACGAGGACGCGGTCGATTTCCGCCCCACCTATGACGGCCAGGACGAGGAGCCGGTGGTCCTGCCGTCGGGCTTCCCGAACCTGCTGGCCAACGGCTCGTCGGGCATCGCCGTCGGCATGGCCACCTCGATCCCGCCGCACAACGCCGCCGAGCTGATCGACGCCTGCCAGCTGCTGCTGGCCAATCCCGACGCGACGACCGAGGACCTGCTGGAAAAGGTCCCCGGTCCTGACTTCCCGACCGGCGGCGTCATCGTCGAGCCGCGCGCCTCCTTGCTCGAGACCTACGAGACGGGCCGTGGCGGCGTGCGCATCCGCGCCAAGTGGGAAAAGGAAGACACCGGTCGCGGCACGTATCAGATCGTCGTCACCGAGATCCCGTACCAGGTGAAGAAGTCGGACCTGGTCGAGCAACTGGCCGACCTGATCGACAGCAAGAAGGCCGCCCTGCTGGGCGACGTCCGCGACGAGAGCGCCGAGGACATCCGCCTCGTCCTCGAGCCGAAGTCCAAGAACGTCGAGCCCGAAGTGCTGATGGAGAGCCTGTTCAAGCTCTCGGCGCTGGAAAGCCGCTTCCCGGTCAACATCAACGTGCTGGACGCGCGGGGCACGCCGGGCGTCATGGGCATCAAGCAGGCCCTGATGGCCTTCCTGGCTCACCGCCGCGAGGTGCTGACCCGCCGGGCCCGCCACCGCCTGGCCAAGATCGAAGCCCGTCTGCACATCCTGGACGGCCTGCTGATCGCCTATCTGAACCTCGACGAGGTCATTCGGATCGTCCGCTACGAGGACAAGCCGAAGGAAAAGCTGATCGAGGCCTTCACGCTCTCGGACATCCAGGCCGACGCCATCCTCAACACTCGCCTGCGCCAGCTGGCCAAGCTGGAAGAGATGGAGATCCGCCGCGAGCACGCCGAGCTGGTCGAGGAGCGCGACGGCATCCTGGCCATGCTGGCCAGCGACGAAAAGCAGTGGAAGCTGGTGGGCGTGGGCCTGGGCCAGGTTCGAGAGGCCCTGCTGAAGATCAAGCACCCGCTGGACAAGGGCGGCCGCCCGACCGGCGTGACCGGCCGCTCGATCTTCGCCGACGCGCCAGTGGTCGACGCCGACGCCGCCATCGAGGCGATGATCGTCCGCGAGCCGATCACGATCATCCTGTCGGAGCGCGGCTGGATCCGCGCCGCCAAGGGCAAGATCGACGACCCGTCCGAGCTGAAGTTCAAGGAAGGCGACAAGCTGGGCTTCCTGGTCCCCGCCGAGACCACCGACAAGCTGCTGATCTTCTCCAGCGACGGCCGGTTCTTCACCCTGGGCTGTGACAAGCTGCCCAGCGCGCGGGGCCATGGCGAGCCGGTGCGGATGATGATCGAGCTGGACGACAAGGTGAAGATCGTCGACGTCTTCCCGTTCAAGGCCGGCCGCAAGCGTATTCTGGCCTCGAAGTTGGGCTACGGGTTCCTGATGCCCGAGGAAGAAGCCCTGGCCAACCGTAAGGCCGGCAAGCAGGTCCTGACCGTCGACGCCGCCGGCGCCGCCTTCTGCCTCGAGGCCGTGGGCGACCAGTTCGCGGTGATCGGCGACAACGGCAAGATCCTGATCTTCCCGATCGAGGAACTGCCGGAAATGCCGCGCGGCAAGGGCGTCAAGCTGCAGGCCTATCGCGAAGGCGGCCTGCGCGACGGCCTGTCGTTCAACGCCGAGACCGGGGCCTACTGGATCGACACCGCCGGCCGCCGACGCGACTGGGCGGAGTGGAAGGAATGGATCGGCCGCCGGGCGGGGGCGGGCAAGCTGGCCCCGCGCGGCTTCGCCACCAACAAGCGGTTCAGGCCGAAATGAGGTTGAAACGGCTGCGTCGCCGCGCGCTGAGCGTTCTCGCCAGTGTCTTCGGCTGCGTGGCCGTCGCCGCGACCCCGGCCCTGGCCTTGCCCAAGGGCAAGCCCGAGGACCTGGGCTTCAGCGCCGAGCGCCTCAGGCGTCTGGACGAGCACATGCAGGCGATGGCGGCCAACGGCCAAGTCGCCGGCGGCGTGACCCTGCTGGCCCGCCACGGTCGCGTGGTCCACGCCATGGCCTTCGGCCACCGCGCCCTGGGCGGCGAGCCGATGCCGTTCGACGCCATCTTCCGCATCCGCTCGGAGACCAAGCCGGTCACCGGCGTGGCGATGATGATCCTGTACGAGCAGGGGCTGTGGAAGCTGGACGACCCGGTCAGCAAGTACGTGCCGGAGTTCGCCAACCTGCGCATCGCCACGGGTGTCGACGCGGCGGGTCAGCCGATCCTGGCCCCGGTCACTCGACCGCCGACCATGCGCGAGCTGATGACCCACACGGCCGGCTTCGCCTACGGCTTGGCCGACGATCCCAACAGTCCGGCCGACCAGGCCTACTATCGGGCCGGCGTGCTGCAGTCCTCGTCCCTGACGGACCTGGTCCAGAAGGTCTCGGGCCTGCCGATGTTCTCCGAGCCCGGCCAGCTGTGGCGCTACAGCGTGGCGGCCGATATCCAGGGCTACATCGTCGAGAAGCTGTCGGGCGAGAGCCTGCCGGTGTTCATGGAGGAGCACATCTTCGCGCCTCTGGGCATGAAGGATACCGCCTTCTTCGTTCCCGAGCAGAAGCAGCGCCGCCTGGCGGCTCTGTATGACGGTGACCCGGTCACCGGCCAGCTGGTCCCGGCCGTGGAGGGCGCCTGGCGCGACGTTAGCAAGCCGCCGGCCGCGCCGCTGGGCGGGGGCGGGCTGGTCTCGACCGCCGGCGACTTCGCCCGCTTCGCCCAGATGATCTTGAACAAGGGCGAACTGGGTGGGATCCGGATCCTCAAGCCGGAGTCCGTGGCCCTGATGACCCAGAACCACCTGCCGCCGGGCTTCGTGGTGACGACCAATGGCACGACGGGCGTCCTGAAGCCGGGGCCCAAGCCTTTCCCGTTCGCCGCCGGCATGGGCTATGGCCTGGACATGGCCGTGGCCGTCGACCCTGCCGCCTCCGGCGCGCCGGTCGGGCCCGGCACGGTCAGCTGGGGCGGCAGCGCCGGCACCTGGTTCTGGATCGACCCGGTCAACGACCTGTTCTTCATCGGCATGATCCAGCGCCTGGGCGGCGTCGGGCCCGGCCTGGACGCCCAGTCGCGGACCCTGGTCTATCAGGCGATCGAGCGTCCGCCGCCGGCGCCGCCGACGCCGGCGCAACCGCCCACCAAGGTGGCCGCGTCGACGAAGCCGACGACCGCGCGCTGATCGTCCAAAAGGAAAACTCCCCCCGCCGAGGCGAGGGGAGTTCCGTCACGGTCCTGGAAGGGCTGAAGTTCTAGGCCGCGAAGAGGATGTCGGCCGCCTCGCTGGACTTGCCGACGGTCAGGCCGGTGACGCCTGCCAGCTTGATCAGGCCGTCGCCCGCATCGAGCCCGGCCACGCCGTTATTGTGGAAGATGTAGGTATCGTTGCCCCACTCGAAGACGGTGTTGTTGTTGGCGGCGGTGATCCCGGCATAGGCCGTCAGGGCCTCATCGAAGGTGGCGGTGGTGACGAAGTAGAGCTGCTTCTTCTCGCCCGGACCGGCCACGCCGGCGAAGCCGAGCAGGTCGAAGCCTTTCTGGAAATCCTCGATCACCGCGATGTCGGTCACCTTGCCGCCGGCCAGGTGCAGCGTGGCGAACGAGCCGATGTCGATGCTGTCGTAGCCGGCGCCCGTGATGACGTGGCCGTCCAGCTTCTCAAGGAAGATCTGGTCGTTGCCGGTCCCGGTGTCGATCAGGCCGCGCATGACGCCGTTGTCGACCAGGACGATGTCGTTGCCGCCGGCGGTGCGGATGTGCTTGCCCGCGTCCAGGCCGCCGGGACCGTCGGTGATGATCGGCTTGATCACGTCGTTGCCGTCGCTGGCCAGGACGTGGGTGTTATCGTCGGGTTCCTGGTTGAAGGCGTCCACGTTCCAGTCGTGGGCGAAGCTGGCCTTCTCGCCGGGCAGGCCGGGATGGTCCGGACCACCTTCTGCGTAATCGCCGCCCTCGCCGTATAGCGAGATGAAGGCGTTGACGGGGGTGACCTTGCCCTCCAGGCCGACGTCAGCCAGGTAGGCCTTCATCGCCTCGACATAGGGGCCCTGGCCGCTCTTGACCGCCTCGGCCATCAACCAGCCGACCATGGCCGCGCGGGTGCCGATACCGAACGAGCCGTCGCCGCCGATGTCCTCGAAATGGGCGAAGCGGGCTTGGGTCCCGCCATGGCCGTCCGGCACCGGCTCGGCGAAGATGGCGAGGATCTCGTCCAGGGTCTTCTCGACGCCGAACAGCTTCAGATAGGCCTTCTGGAAGGTGTTGATGGGCGAGGCGTTCTCGCCGTAGGCGGCCGAGAACTCGTCCTTGGCGTCGCCGAACTTCACCAGGTTGAGGGCGAAGTTGATGAAGCGATCCTCGAGGCTGAAGCCGGCATAGTAGTCGCTGTTCAGGTTGTTGGGATTGCCGCCCTTCGCCGAGACCAGATAGTCGAGCCCGGCCGAACCCAGGCTGATGTCGGTGAGGAAGCCGTAGGACAGCACGGCGACCTGGGTGGTGGCCTTGGCGCTATCCTGGATCCAGTCGACGGCGGCGGCATAGGTCCAGATGTCGCCGGCCACCTGGCCGCCGCGCGCGATGTCGATGCCCTGGGCCATCAGCGTCAGCTGCGTCCAGGCGCTTTCCGGAAGATCGGAATTGGCCGGCAGGCGGTGAACGTTGCGGTAGATTGAGACCAGGTTGTCGATCGTGGCCATGGAGCAGCCCCCTTCATGTATATTTCGTAATCCCTCGTGCAGTAAAAAATATACATGAACGCCGTTCGATCAACCCCGCTTTGAATGAAAAAACCTTAACGTGAGCGACCATCGGGCGTGCCGGGCCCCGTCGCTGAAAAAGCGGGTTTCATCCCGCGAGGACGCCCTCTAAGGTCGCCTCAAACATCTGTTCGGGAGGTGGGGCTTGGCGTTTCGCAATTTGATCGCGGCGGTGTTGGCCGCGACCGTGCTTGGGGGCGGTTCTTCCGCCGTTCTGGCCGCCACGCCCGCCATCGTCGCGGCCGCCCCGCAGAGCGCCGGCTTCTCGGCCGAGGGGCTGAAGAAGCTGGACGCCCATATGCAGGGCCTGGTCGACACCGGCCATCTGCCGGGTGTCACCACCATGCTGGTCCGTCATGGCAAGGTCGTGAACTTCGAAGTCCACGGCAAGAAGGGCTTCGACGGCCCGCCCATGACCAGGGACACGGTCTTCCGCATCTACTCCCAGACCAAGCCGGTCACCGGCGTGGCGATGATGATCCTCTATGAGGAGGGCAAGTGGAAGCTGGACGACCCGGTCAGCAAGTACGTGCCGGAGTTCGCGTCCCTGCGGGTCTTCAAGGGCGTCAATCCCGACGGCTCGTTCGACACGGTTCCGGCCGACCGCCCGCCGACCATGCGCGAACTGATGAGCCATTCGGGCGGCTTCGCCTATGGCCTGGTCCCAGACAACCCGATCGACAAGGCCTATGTCGACACCGGCGTGCTGGGCGCGAAGTCTCGCCAGGAGTTCGTCCAGAAGGTCGCCGCCCTGCCGTTGGTGGCCCAGCCGGGGACGCGCTGGAAATACAGCGTCTCGGTCGACATCCAGGGGCTGATCATCGAGAAGCTGACCGGCATGTCGCTGGGCGACTTCATGCAGAAGCGGATCTTCGCGCCGCTGAAGATGACCGACACGGGCTTCTGGCTGCCGGCCGCCAAGACCGATCGTCTGGCGTCGCTGTACGTCTGGAGCCCCAAGGAGAAGAAGCTGGTTCCCGCCGAGGGCTTCATGGTGCTGGACATCAGCAAGCCGCCGGTCGTGGCCTCTGGAGGCGGCGGTCTGGTCTCGACCAACGCCGACTACGCCCGCTTCGCCCAGATGCTGCTGAATGGCGGCGCGCTGGAGGGCAAGCGGATCCTGAAGCCCGAGACCGTGAAGCTGATGCGGACGAACATGCTCAGCGACACGATCATGAACTCCAGCGAGCCGCCGTTCAACACGGCGCGGGGCAGGGGTTTCGGCCTCGATTTCGCCGTCGTGCTGGACAGCGCCAAGGCTGGGCCGCAGGGCGAGGGGACCTATAGCTGGGGCGGCGCGGCCGGCACCTGGTTCTGGATCGATCCCAAGAATGACCTCTTCTTCCTGGGCATGATTCACATCCTCAACAAGGACGGGGATCCGGCGATCAAGGACATCGACGATGACAGCGCCAAGCTGGTCTACGAAGCCCTCGTCGATCCGAAGAAGTGACTTTCCCAAGCAAGAACAAGAATTTCAGGGAGAATACGATGAAGGCCGCCGTCTATTACGAGACCGGGGCGCCGGACGTCCTTCGCTACGAGGACGTCCCCGATCCCGTCTGCCACCCGCAGGGCGTGGTGATCCGCGTCGAGGCGGTCAGCATCGAAGGCGGTGACACCCTCAACCGCGGCGGCGGCCAGATGGCTGGCAGTCCGCACATCGTCGGCTACCAGGCGGCCGGCGAGATCGTCGAGGTCGGAGCCGAGGTCAGCCACATGAAGGTCGGCCAGAAGGTCGTCACCGTGAACGCCTTTGGCTCGCATGCCGAATTGCGCGCGGTCCCGGCCCGCAACGCCTGGCCCATCCCGGACGGCTTCGACATCCAGAAGGCCTCGGCCATTCCGGTGCCGTTCGGCACGGCGCATGAGTGCCTGTTCGGCGCGGGCCGTTTGAAGGCCGGCGAGACCGTGCTGGTGCAGGCCGGGGCGGGGGCCGTCGGCCTGGCCGCGATCCAGCTGGCCAAGCAAGCCGGCGCGACGGTTCTGGCCTCGGCCTCCAGCGACGAGCGGCTGCAGCGCCTGACGGCGTTCGGCATGGACCACGGGATCAACTATCGCCGCGACGACCTGGTCGAGCAGGTGATGAAGCTGACCGGCGGCAAGGGCGTGGACCTGGTCGTCGACCCGGTCGGTGGCGCGACGCTTCAGGGCAGCTTGGGCGCGCTGGGCTATCGCGGCCGCATCTCGCTGGTCGGCAATGCCGGACGCGAGCCGATGAAGGTGGACGTCAGCTCGCTGATGGGCGGCAACCGGTCTTTGACCGGGGTCTTCCTGGGCGCCGAGATCATGACCGATCGTGTCCATGACATGATCCAGGACCTGATCGACCGCGCCGCCAAGGGTGAGCTGGAGGTCGTCATCGACAAGACCTTCCCGCTGTCGGAGGCGGCCGCCGCCCACGCCTATATCGAAAGCCGCCAGGCCGTGGGCCGGGTGCTGCTGGTCCCATGAACCGCGTCCTGAAGCATACGGGCGCCAGATACCCGATCGTCCAGGCCCCGATGGGCTGGATCGCCCGCTATCCGCTGGCCTCGGCGGTGTCGCGGGCCGGCGGCCTGGGGATCATCGAGACCTCGTCCGGTGAAACCGAAAACTGCAAGGCCGAGATCACCAAGATGGCCGACAGCGGCCTGCCGTTCGGGGTGAACCTGCCGATCCTGTTCCTGCGCGACGACGCGATGCTGCGCTTCGTCTGCGACAGTGGGGTCAAGTTCGTCACCACCTCGGCCGGCAGCCCCGCCAAGTTCGTCGGCCCGCTGAAGGACGCGGGCATCGTCGTCTATCACGCCGTGCCGACTGTCGATGCGGCGCTCAAATGCGTCGAGGCGGGCGTCGATGGCCTGGTCGTCGAGGGCGCCGAAGGCGGTGGCTTCAAGAATCCCGAGGAGGTTTCGACCCTGGTCCTGCTGCAGGCCATCCGGGCCAGGACCGACGTGCCGCTGATCGCGGCGGGCGGCATCTGCGACGGGCGGGGCATGGCGGCGGCCTTCGCGTTGGGCGCCGAGGCGATCCAGATGGGCACCCGTTTCGTCAGCTCGGCCGAGAGCCCGGTCCACGCCAACTACAAGGCCGCGATCACGGGCGCGAAGGAGACCGGCACCTGGGTGCTGAACAAGAAGGCCAGTCCCTGCATCCGCGCCATCAAGTCCGAGCTGACCAAGGAAATCCACGAGGCCGGCGTCATGCCGCCCGACGTGCTGAAGAACATTCTCGACGTCTACTTCGGCGGCGACATGGAGGCCGCGCCGGCGCTGGCGGGCCAGACCGTCGGCCTGATCGACGAGGTCAAGACCGCCCAGGCGATCATCGACGAGACCGTCGCCCAGTTCCACGACATCACCGGACGCCTTGGCGCCCTGGCCGCCGCGCGCGGCTTCTAGGAGTTATTGTTATGCAGAACCTGTTCTCGCTCGAAGGCCGCGTGGCCCTGGTGACCGGCGGCTCGCGCGGCATCGGCGCGATGATCGTCAAGGGCTTCCTGACCTATGGCGCCAAGCGTGTCTACATCACCGCCCGCAAGGCCGCCGCCTGCGACGCCGCGGCCGAGGAACTCAGCCAATACGGCGAGTGCGTCTCGCTGCCGGGCGACATCTCGACCCTGGAAGGGATCCAGGGCCTGGCCGACCGGATCAAGGAGCGCGAGGACAAGCTCGACATCCTGGTCAACAATGCCGGCGCGGCCTGGGGCGCGGCGTTCGACGAGTTCCCTGAAGCCGGCTGGGACAAGACCGTCGACCTCAACATGAAGACGCCGTTCTTCCTGACCCAGGCCCTGATCGGTCAGCTGCGCGCCGCCGCCAAGGACCGGGTGGCCAAGGTTATCAACATCGCCTCGATCGACGGTCAGTCGGTGACCAAGGACGAGACCTATCCCTACGGCGCGTCCAAGGCCGGTCTGCTGCACATGACCAAGCGCATGGCCCTGCGCCTGGCCGCCGACAACATCGCCGTCAGCTGCATCGCGCCGGGCGCCTTCGCCTCGGACATGAACAAGGTCGCCCGCGACCATGCCGACGCGGTGTCGAAAGCCATCCCGGCCGGGCGCATCGGCACGGAAGAGGACATGGCCGGCGCGGCCATCTATCTGGCCTCGCGGGCGGGGGACTACGTGATGGGCGGCGCGGTGACCGTCGACGGCGGCGTCAGCTTCGCCCGCTAGCGTGTGAGGAAGAGGGCCGGGCCTCAGCCCAGGTCCTCGATCTCCGCCGGTTCGGCGTCGCTGAGCGGCAGGTCGCAAGGATCCTTGGCTCCGCCGCGCATGCTGGGCGGACGGGCGCCGCGTTCGCGGGCCGACATCAGCGACCAGCCGCCAGGCTTGAGGATCTCCAGCGGCGAGAAGCGCGCCTTGTAGGCCATCTTCTCGCTGCCCGGCACCCAATAGCCCAGATAGACATAGGGCAGGCCGCCCTGCTGGGCCTGGACGATGTGGTCCAGGATGATGAACGAGCCCAGGCTGCGCTTGATCAGGTCCGGGTCGTAGAAGCTGTAGACTAGCGACAGGCCGTCGGCGAGGACATCGACCAGCACGCAGGCGATCAGGTCGCCCGGACCTCGGTCCTGCGACTTGCGACGATATTCGATCAGGTGGGTGCGGACCGCGGTGTCCTCGACCATGGCCACGTAGTCGGGCCAGGTCATCTCGGCCATGCCGCCGTCGGCGTGACGGGCAAGCAGGTAGCGACGCAGCAGCTCGAACTGCTCCAGCGTCGCCTCGGCCTCGACAAGATGGCGCTCGAGATCGTCGTTGCGGTTCAGGGTCTTTCGCTCGGAACGCGACAACACGTACTCGGCCGCCGGCGCCCGGGCCGACTGGCAGGCGCGGCAGGTCTCGCAGGCGGGACGGTAGGCGATGTTCTGGGAACGACGGAAGCCGACCTGGGTCAGGCTGTCGTTGACCGTCGGACCGTCGGACAGCGGCAGGTGGGCGAACACCTTCCGTTCCTCGCGGCCGGGCAAGTACGGGCAAGGCGTGGGCGCCGTCAGAAAGAACCGAAGCTGCCGCGTCGGAAAATGCTGCGTCACTGTAGCCCTAACCCCTCTCGTCTATCACCAGCCCTAAGGAGGATTAGGGGGCATAGCGTCCGGTTGCGCAAGCGTCACGGCGCGTCATCCATGGATCACGCGGCGAACGGTCACAGGTCGGCTCTTTTACAGGTTGTCGGGCAGGACCGGCTTTTCGCGCAGCAGGATGATCGAGATCCGGCGATTACCCGCCAGGGTTGGATCATCGGCGTACAGCGGCTCGGAATTGGCCTTTCCCGAAACCTGGTAGATGCGGTCGTCGTCGACGCCGGCGCCGCGCAGGATCTGACGCGAGGCGTCGGCGCGGCCGGCCGACAGGGCCCAGTCGCCGTCCTGCTTCTTGCCGTAAGCGTTGGCGCTGGTGTGGCCCGAGATGGTCACGCGGTTGGGCAGTTGGTTGATCACCTTGGCGACGGCGCGCAGCAGGATACGGGCGCGGTCGTTCGGCTCGCGCGAGTTCTCCTTGAACATCGAGCGGCCTTCCTGGTCGACCAGCTGGATGCGCAGGCCCTCCGGGGTTTGGTCGATCATGATCTGCTTCGACAGCTCGGCCAGTTCCGGCATGTCCTGCAGCGACTGGCGCAGGGACTGGGCGGCCGAGGCGAAGGCGTCCTGTTCCTTCTTGGCCAGGGCGTCGCGCAGGGCCTGTTCGCTGGCCGAGTCGAGATTGGCGGGGGTGGTGCTGCTCTGGCCGTCCTTTTCGACGTGGTCGGGCGCTTCGGGGGCCAGTTGCTGGATCACCGACATCTTGCCGTCGGCCTTGGCGCCGTCGTCGCCCAGCGAGGTGCCGCCCAGAATGCCGCCCGAGCCGCTGGTGGTCGACGAGATCGAGGCGGGCGCGAAATAGTCGGCGATGCCCTGCTTCTGCTCGGGGCTGGTCGTGTTCAGCAGCCACATCAGCAGGAAGAAGGCCATCATGGCCGTCACGAAGTCGGCATAGGCGACCTTCCACGCGCCACCATGGTGACCGTGTCCGCCGCCTTTCTTCACCTTCTTGATGATGATCGGCTGTTCGCTGTTGACCGCCATCGCGCTTAAGCCTGCTTAACCTTGAACCGGCAACCTGCCCAAAGGTCGTTAAGATGGGGTTGCCGCAGGGGGCGTCGGGCGCGTAATGCCGACCATCTTCCAGTGGAGCAGCGGCATGAAGACGGCGTTTATCGGCCTGGGCGTGATGGGCTTTCCGATGGCGGGCCACCTGAAGGCCGCCGGCCACGAGGTCGCCGTCTACAACCGCAGCCCCGAAAAGGCCCGCCGCTGGGCTGAAAAACACGGTGGCCAGGCGTTCGAGGCCATCGCCGAGGCGGTAAACGGGGCCGAGGTCGTGCTGCTGTGCGTGGGCAATGACGACGATGTCCGCGACGTCGTGGCGCAAGCCCTGCCGGCCCTGGCCGAGGGCGCCGTGATCGTCGACCACACCACCACCTCCGCCACGGTGGCCCGCGAGATGGCGGCGCTGCTGGCCCAGAGCGGCCGCGCCTTCGTCGACGCCCCGGTGTCGGGTGGCCAGGCCGGGGCCGAGAATGGCCAGCTGACCATCATGGCCGGCGGCGACCAGGCGTCTTACGACCGCGTGCTGCCGGTGATCGAGGTCTACGCCAAGGCCGTGCGCCGCATGGGCGAGGTGGGCGCGGGCCAGCTGACCAAGATGTGCAACCAGATCGCCATCGCCGGCGTCGTCCAGGGCGTGGCCGAGGCGCTGCACTTCGCCAAGCGCGCGGGCCTGCCGACCGACGACGTGCTGGCCGCCATCTCCAAGGGTTCGGCCCAGTCGTGGCAGATGGAAAACCGTTGGCCGACCATGGCGCGCGGCGAGTTCGACTTCGGCTTCGCCGTCGACTGGATGCGCAAGGACCTGGGCATCGCCCTGGAAGAGGCGACCCGGAACGGCGCCAAGCTGGAAAGCACGGCCCTGATCGACCGGTTCTACGCCGAGGTCCAGGCCATGGGCGGCAACCGGTGGGACACCTCCAGCCTGGTGGCGCGGCTAGAGAAGTAACGCCTAGCCCTTCTTCTTGCCGCCGCCCAGGCCGACCTTGGTGAGGTCGAGACCTTCCGTTGGGAAGGTCACTGTTTGTGAGCCAGCCTGATAGTAGGTTAGTTCCATGCGTGTGCTTTTGGCCTTGGCGAGGCGCGCGGCGACATTGCGAGCGCCTGTCAGGAAGACGATGTTCGATGAGTGATCTTCCGACGTAAGGGCTCCATTGCGGCCGGCCGGCGCGTCGCCGTAGCGGATCTTGATCGAGCAGCCGTCGTAGCTGTCGCACAGGATCTGCCCGTCGCCGTTTAGGCGATAGAAGACGTCGAAGCCGAACTTAGGACTGTTGCGGATACAGAGCTCGGCGGTGGTGGCCTTGTAAGGCCAATCGAGGTTTACGGTGTCGGTGGAATCAACACACGCCATCCGTGTCTTCCGGTCGGACATGGAGTCGACATCCTCGGAATAGGTCCAGGCGTAGTGTGGCGCGGCGGGCTCGCGCGGGGTAAGCGGCTGGATCGGCCCTGGTGGAAGATCGACAGGGACTGGCTGGTCGGATTTAGGCGTAGGCGTCTTGGGTAGTAGGCTGGCGAGCAAAGCCAACACCACGAATAGTGCTGCGCCGCCGCCCATCAGTGTGGTGAGGCGATTGGTGAAGCCGTCTTTGTCCTTGGTGGGCTCGTCGACGACCGGGGTGGCAGTTGACGAAGGCGCAGTGGATTGAGCCGCCTTCTGGGCCTCGAGCTTCGCTAGACGCGTTTTCAGTTCTGCGATCTCATCGTCGATATCAG
Source organism: Caulobacter segnis (assembly GCF_023935105.1). Lineage (NCBI taxonomy): Bacteria > Pseudomonadati > Pseudomonadota > Alphaproteobacteria > Caulobacterales > Caulobacteraceae > Caulobacter > Caulobacter sp. RL271. Next base: position 3,325,068 of record NZ_CP096040.1, on the reverse strand, counting down.
CCATGTTCCCCCCGGAATCCACGGTGATCTTAGGGTGAGCGCTGCGTGATCGACAACCGGACTTGTCGGTCAGAGCAAATCGAGCAGGTCGCTAGCCTTCCAGGACTGGCACCTTGGCGCGACCAGGATCGGCGTCTGCCTTTCGAACGCCCGCAGCATCTCGACGGTTTGGGCCAGGTCTGGGGCGTCGAGGCTTTCGCTGATCGCGATCGCCGCCACGGTCAGGTCGCGTGCTCGCAAGACTTCCAGCGCGGTCAGCAGGTGGCTGGCGGTGCCGAGATAGCTGCCAGCGACCAGCAGGATCGGTAGGCTCAGAGCGACCATCAGGTCCAGATTGGTGGCGTCGTCGGTCATCGGCGACATGACGCCGCCGGCGCCTTCGATCAGCGCGAGGTCGACGTCGCGACCGTCCAGCCAGGTCCGGCAGTCGGCGGTCACGTCCGCGATGGCCAGGGCCTCCCCTCCAGGCGGGCGGCGAGATTCGGGGCCAGGGGGCGCGATAGCGCTTGGGCGAGACCTCCGACCAGGCGTCCGGGCGGCCGATGGCGGCGGCGAGGCGGGCCGGATCGCTGCTCGCTGGCGCATCGGGGTCGAAACCGCTGACGACCGGCTTGAAGGCGTCCACGCCCAGCCCTTTGGCGCGCGCGGCGCGCAGCAGAGCGCAGGCGATGTGGGTTTTGCCGAGATCGGTGCCGGTTCCGGCGACGAACAGCGCCTTCATGCCGCGGCCTTTCGCAGGACCGCGATCGCATCGGCCAGGCGCAACACGTCGGCGTCGGCGTGCTCGGCGCTGAACGCCACGCGCAGGCGGGCCGTGCCCTCGGGCACCGTCGGCGGGCGGATCGCCACGACCAGGAAGCCTTGACCTTCCAGCGCGGCGGAGGCCGCGAGGGCGGCGTCGGCCTCGCCCAGCACCACCGGCACGATCGGGCTATGGGCGTCCGGCAGGCCCAGGCGGCGGGTGAACAGGCGCGCTTTGGCCAGCGGTTGTTCGGTGAAGGCTGGATTGGTCTGGATGATGTCCAGCGACGCCAGGGCGGCGGCGGCCGAGGCGGGCGGCAGGCCGGTGGCGTAGACCAGGGTGCGGGCCCGGGTCTTCAGGAGATCGATCACCGCCTGCGAGCCGCACAGATAGCCGCCATACGACCCCAGTGCCTTGGACAGTGTGCCCATCTGCAGCGGGATTTTTGCGTCCGGGAACAAGGCGCCCGAACCGCGCCCTCCCGCCAGAACGCCGACCCCATGGGCGTCGTCGCTGAGCAGCCAGGCGTCGTGGCGTTCGCAGAGCGCCGACAGTTGGTCTAGCGGGGCGATGTCGCCGTCCATCGAAAAGACGCCGTCGGTGGCGACCAGGGCGTGGCGGACGCCGGGCCGTTCGGCCTCCAGCAGGCGGGCCAGATCGGCGACGTCGTTGTGGGCGAACTTGACGATCTTCGCGCCCGACAGCTGCGCGCCGGCCCAGATGCAGGCATGGGCCAGGGCGTCGACGAAGATCGCGTCGCCGGGCCCGACCAGGGTGGGAATGACGCCGGTATTGGCCAGATAGCCCGAACCGAACACGCAGGCGGCCTCGGTTCCCTTCAGGCGCGCCAGGCGCTTTTCCAGATCCGACAGCAGCGGGTGGTCACCGGTGACCAGGCGCGAGGCCGCCGCGCCCGCGCCATAGTTCAGCGCCGCCTCGGCCGCCGCCGCGCGGACGGCGGGGTGATGCGACAGGCCCAGATAGTCGTTGCACGAAAACGAGATCAGCCGCTTGCCGTCACGCTCCACGATCGCGCCGTCGTGGCGGCGGGTGGGCTTGAGCCGGCGGCGCAGGCTCTTGGCGTCCAGGGCCGTCAGCTTCTCGCCGGCGAAGGCGTCGAGGCTCTGCATGTCGTTTCCCTTTGCCGTGGCTGGTGGGCGGGAATAGGCAAGGCGCCCCGAGTCCGCAAACGGAAAGCGCCGCGATGTCCGATCCTGATTGGTTGACGCAAGGGTCGTCCAACGTCTGGCGGCCGTACTGCCAGATGAAGACCGCGCGGCCGCCGCTGCCGGTGGTGGCGACACGGGGCTCGAGGCTGGTGCTGGCCGACGGGCGCGAACTGGTGGACGGCCTGGCCTCGTGGTGGACGGCCTGCCACGGTTACAATCATCCCCATATCGCCCAGGCGCTGCGCGAGCAGATCGACCGCATGCCGCACGTGATGTTCGGCGGCCTGGCGCACGAGCCGGCCTATCGGCTGGCGGCGCGGCTGGCCAAGGCGCTGCCCGGCGACCTGGACCACGTCTTCTTCGCCGAGAGCGGCTCGGTCTCGGTCGAGATCGCCATGAAGATGGCCCTTCAGTTCCAGATCAATCGGGGTGTGCGCGGACGCACCAAATTTCTGGCTTTTCGGGGCGGCTATCACGGCGACACCCTGGCGACGATGACGGTCTGCGATCCGGAGGAGGGCATGCACAGCCTGTTCGCCGGCGTCATGCCCGCCCAGGTGATCGCCGACCTGCCGCGCGATGCGGTGAGCGAGGCGGCGCTGGACGCGCTGCTGGCCGAACGCGGCCACGAGATCGCAGCGATCCTCATCGAGCCGCTGGTCCAGGGCGCGGGCGGCATGCTGCTGCATGCGCCTGAGGTGCTGCGGACCCTGCGCCGCCTGGCCGACAAGCACGGCGTGCTGCTGATCTTCGACGAGATCTTCACGGGGTTTGGCCGTACCGGCACACTGTTCGCCATGCAGGCGGCGGGGATCGAGCCCGACATCGTCACGCTATCCAAGGCCCTGACCGGTGGGACCCTGCCGCTGTCGGCGGCGGTGGCCTCGCGCAAGGTGTTCGAGGCCTTCTGGTCCGACGATCCGGGCGCGGCGCTGATGCACGGGCCGACCTACATGGCCAATCCGCTGGCCTGCGCGGCGGCCAACGCCTCGCTTGACCTGTTCGAGGATGGGACCTGGGCGGCGAACGTGGCGCGGGTGTCGGCGGCGCTGGCCCAGGGGCTGGCGCCGTGCCGGACGGGTCGGGGCGTGGTCGATGTCCGCACGCTGGGCGCGATCGGCGTTGTCGAGTTCGACGCCCCGGTGGCCGTGGGCGATCTCTGCGCGCGGTTCGCCGAGCTGGGCGCCTGGATCCGGCCTATGGGCAAGCTGGTCTATCTGACGCCGGCCTTCAGCACGTCGGACGCGGATCTCGACCTGTTGACGGCGGCTGTCCGCGAGGTGGTCGGCGTCGGTTGACCCGAGGGGGCGCGTCTGGTCCAAGCACGGCCATGTCCGGCAAGTCGTCTCCGCTCACGGTCGTGGAATATCTCGCCATCCTGGCGATCATCCTGACCTGGGGGCTCAACAACGTCGCCGCCAAGATCGCCACCGCCTATCTGCCGCCGATGCTGATGGGCGGCCTGCGGTTCACCGCGGCGCTGATCTTCCTGATCCCGTTCGTCAAGCCGCCGTTCCCCGAGCCCCGGAAGCTGCTGTTGATCGTGCTGCTGACTGGGCCGATCCACTTCGGCATGATCTATCTGGCGTTCAGCATGGCCGACGCCCTGAGTCCGCTGGTCGTGGCCAGCCAGCTGTGGATCCCGTTCACCGCCATCTTCGCCTGGCGGATGCTGGGCGAGACCATGCGGCCGCCGGCGGTGATCGGCCTGGTGATCGCCTTCGTCGGCGTGGCCTGGATGAGCCTGGATCCGCATGCGTCCCGCGACCTTCCGGCGATCGCGCTGATGGTCTTCGCTGGCGCCTGCTGGGCCGTGGCCACGGTGCTAGTGCGCAAGACGCCAGGCATCAAGCCGCTGAAGATGCAGGGCATGACCGCCCTGGTCGCCGCGCCGACGCTGCTGGCCATGTCGTTCGTGTTCGAGACCGGTCAGGTCGCCAAGGCCCAGGCCGCGCCGCCGATCGCCTGGGCTGCGGTGCTGTTCGCCGGCGTGGTCTCGACCATCGGCGCCAGCGCGTTGCTATTCTGGCTGGTCCAACGTCGCGAAGCTGGGCGCGTGACGCCCTATTTCCTGCTGACGCCGCTGGTGTCCTGCTCGATCGGGATCCTGTTCCTGGGCGACCGCCTGACGCCGCAACTGCTGATCGGCGGCGGCGCGACCATGGTCGGCGTGGCCCTGGTGGCCCTGACCGAGAAGCGCGGCAAGGCCACGGAGGCGTTGACGGAGGCGGCTTAGCCCTTGGCTGGCGGGCACTGTTCCGCCGGTCTGCCGCTCAGCAGCGCCGGGGCCGCCTGGCTCTCCGTCTGGCCGGCTTCGCCGGTATAGGCGCCCGTCACCAGCTTGCCGCTCACGCCGAACGCCTCGCCGGGGTGGTGGCGGATCAGGAAGAGGCCGTCCAGGTCTTCCAAGTCGTCGACGCTGATGAACGCCGCGCCGACCGTGGCGAAGCCTTTTATCCGTCCGCGCGCGGCCTTGAGATCCCAGCCCGGCGGCGTACGGCAGATGGCGATGACCTCCGCGCCGGCCAGCTGAAGCTCGAAAGCCTGGAGATTCTGATCGGCGTTCGCCGGCCGCCAGGCCAGCGACACCAGTTCCGTCGCCGGCGTTGCGGAGGCCGCTGGCGGCTTGGAAGCCTTCGCCGTGTCCTTGTCGCCCCTGTTGTTGCAGGCGGCCGTCGCGGCCAGGGCGAGCATGATGAGCGACAGTCGCCAGATACGCATGGGATCTCCCGCCACGAGATGAATCGTGGCGGGAGGGTAGGGGCTTACTTGAACACGCCGCAAGCGGCGCGCGCGCCGGCGCCGCCGATCGGCTGGCTGGTGTGGTCGTCGGGGTTGGCGTGGACGACGATCGAGCTGCCGTCGGCGTCGAGCAGGGCCGGGCGGCCGCCCGCGCCCTTCAGCGACACCAGGGTCGAATAGGCCTCGGCCGTGGCCGAGCCGTCGGCGCCGGCGAAGACGTTGGGCAGATCGCCGCTGTCGTTGGCGGCCGGATTCAGCAGGCCGTGGGTCACCTGGGCGGTGGTATGGACGTGGGCCCCGGCCGACTTGAAGTCCGGCGCGCCGCAGTCGCCCTTTTCGTGGAAGTGAACGGCATGCCAGCCCGGCGTCAGGCCCTTGAGCTCAAGCTTGAGCAGCACGCCGTGCGGGGCCTCGGTCAGGGTGACGACGCCGGCGTCCTTGCCGTCGCCGGTCTTGACCACGGCAGTCGCGGTGGTCTGAGCCAGCACGGGGGAGGCGGCGATCAGCGTCGCGAGGGCGACACCGGTGGCTGCGGGAAGGCGGATCATGCGTTTTTCCTTCGGATTCAAGCGAACAGCAGGGGATGAAGCGGCTGGAAAGGTGGCGCCTTCCACATCCCAATGCTAACAGTTTCAGACTGTTCCGTGTCCGATTCTGACGGCGAAAAATCCCCTTGAGCGACGAACACACCACGATCCCCGCTGACGGTCCGCGCGGGGATGTCGCCCCGATCAATATCGAGGACGAGCTCCGCCGCTCCTATCTCGACTACGCTATGAGCGTGATCGTCAGCCGCGCCCTGCCGGACGCGCGCGACGGCCTGAAGCCCGTGCACCGTCGAGTTCTGTTCTCGATGCACGAGCAGGGGCAGACGCCCGAGCGTCCCTACGTCAAGTCGGCCCGCGTGGTCGGCGACGTGATGGGTAAGTATCACCCGCACGGCGACGCCTCGATCTACTTCACCCTGGTCCGCATGACCCAGTCGTTCTCGATGGGCCTTGTGCTGATCGACGGCCAGGGCAACTTTGGTTCGGTCGATGGCGATATGCCCGCGGCCATGCGCTACACGGAATGCCGCATGGCCCCGCCGGCCATGTCGCTGCTGGCCGACCTGGACAAGGACACGGTCGACTTCGCCGACAACTACGACGGCAAGGAGCAGGAACCGACCGTCCTGCCGTCGCGGATCCCGAACCTGCTGGTCAACGGCGCGGGCGGCATCGCCGTCGGCATGGCCACGAACATCCCGCCGCATAATCTGGGCGAAGTGATCGACGCCTGCCTGCTGCTGATCGATCAGCCGGACGTCACCACCGACCAGTTGCTGGACTTGGTGCCCGGCCCCGACTTCCCCACGGGCGGCGAGATCATCGGCCGCGCGGGTCCGCGCCAGGCGCTGCTGACCGGTCGCGGCTCGGTGATCATGCGCGGCGTGGCCAGCGTCGAGGAGCTGCGCGCCGGCCGCGAAGCCATCATCATCACCGAGATCCCGTATCAGGTGAACAAGGCCAATCTGGTCGAGTACATCGCCGAACTGGTCCGCGATAAGAAGATCGAGGGCATCGCCGACATTCGCGACGAGTCCAACCGCGACGGCATGCGGATCGTGGTCGAGCTGAAGCGTGACGCCTCGGGCGAGGTGATCCTGAACCAGCTGTACCGCTTCACGGCGCTGCAGACCTCGTTCGGCGTCAACATGCTGGCCCTGAATCGTGGGCGACCCGAGCAGATGGGCCTGCACCAGCTGATCCAGCTGTTCGTCGAGTTCCGCGAGGAAGTCGTCGTCCGTCGGACCAAGTTCGAGCTCGGCAAGGCCCGCGATCGGGGGCACGTGCTGGTCGGCCTGACCATCGCCGTCGCCAATATCGACGAGTTCATCCACATCATCCGCTCGTCCAAGGATCCGACCGAGGCCCGCGAGCGCCTGGTGGCCAAGTCCTGGCCCGCCGGCGACATGCTGCCGCTGGTCGAGCTGATCGCCGACCCGCGCACGATCCAGGAAGCGGGCGGCCTGATCCGCCTGACCGACGAGCAGGCCCGCGCCATCCTGGCCCTGACCCTGTCGCGCCTGACCGGCCTGGGCCGCGACGAGATCGGCAACGAGGCCGCCGCCCTGGCCGACGCCATCCGTGGCTATCTGGAGCTGCTGTCAGACCGCGCCAACATCATGGCCGTGGTCCGCGAGGAGTTGGTCGAGGTCCGCGAGAAGTTCGCCATCCCGCGCCGCTGCCAGATCGTCGACGGCGACGCCGACATGGAAGACGAGGACCTGATCGTCCGCGAGGACATGGTCATCACCGTCACCATGGGCGGCTACGTCAAGCGCACCCCGCTGGCCAACTACCGCACCCAGCACCGGGGCGGCAAAGGCAAGTCGGGCATGGCGACCAAGACCGAGGACGCGGTCACCCGCGTGTTCTCGGCCTCGACCCACGCCCCGCTGCTGTTCTTCACCTCGGGCGGCAAGGTCTACAAGATGAAGGTGTGGCGCCTGCCGCAGGGCGTCGCCAATTCGCGCGGCAAGGCGTTCGTCAACCTGCTGCCGATCGAGCCCGGCGAAACCATCACCTCGATCCTGGCCCTGCCGGAGGACGAGGCGACCTGGGGCGGTCTGGACGTGATGTTCGCCACTCGCTCGGGCAGCGTGCGTCGCAACAAGCTCAGCGACTTCGTTGACGTCCGCCGCAACGGCAAGATCGCCATGAAGCTGGACGAAGGCGACGGCATCGTCGGCGTGTCGGTCTGCAACGCCGATCAGGATGTCCTGCTGACCACGGCCGCCGGCCGCTGCATCCGCTTCTCGGTCGACGAGGTGCGCGTGTTCGCCAGCCGTGACTCGACCGGCGTGCGCGGCGTGAAGCTGGCGGGCGGGGACACCGTCATCTCGATGGCCGTGCTGCGCAGCGTCGACGCCACCCCGGCCGAACGCGCCGCCTACCTCAAGCACCAGCGCGCCATGCTGCGCGCTGCCGGCGAGGAGGGCGACGACGCCCCCGCCGCCGTGGAGGAGGGCGATGAGGACGGCGACGAAACCACTCTGACGCCGGAACGCATCGCCGAGCTCGGCGCGGCCGAGGAAATCCTGCTGACTGTGTCGTCGGAAGGCTTCGGCAAGCGCACCAGCGCCTACGATTTCCGCCGCACGGGCCGTGGCGGTCAGGGCCTGGCCGCTCAAGATCTCAGCAAGCGCGGCGGGCGTTTGGTCGGCTCGTTCCCCATCGAGGAAAGCGACCAAATCCTGCTGGTGACGGATCAAGGTCAGCTCATCCGGGTGCCCGTCTCGCAAATTCGTGTTGCAGCGCGGAATACTCAGGGCGTAACCATCTTCCGCACCGCGCAGGACGAACACGTCGTCAGCGTCGAGCGCCTCGCCGATTCCGGCGGAGACGACAACCAGGGCGAGGACAATGGGGCGGAAGAGACCCTGTAACCCCTCGAACCCTTAGAGCAGGGGGTTGCATGCGGGTCGGGCTTTATCCGGGGACCTTCGATCCGGTCACCAATGGTCACCTCGACATCATCGGGCGGGCCGTGAAGCTGGTCGACAAGCTGGTGATCGGCGTGGCGGTGAATACGGGCAAGGGGCCGCTGTTCTCCTTGGACGAACGGGTCGCGATCCTGCAGCGCGAGACGGCGCACCTGACCAAGATCGCCGAGATCGAGGTCCGGCCGTTCGAGAGCCTGCTGATGCACTTCGCCCGGGACGTGAACGCCCAGATGATCGTGCGCGGCCTGAGGGCCGTGGCCGACTTCGAATACGAATTCCAGATGACGGCGATGAACCAGCAGCTGGATCGCGAGATCGAGACCGTCTTTCTGATGGCCGATCCGCGCCACCAGGCGATCGCCTCGCGTCTGGTCAAGGAGATCGCGGCCCTGGGCGGCGATATCTCCAAGTTCGTGCCAAGCGGCGTCGCCGAGCAATTGCTGGCCAAGGTCGGCAAGCGCTGACCCCATCGGGAACTTCCTCGCCGACCAACCGTACTCCTCGCACCTCGCGGCCCATGGAGCAGGGTGATGAAGGTCGGCAAGTTCTCGATCGCGGAGACGTCGCTGGAGCGTTCACCCGGACAAGACGCCGACGTCTTCGTGGGCAATGTTGTCGATGAGCGGCATGGCGGACCGGTCACCATCGGCTATGGACGGTATGGACCGGGGCAGACGCTCGCCGAGACGATGGCCGTCGACGACGTCATGATCGTGCTCGAAGGGCGGATCTCGGTTTCGTCCGACGCGGGGACGGTCACCGCCGGGCCTGGCGAGATCATCTACATGCCCAAGGGAGAGGCGGTGACCATTCGTGCTCACGAAGAGGGCGCGACGACCGCCTATGTCACCTATCCGCACTGGCGGCCGGCCCACGCGTAGGGCGCGCGGGCTCCGCCCCGATCCGGCCGAAATCCTGCGCTTCAACAGCCACCGCACTTGTCGGGGAGGCCGTGTCGTTCTACGCCCGGCCGCGACCTATTCTGTTCGGGGTATTCGATGAAGCTCGCCATGACCGCCGCCGCGCTGGCGCTCGCCGCCGCTGCGACCTCCTTTGGGGCGGCCTCGGCCCAGAGTGTCTCCGACTGGCGCACCCCTGACCCGAATAACGTCATCGTCGTGGAGACCAACAAGGGCCGGATTATCGCCGAGCTCTATCCGCAGGTCGCGCCGAACCATGTCGAACGCGTGCGCGGGCTGGTGAAGAGCGGCTTCTACGACGGCCTGACCTTCTTCCGGGTGATCAGCGATTTCATGGCCCAGACGGGCGATCCGCAGAACACCGGCATGGGCGGTTCGGACCAGCCCAACCTGACCGCCGAGTTCACCTTCCGCCGCGGCGCGGACCTGCCGCTGGCCCAGGGCTTCAAGGTCGGAAGCAACGAGTCCGGCTGGGTAGGCGTCCTGCCGGTGACCAGCCAAAATTCGGCGCTCGCGGTGATGACGGCCGACCGCAAGGTCGCCACCTGGGGCAACTTCTGTCCGGGTGTGCTGGGCATGGCCCGCGCTGGCGATCCCGACAGCGCCAACAGCCAGTTCTTCTTCATGCGCCAGACCAACGCCTCGCTGGACAAGACCTACACCGCCTTTGGGCGCGTGCTGCAGGGCGTCGACGTCGTGCGCAACATCAAGACCGGCGAACCCGTTCCAGATCCGCAGGACAAGATGATCAGCGTCAAGCTGCTGGCCGATCTGCCGGCCGACAAGCGCCCGACCATCCAGGTGATGAACACCGGCTCGGCCGCCTTCAAGGCGCTGGTCGCCAAGCGCCAGGGCGAGCTGGGCGGTAGTTTCACCAATTGCGATGTGGATGTGCCCGTTCAGGTGAAATGACATGATCCGTTCTCGCGCGCTGTTGGCGGGGCTCTGCCTCGCGGCCTTGTCCGGTTCGGCCTTCGCGGCGGCGACGGCCAAGCCGACGGAAGCGGACTGGCGGACACCCGCGCCCGAGACGGTGATGGTGATCGACACCAACAAGGGGCGGGTTCTAGTCGAGCTTGTTCCGGACGTCGCGCCGAACCACGTCTCGCGCCTGCAGGCGCTGACCCGGAGCGGTGTCTATGATGGTCGCACCTTCTTCCGGGTCATCGACAAGTTCATGGCCCAGACGGGGGATCCGACCAATACAGGGGAGGGCGGGACCGAACTGCCCAATCTCAAGGCCGAGTTCACGTTCCGCCGCGCGGCGGACACCGGCTTCGTGGCGATGGCCGCGCCAGCCGGCCTGGAGGTCGGCTATGTCAAATCGCTGCCGGTCGTCAGCCAGGCCTGGAGTTGGAGCGACATGACCAGCGACAAGAAGGTCGCCGCCTGGGGAACCTATTGCCCCGGCGTGGTCGGCATGGCCCGCGACGAGGACAACAACTCGGCCAACAGCCAGTTCTTCCTCATGCGTCAGCCCTATCCGTCGCTGGACAAGCGTTATACGGCCTTCGGCCGGGTGATCAGCGGTCTCGACGCCGTCCGCGCCATCAAGACCGGCGAGCCCGCGCCCGCGCCGCAGGATTTGATGACCAAGGTCCGTTTGCTGAGCGATATTCCCGAAAGTGAACGGCCCAAGGTGCGGGTGATCGACCCGAAAGGGGCCTGGTTCGCGGCCGAAACCAAGCGCTTGCGGGCCTTGAAGGGCGCTGACTTCTCGGTCTGCGACATCGACCTGCCGGTCGAGGTTCATTGAGCCAATTCCCGATTTCGGGCTGGACTTGGTTCACAGGACCGCGTGAACCGCGCTAGAAGCGCGTCACAACTCCTCGCCATCCAAGGGAAGACCATGTCGGCCGACCTCGAAAACACCCTGATCCTGACCCTCGAGACCGGTCCGGTCACGATCAAGCTGCGTCCCGACCTGGCGCCCGGCCACGTGGCCCGCATCAAGGAACTGGTGCGTGAGGGCTTCTATGACGGCGTCGTCTTCCACCGCGTGATTCCGGGCTTCATGGCCCAGGGCGGCGATCCGTCCGGCACCGGCCGTGGCGGTTCGGACAAGCCGGACCTGAAGGCCGAATTCAACGACGAGCCGCACGTGCGCGGTGTGGTCTCGATGGCCCGTACGCCGAATCCGGACTCGGCCAACAGCCAGTTCTTCATCGTGTTCGACGACGCCACCTTCCTGGACAAGCAGTACACGGTGTGGGGCCAGGTGACCGAGGGCATGGAAAACGTCGACGCCCTGCCCAAGGGCGAGCCGCCGCGCGAGCCGGGCAAGATCATCAGCGCCAAGATCGCCGCCGACGCCTAAGCGTCCGACCCAACGATCCAGCAGCGGCTCCGGACTTCCGTCCGGAGCCGTTTCTATTTTGCCGACCGTCTCAGGGTCACCATCACGGGGCGATGGTCTGAGCCGACCGCGGGCCCGCGCTCGACCTTGACCGCGCGCCACGCCTGACCAGTGTAGACGTGATCGATCGGAAGAAACGGGGCGGGCGCAGCGGCGACACGCGAGAACTGGCCGGAAGGCCATGAGGGCAGGGCCCGGGTCCAGCGGCGCAGGCCCATCGCCTTGTCCTGGCGTTTCAGGCTGAAGGACCAAGGCGTTGAATTGAAGTCGCCGGTGAGGATGAGGCTTCGGCGGTCTAGCGTTCCGACGCCCTGGACCAGTTTGCGCGACTGCGCCTGTTGAGGTCCCGCCGGGACGGGCCAAACGAAATGCACGCCCACGACGGTAAAGGCGCCGGCCGGATCCTCGATCTTGGCCCAAGAGCTCGGCAAGCCGGGACCGAAGTGGCCGCGCGCGACGATCATCCTGCGCGAAAAGATCCAAGGCTCGCAGCCACGGCCTTTCTCGCAGGACGCGTACGGATAGGCGGCTGTCAGACCCTTGATCAGTTCCAAGGATCCTCCGCCAGCCTCCTCGACAACCACGATGTCGGCGTTCTGGGCCAGCACCCATGCGAGGCTTTGCTTGGGCGTGGGGTTCTCATGCCAGGCGTTGAATTGGATGATCTTGAGATCGCCAGGCCGAGAGGCCTCGGGTTTGAAGCGCCAGGCCGAGGCCACCTCGGGCAGCATCAGCACCGCGCACGCTACGACGGCGGTTGCGCCCAGAGCCATCATGACCAAGCGCTCGGCGCCGCGGGCGAAAAGACCGCCAAGAAGGACGGCGCCGACGCCCATCGCGAGCCACAGCGGCGCCGCATGATTCACCGCGTCCAAGTGGTCGCTGAACAGGCCGCCAAGGCCAGCAATGGAGAAAGCGACCCCGACAAGCCCCATCATCAGGGCGGTGCCGCGTACCAGCAGACTCAGCAAATCAGCAATCAGGCGCATGCCCCGCCCTTAGCATGACGGCGCTACGATTGGGCGCAGCAGTTCCTCCATTCCGCCGCCCCAATGTCTCATGGCGAAAACCGCCTGTCTCTTGACCTTCGCGGCCCATCGTGCGCTTGAAGCCCGCCCATGCGCCTTTCCGACTTCGATTTCGACCTGCCCGAGGACCGCATCGCCCTGCGCCCCGCCGAGCCGCGCGACGCAGCGCGCTTGCTGGTGGTCCGGCCGGGCCAGACGCTCGCCGACCACGTGGTTCGCGAGCTGCCAGATATCCTGCGTCCCGGCGACGCTCTGGTCTTCAACGACACCCGTGTGATCCCCGCGCGCCTCTCGGGTCTGCGCGAGGGACGGACCACGGGCGGCGCAGACGGCACGCCGGTGGCCGTCGAGGCGACCTTGCACCGTCGCGTCTCACCCAGCCGCTGGAGCGCCTTCATGCGTCCGGGCAAGCGCTTGAAGGTCGGCGACCGCGTCGCGTTCGGGTCTCGCGACGATCGCGCGTGCGAGGGCGACCGTCTGGACGCCACGGTCGCCGAGAAACACGAGGGCGGCGAGATCGTGCTGGCCTTCGACCTTTCGGGGCCTGATCTGGACATCGGCGTCGCCCGTCATGGCGACATGCCGTTGCCGCCTTACATCGCCGCCAAGCGGGGCGAGGACGAACGCGACCGCGCCGACTACCAGACCGTCTACGCCCGCGAGGACGGTTCGGTGGCCGCTCCGACCGCCGGCCTGCATTTCACGCCCGATCTCCTCGAGCGGCTGAAGGAAAGGGGCGTCTCACTACATTTCGTGACCCTGCACGTGGGCGCGGGCACCTTCCTGCCGGTCAAGACCGACGAGGTCTCCGAGCACAGGATGCACGCCGAGTTCGGGGAGGTGACGAAGGACGTCGCCGACGCCCTCAACGCTGTCCGGGCGGCCGGCGGTCGCATCGTCTGCGTCGGCACCACCTCCCTGCGTCTGCTGGAGAGCGCCACGCGCGAGGACGGCGTGGTGAAACCATTCGCCGACGAGACGGCCATCTTCATCACGCCCGGCTACCGCTTCCGCGCCGCCGACGTGCTGATGACCAACTTCCACTTGCCCAAGTCGACCCTGTTCATGCTGGTCAGCGCCTTCGCCGGCCAAGCTACGATGCGCGAGGCCTACGCGCACGCCATCTCCACGGGTTATCGCTTCTATTCCTACGGCGACGGCAGCTTGCTGTTCAAGGACGAGACTTAGTCATGGCCGCGTTCCCCTTCGAGATCAAAGCCACGGAAGGCAAGGCGCGCACCGGCGTGCTGAAGACCCCGCGCGGTGATATCCGCACGCCAGCCTTCATGCCTGTGGGCACGGCCGCGACCGTCAAGGCCATGACCGTCGACCAGGTCAAGGACACCGGCGCCGACATCATCCTGGGCAACACCTATCACCTGATGCTGCGGCCCTCGGCCGAGCGGGTGGCGCGCCTGGGCGGGCTGCACAAGTTCATGCGCTGGGACAAGCCGATCCTGACCGACAGCGGCGGCTTCCAGGTCATGTCGCTGTCGGGCATCAGCAAGTTGACCGAGGAGGCCGTGACCTTCTCCAGCCACGTGGACGGCTCCAAACACGTCCTCACCCCCGAGCGCTCGATCGAGATCCAGGCCGATCTGCTGGGCAGCGACATCGTCATGCAGCTGGACGAGTGCGTCGCCTGGCCGGCCGAGGAGGCGAGGGCGCGCAAGGGGATGGAACTCTCCGCCCGCTGGGCCCAACGCTCCAAGGACGCGTTCGGCGCCCGCGACAGCCAAGTGCTGTTCGGCATCCAGCAGGGCTCGACCTTCGAAAACCTCCGCCGCGAGTCCTCCGACCGCCTGCGCGAGATCGGCTTCGACGGCTACGCCATCGGCGGCCTGGCGGTCGGCGAGGGGCATGAGGCGATGTGCGAAGTGCTGGACTACGCGCCGGGCCTGCTGCCCGAGGACCGTCCGCGTTACCTGATGGGCGTCGGCAAGCCGATCGATCTGGTGGAGGCCGTGGCGCGGGGCGTCGACATGTTCGATTGCGTGCTGCCGACCCGCTCGGGCCGCCACGGCCAGGCCTGGACCTGGGACGGGCCGATCAACCTGAAGAACGCCAAGTACGCCGAGGATGAGAGCCCGCTGGACTCGACCAGCGACTGCCCGGCCAGTCGCGACTATTCGAAGGCCTATCTTCGACACCTATTCAAGGCTGAGGAGATCCTGGGCCAGGTGCTGCTGTCCTGGCACAACATCGCCTTCTTCCAGGCGCTGACGGCGGCCATGCGCGCGGCGATCGCCGAGGGACGCTTCGAGCAGTTCCGGCGCGACTTCCGCGCCCGGCATCTTAGCGCGGGCTAGCCGCGCGGTCCCTGGGGCGCGGGCGCGAGTTCTTCCTTGTTGATCGGGAAGCGGGGTTTGCGCGGACCGTAGGGATCACGCGGCGGGGGCATGCCCGGATCGACCACCGGCGGCTCGGGCGGGGGCTTGTGCTGCGGCGTGGCTGGCGGATCGCACCCACGCGCCTCGCCGAGCCCCTTCAGATAGGCCCGTCGCACCGCGCCGGATGCGACGGCGCTCTGGACCAGGCGGTCGTGGCGCTCGGCCCCGGTAAGCTTGCGCACCCAGCCGCGCATCGGAATCATGTCCTGCGCCGCGCTGGCCACCGCGCCCAGGGCGGCGCCGCCGGCTGCCTTGCGCCCGCGATCCATCAAATCCTCGTTGTCGGCCGGCGGGACGCGGTCGATGTCCTCGCCCAAGGCCACGTCCAGTGGCCGGACCAGGGCGATCAGACTCTTGCAGTCCGCCTTGGCGGGCCGCTGGTAGGGATCGTCCATCGCCTCCAGCAGAACGCGCGGGATCTTGGTGCGGACGAGGTTCACGTCGCGCAACGGCGCCTGCATGGCCCCGGTGATTCCGTCCCGATTGGCTTCCGAGGTCGATTTGATGCGCCCTTCGTCATCCTGGGAGGGCGGCGCGCTGGCCTGGGGCGGCGGCTCCTGCTGGCGTGCGAAAGCCGTTCCGGCCAGGGTCGCGCCGCAAAGGGCCGTCAAAAGCAAGGTTCCACGCATGACTCACCCTAACCCGCTCACAGCTTTACCGTCATCCGTCGGAAAAACGGCGAAACCATGCTTGCGACGCACGAGCCCCCCGACTATGGTCCGCGCCGCTTCCACCGGCCCCCGCCGGATTGTTAGCGGGCCGGTAGCTCAGTGGTAGAGCATTCGACTTTTAATCGAATGGTCGTGGGTTCGAACCCCACCCGGCCTACCAAACCAAGCCTCTGATCTGTCAGAGGTTCCGCGGCGCGAGTTGCGCCGGATCCCTCAATTCTCTCGCTTTGGCTCCGCGCTTTGGGCGCTTGTTCGGGCCGTTCGCGTGGGCGAGGCGCCGCCAGTTTTTCTGTGGCACTGACCTGACTTTTCTCATTTGCCCGATGGGCCTTGTAGGGATTTAAGCGGCTCAGTTTCCTTGACGCCGCAGGGACCCTTATCCGGTCCGGCGCGTTCAACCTTTGCCTTGAGCTATGTGGCGAGCCCGGACCCTGGACGACGATCAGACGATGACCGCCGACACCGCCGCGCGCCGGTCGTCCGCCCCGAAGCGTCAGGGAACGGGCAAGCGGCCCCTTTTCCGTAGGCGCTCGGCGATTCCAGGCTTTGGCCTGACCATGGGCGTGACGCTGACCGTGCTGTCGCTGATCGTCCTGATCCCGCTCAGCGCCGTGGTCCTGAAGGCAGCCCACCAGTCTCCGGCCGAGTTCTGGGCCGTGGCGACCTCACAACGCTCTCTGGCCGCTTATCGCCTGAGCTTCGGCGCGGCGTTCGTGGCGGCCGTGATCAATGGCGTGTTCGGCGTGCTGACCGCCTGGGCCCTGGTCCGCTACGACTTTCCGGGCAAGACCGTGGTCAACGCCCTGGTCGACTTGCCGTTCGCCTTGCCCACCGCCGTGGCCGGCATCGCCCTGGCCACGCTCTACGCGCCCAACGGTTGGGTGGGGCAGTTCCTGACGCCCCTGGGCATCAAGGCCGCCTATAACCCGATCGGCGTGACCATCGCGCTGATCTTCATCGGCCTGCCTTTTGTTGTGCGCACCATCGAGCCCGTGCTGCGCGACGCCGCCGAGGACGTTGAGGAGGCCGCCGCCAGCCTGGGCGCCAACCGGATCGACACGATCCTTCGGATCGTTCTGCCCGCGCTGGCGCCTGCGTGGCTGACCGGCTTCGCCATGGCTTTCGCGCGTGGAGTCGGCGAGTACGGCTCGGTAATCTTCATCGCCGGCAACATGCCCTACAAGTCCGAGATCGCGCCGCTGCTGATCATCATCCAGCTTGAGCAGTTTGAATACGCCCGCGCCGCCACGATCGCCGTCGTGATGCTGGCCGTGTCGTTCACGATGTTGCTGATCATCAACGCCATCCAGGCCTGGGCGCGGAGGTTCGACTGATGGCCGCTGTCTCCCGCCGTCGCGCGACCGATGATCCGGCCTGGGCCAAGGCTCTTGTCATCGGCGTGGTCATGGCCTTCCTGGCCCTTGTCCTGATCCTGCCGCTGGCCGCCGTGTTCGCCGAGGCGCTGCGCAAGGGCCTGGGCGCGGCGCTGGAAGCGATCAACAACCCTGACGCTCTGGCGGCCGTGAAGCTGACCCTGATCACGGCGGCGATCTCGGTGCCGTTCAACGCCGCCTTCGGCCTGTGCGCCGCCTGGGCGATCGCCAAGCACGAGTTTCCCGGCAAGCCGCTGTTGATCACCCTGATCGACCTGCCGTTCTCGGTGTCGCCGGTCGTGGCGGGCCTGATCTATGTGCTGATCTTCGGCCTGCAGGGCTGGTTCGGCGAGTATTTGGTCGACAACGACATCAAGATCATCTTCGCCGTGCCCGGCATCGTGCTGGCGACCGTCTTCGTGACCTTCCCGTTCGTGGCCCGTGAGCTGATCCCGCTGATGCAGGAACAGGGGACCAGCGAGGAGGAGGCGGCCGTGTCGATGGGGGCGGGCGGGCTCTATACCTTCTGGCGAGTGACCGCGCCCAACGTGCGCTGGGGCCTGATGTACGGCGTTCTGTTGTGCAACGCCCGCGCCATGGGCGAGTTCGGCGCGGTGTCGGTGGTCAGCGGTCACATCCGCGGCCTGACCAACACCATGCCGCTGCACGTCGAGATCCTCTACAACGAGTACGACTTCGTCGGCGCCTTCGCCGTCGCGGCCCTGCTGTGCCTGCTGGCCGTAGTGACCCTGGTGCTGAAGACGGCGCTGGAAGTCGCTCAGCCCGGCATGCGCGGGCGCGGCGGACACTGAATGGACTTCACGAGCCTATGACCATCTCCATCCGCTCCGTCGAAAAGAAGTTCGGCCGCTATCCGGCGCTGAACAAGGTCGATCTCGAGATCGCCGACGGCGAACTGCTGGCCCTGCTGGGGCCGTCGGGCTCGGGCAAGACGACGCTGCTGCGCACGATCGCGGGCCTGGAATTTCCGGACGTCGGCCAGGTCCTGTTCGACGGCGAGGACGTGACCTTTGCTTCCGCCGCGGATCGCCGCGTGGGCTTCGTGTTCCAGCAATACGCGCTGTTCAAGCACATGACCGTGGCCAAGAACATCGCGTTCGGTCTGGACGTGCGAAAAGGCAAGGACAAGCCGTCCAAGGCCGAGATCGCCCAGCGGGTCGAGGACCTCCTCAAGCTGGTCGAGCTGGACGGTCTGGGCAAACGCTACCCGTCGCAGCTGTCGGGTGGCCAGCGCCAGCGCGTCGCTTTGTCACGCGCCTTGGCGGTGCAGCCCAGCGTGCTGTTGCTGGACGAGCCCTTCGGCGCCCTGGACGCGACGGTCCGCAAGTCGCTGCGCAAGGAGCTGCGCCGCGTGCATGACGCCACGGGGGTCACCACCATCTTCGTGACTCACGACCAGGAGGAGGCCCTGGAGCTGGCCGACCGCGTGGCGATCCTGAACAAGGGGCAGATCGAGCAGATCGGCACCCCCGATCAGGTCCACGACCAGCCCGAGACGGCCTTCGTCTGCGGTTTCGTCGGTGAAGCCAATTGCTTCGAGGGGCAGGTCGGCGGCGGCCAGTTCAACGCCGGCGTGCTGCGCCTGCCGGCCAGCGGGGTCCGCGACGGCTCGGCCACGGCCTATGTCCGGCCGCACGACTTCGTGCTGGACGAGGATGGTTTCGAGGTCCGCGTCGATCGGGCGCACGTCCAGGGGGCGCTGACCACGGTCAACGCCATCGCCAGCGATGGCCGTCCCATCGAGATCAGCGCCTCGCGCGCCGAGGCCGCCCGCTTCCAGGGAACGGTGAAGATCGCCGCTCGTAAGGCTCACGTTTACGCCGCCTAAGGAACTTTGCCGCTTAAGCTGATTTTGGACGGACTGCGCTAAAATCGCGGTCGTCCATACGGCGGGAGTTCTAAGGTTCGCATGCTCATGGTCGAGGCCTCAGGCGCGGAACGTCGCTCGCATCCCCGGATGCCGGCGGCGCGCAAGATCTACATCGTGGACGATCCGCGCTCGTGGAAATGTTCGCTGCTGGACGTCGCCGAAAAGGGCGCGCGCCTGTCGACGGCCGGCATCGCCGCGCCGCCGGACAAGTTCATCTTCGTCGACGCGGGCGGACGCCGGGTGCATCTGGCCCACGTCGTCTGGCGCTCGGACACCGAGGCGGGCGTGCAGTTCGTGGAAACCCAGCGCATCGGCCCGCGAGCCGGCGGCGCGGCCGGCGCCCTGGATATCGCCCGCCGCTTCGCCGCCACGCTGAAGCCGGAAGTCCTGCAGTAGTTTCCTACTGCTGCTGCTGCTGTTGTTGCTGCTGGTGCAGCTCCTGCTTCAGGGCTACGTCTGGACGCCGGCGGCCGCCGGCGAAGCTGGGACGGGCCATCCGCAGGAATTCCGGCTCCGCCACGGCCGCCCGGGCGCGGCGAACGGTGACGCCCACCGCCAACTGGCTTTCCGCGTCGCCCTTGTAGACCCCGCGTGAAGGGGTGACGTCCGCATAGTCGCGGCCCACGGCCACGGCCACGTGCCGCTCGCCGGCCATCATGTTGTTCGTCGGGTCCAGGCCAACCCAGCGCAGGCTGGGCAGGAACACCTCGACCCAGGCGTGGGTGGCGTCGGGGTCCGAGCGGTCGCCGGCGTCGCGATCGGTGAAAAGATAGCCCGAGACATAGCGCGCGGGGATGCCCCATTCGCGGCAAATGGCCAGCATGATGTGGGCGAAGTCCTGGCAGACCCCGCGCCCGACGCCCAGCGCCAGGTCGATCGGGCTGTCGGCGTCGGTGACGCCGGGCTGGTACTCGAAAGCACGGTAGATGGTCTCCGACAGCGTGCGGACCGCCGTCAGCGGGTCCTTGCGCTTCAACGCGTCCAGGTCGTGCTCGTTGATGAATGTCCGCAGCGCCTCGGTCGTCTGGACGAAGCCATGCGGACGCAGGAAGTCGAAACATTCGCCGCGGACGAACTCGCTACGCAGGCGGTCCCATTCGCCCATGTCGAGGTGGGCGGGGCGTTCGGCCGGCGGCTCGGTCTCGACCGCCGAACGGGCGATGATGGTCAGCTTGTCGTGCGGCTGGGGCACGTCGAAGTGATAGACCGCGTTGCCGAAGCTGTCGGCGTACGAGAACACCTGGGCGGCCGGTTCCAGGTCCAGCTCGAAGCTGACCAGGCGCTGGCGGGCGCTCTTCTGGGGCTGCATCCACAGCTCCATCAGGCTTTCCCGGACCGGGCGCTCGTAGTGGTACTGGGTGACGTGGCGGATCTCTAACAGCACGGGTGGGGGTCCTAGGCCGGAAGGCGTGTTTCGAGCGGATAGGCCACGAAGGTTTCATAGATCGCTTCGTGGATGCGGGCGCACTCGTTGACGACGGTGGTCAGCAGCGGTCCGGCGCCGACGGCTTCCAGTTCGTCGACGTCCGCAAACTGCAGGCGGGCTTTCAGGCGACCCGCCAGCCGTTCCGGACCGGCGCGTTCGCTGAAGAGGCCGCCGCGCGCCAGCGCCGACAGATGCTGTTCGATCTGGGCCGTGGTGAAACGGATCGAGCGCGGGAACTCTTCGTCGAAGACCAGGAACTCCAGGATATGCCGGGGTTCGATCTCCGCTGTATAGACCCGCAGGTACGGCTCCAGGGCGCAGGCCATGCGCAGCACGCCGACCAGGGCCACGTGGTCGGCGACCCTGCCGTGGGTGGGCGAGTCCGCGAAGCAGACTTCCAGGAGGCGCGAGACCAACTGGGCGCGCTCCATGTAGATGCCCAGCATCATGAACCGCCAGCTCTCACCGTGGCTCATGGTGGTGTCGGCAGCGCCCTTGAACAGGTGCAGGTCGGCGATGACGTCGTGCAGGAAGTTGGCCGAGCCGTCCGAAAATTCCTTGCCGGCCCTGGTGTCGGTGACCTTGAGGTAGAGCAGGTTCAGCCGTTCCCAGGTCTCGGTGGTGATCTGATCGCGCACCTGGCGGGCGTTCTCGCGGGCCCGGGCCAGGGAGGAGACGACCGAGTTGGGATCGCCGCGGTCCAGCACGAGCGCTTCGGCCGCTTCGAACGAACCGACGCCGGCCCCGTCGCCCGGCTCACCCACGGCGGCCATGGCGATCCACACCGCCTGGGTCCCGGAGTCCGTCTGGTCCAGGGTGGCGTTCAGCATCACGGACGACAGGCGCGAGAGGTGCTCGGCCCGCTCGATGTATCGGCCCAGCCAGTAGAGGCTGTCGGCGACGCGAGCCAACATCATGGGCGGGCGCTCCCGTTGCCGTTGGCGTGGCCATTGGCGTGACCGTTCTCCTCGGCCAGCACCCAGGTGTCCTTGGAGCCGCCGCCCTGGCTGGAATTGACGACCAGCGAACCGCGCTTCAGCGCCACGCGGGTCAGGGCGCCGGGCGTGACGATGGTTTTCTCACCCGACAGGATGAAGGGGCGCAGGTCGACGTGGCGCGGCTCGATGCGCCCATCGACGAGGCAAGGGGCGGTCGACAGCTGGATGGTCGGTTGCGCGATGTAGTTGTCGGGATCGGCCTGGATCGCCTCGCCGAAGGCGTCGCGTTCCTTCTGGCTGGCGTGCGGCCCCACCAGCATGCCGTAGCCGCCCGAGGCCCCGACCGCCTTGACCACGTACTTGTCGAGATTTCCCAGCACGTGCTGCAGCTGCCGGGGCTCGCGGCACAGGAAGGTCTCGATATTGGGCAGGATCGCATCCTCGCCCAGGTAGTAGCGGATGATGTCGGGAACGTAGGCGTAGACGGCCTTGTCGTCGGCGACGCCGGTGCCGGGCGCGTTGCAGATCACCACGTTGCCGGCCCGATAGGCGTTGAACAGCCCCGCGGCGCCCAGCGAGCTGTCGCGGCGGAAGGTGAGGGGGTCGATGAAGTCGTCGTCAACCCGGCGATAGATGACATCGATCCGGCGCAGACCCGTGGTGGTGCGCATGTAGACCATGTTCTCATGCACCACGAGGTCTCGGCCCTCGACCAGCGGTACGCCCATCAGGCGGGCCAGATAGGCGTGCTCGTAGTAGGCGCTGTTGTAGACGCCCGGCGTCAGCACCACGACCTGCGGCTCGTTGCGCCAATCGGCGGCCATACTCTTCAGCGTCGACAGCAGAAGGTCCGGATAACGCTCGACCGGCCGCACGCCCGCGGCGCGATAGGTGCCAGGGAAGGTCCGCTTGGCGGCGTCGCGATTGGCCAGCATGTACGAGACGCCGGACGGGACGCGCAGATTGTCCTCCAGCACCGCGAACTCGCCGTTCTGCTGGCGGATCAGGTCGCTGCCGCAGACATTGGCGTAGGCCTTGTGGGGCACGTAGAGGTGCTGCATCTCGCGGCGGTACGAAGGTGCGCCCAGCACCAGCTCGCGCGGCACCACGCCGTCCATCAGAATCTGCTGGTCGCCGTAGATGTCGGCCAGGAACAGGTTCAGCGCTTGCAGCCGCTGGGTCAGGCCCGCCTCGATCTTCGACCATTCGGTCGCCGGAATGATGCGTGGGAAGAGGTCGGTCGGGATGATCCGCTCGGTCGTGTTCTCGGCGCCGTACACGGTGAAGGTGATGCCCTGCAGCAGGAACGAGCGCTCCAGCGTGCGCTGGCGGCCGGCCAGTTCCTCCGCGCCCAGCGTCGACATGCGGGCGTGCAGCGGATCGTAATGCGTCCGGACTTCACCCTCGGGCGTGAACATCTCGTCGTAGGCGATACCCGGCAGGTACGCCGCCTCCGTCATCGGCAGGGTCGGTGCGTCCTCGAGGGTCTGGGTCTTCGCCGCCACGCTTTTGTCCACGTTTCTCTTCACTTTGGACGCGCCGCCGGGGGCCGCGCGCCGTCCTGACACTAGAACGTCGCGCAGGTCTCGCGCGGCGAATTCGACGTCCGCCGCGTGGATGCGCACGGCTGCTCATCATTTGGGCGCCATTCGCTCGCTTTGAGAAGCGCCACTCGTCGTCCATCGCTTGCATTTCGGGTCGTGACAGCGACGAAACCCCAGACTACAGCAGGGGCGGGGGCGCTTCGCGCGGGGAACGTGATTTGGTGCTTGGGCGGACTTCCCTGGCCTTGACGGCGGCGGCTTGGCTAGTGGCCTCCGTCGCGCGCGCCGACGAGCCTATGGCCCAGATTCAAGGCGTCGAAGACAAGGCCTTGCGCGAGGCGATCCAGCGCGCCCTGACCGAATCCAAGCATCCGGCCCAGAGCCGCGCCGAAGCTCGGCGACGCGCCCGCCAGGCGGGCGAGGACGCCATCGCGGTGCTGCGCGCCGAGGGCTACTACGCCTACACCGTCGAGCCGGACGTGCTGGATGGCGAGCCACCGCGCGCGGTGGTCAAGATCACGCCCGGCCCGGTCTTCGTCCTGGCCGATCCTCGCATTGACTGGTCGGGCGCTCCGCCCGACGAGGGCACGCGCCAGCGCGCCGCGGCGGCCATGCGCCTGACCCAAGGCGAACCCGGACGTTCGGCCGATGTGGTCGGGGCCGAGGGGCGGATCGTCGCCCAGGTCGCCAAGCTCGGCTATGCCGACGCCGCGGCAGAGCCGCGGGAGGTGATCGTCGACCATGCCGACCACACCGTCCGGCCGGCGTTCAAGATCGCGTCCGGCGAACTGGTCCATCTGGACGGCGTCGAGGTGATCACCAAGGGGCGCACCAGTCCGGCCTGGGTGTCGCACCTCGCGCCGTGGAAATCCGGCGATGTCTACGACCCGGAGGATGTCGCCGAGCTGGAGCGCCGCCTGCGCGACACCAGCGTCTACGATTCAATCTCGGTGTCCATGGCCGGGCCGGAGAAGGCCACGCCGGAAGGCCTGCGGCCGGTCGTCGTCACCCTGGCCGACCGCCGCGCGCGCACCATCGAAACCAGCGCCGGCTACTCCACCAGCGAGGGGGCTGGCGTCGACGTCCGCTGGAGCCGCTACAACCGGCTGAAGCGCGCCGACACCACGACCTATTCGCTGCGTTTCGCCAAGCTGGAGCAGAGCGTGGGCGCCGAGCTCTCGCTGCCCCATTGGCGACGGCCGCAGCAGACCCTGAAACTCTCCAGCTCGATCTTCCGCGAGGATACCGACGCCTACAACGAAACCGGCGCCTCGATCGGAGTCGACCTGACCAAGCGGCGGCAGACCACCGCCTATCGCACCTTCGGCGTGTCGCTGGATCTGTCACAGACCAAGGAGCAGGTCAGCAGCAACGGTCTGGTGGCCGGACGCCGGCTGAATCTGGCCACCTTCGCGGGCCTGGCCGCCTACGCCTGGGACTTCTCCGACAACATCCTGGATCCCAAGCGCGGCTGGCGCCTGGAAGCGCGGGGCGAGCCGACCTACGTCATCGGCGACACGACCTTGCCCTACCTGAAGCTGACGACCCAGGGCTCGGTCTATCTGCCGCTCGGCAAGGGGGCGAGCACGGTGCTGGCCAGCCGCGTCAAGCTGGGCGCGATCGTGGGCGGCAGCATTCCGGACGTGCCTGCGTCGCGGCGCTTCTACGCCGGCGGCGGCGGCTCAGTGCGCGGCTATGCCTATCAGGCCATCGGCCCGCGCCTCTCCGACAACACGCCCCAGGGCGGCGTCTCGCTGATCGAGACCTCGTTCGAACTGCGCCAGAAGGTCACCCAGCGCTGGAGCGGGGTGGCCTTCATCGACGCCGGCGCCATCGGCACCGACAAGACCCCTCGGCGCGAGGACTTCCGGGCGGGCGCTGGCTTTGGCATCCGCTACGACCTGGGCTTCGGGCCCATCCGCGCCGACATCGCCGCTCCGCTGGGCCGCCGCAAGGGCGATCCGGCGTTCCAGATCTATCTCAGCATCGGGCAAAGCTTTTGAGCGGGGAGCAGGACAAGCCTGACCTGACCGAGACGGTCGTCCACGCCGCCGAGGCGACGGGCGAGGCCGCGGTCAAGGCCGCTAAGAAGATCGGCTGGGGCGGCGCGCTGCTGATCGCCTCTGCGATCCTGGCCGCCATCCTGATCGTCATGGCCGGCGGCCTGCGCTACGCGCCGATCACGCCCCAAGGTCGCATGTTCCTGGAGGCCCGCGCTTCGGGCCTGAAGCTGGGTCGCATCGGCAAGCTGCACATCGAAGGCCTGTCGGGCGATATCTGGAAGGACTTTGGGGTCCGGCGCCTGACCATCACCGACGAGAAGGGGATCTGGCTGGAGGCGCACGACATCCGCGTCGCCTGGCGGGCCACCGAGCTGTTCGGCCGCCGCTTCCACGCCGAGCGGATCGACGCCCGCGACGTGATCGTGCTGCGCCGCCCGACCATGGCCCCCAAGGGGGCTAAGTCCAGCGCCGCGCCGGTGTCGGTCGATCTGGACGCCTTCAGGTTCCGTCTGATCACGCGGCCCGCGTTCAGTGGTCGTGACGGCGATTTCGACGTCGGCGGCGACTACGAGATGGCGCGCCTCGGCGGACAGAAGGGCACGCTGGTGGTCGCTTCGCGCCAGCATGTCGGCGACCATCTGAATCTCGACTTCGACCTGGGACGCTCCAAGACCTTGCGCTTGAACGCCGACGCCACTGAGGCCAACGGCGGCGCGATCGCCGGCGCGCTGGGCCTGCCCGCCGACCGGCCGTTCGACCTGAAGGCCAAGGCCGACGGCACGGTCAGCCGCGCGGCGTTCAACGTGCTGGCGCGTTCGGGCAACGCCACGCCGCTGCAGGCCGACGGCGCCTGGAACGAGCAAGGCGGCGCGGCGCGAGGGCGGCTGGATCTGGGCGCCTCGCGCTGGACCCAGCGTCTGGAGCGGATGTTCGGACCCGAGGCGAACTTCACGATCGACGGCAAGAAGGCCACCCAGGACGGCCTCTCGGCCCTGAACCTCGAGATCCAGGCCGAGAACTTGAGCCTGCGAGGTCACGGCCTGGCCGACCTGGCCAAGCGTCGCACCGGTCCGGATGGCATCGCCTTCACGGCCCGTATCGGCGCGCTGAAGCGGATCGTCACCGTCCCGCAAATGGGGCAGGGGTTGGCTGACGGCGTCTTTCGCCTGGAGGACGGCGGGTTCTCGGTCGAGGGGAACGCGGACGTCGCCGACCTGGAACTGCTGGGCTACCGCCTCAAGCGCGCCAAGGGGCCGGCGCTGGTTCGCTGGGCCAAGGGCGAACTGGAGATCAAGGCCCAGGCGACCACCTCGGGCGGCGGCGGCACGGGGCTTCTGGCGGTGCTCGGGGCCAGCCCCAAGGCGAGCTTCGAGGGCGCGCGCGTCAAGGGTGGCCGCTTCCTGATCAAGGCCGCCCGCATTGACGCGCCCAACCTGATCGTCACGGGCAAGGGCGAGCGCGGCGTGCTGGGCGGGCTGTCGTTCGACGGCGAGATGAAGGTCGCCAGCCTGGGGCCGGTGCGTCCGGGCGCCAAGGGCTCGGTGATCGCCAAGTGGACGGCGACCAGCTTCGCCAATCGTCCGTGGGGCTTCACGGTCGATGGCCGCGCCGCCAACTTCGCCACCGGCTACGCCGAGATCGATCGGCTGCTGGGCGGGACGCCGCGCCTGAACGGCAAGGCCAGTTGGAATGATGGGGTCCTGTCGGTCGCCGACGCCAGGTTGGACGGCGCGAACGCCAGCCTGCGCAGCACGGGCAAGATGATCGCCAAGGGGCTGGGCCTGGATTTCAAGCTGGACTGGACCGCGTCCGGCCCCTTCAGCGCCGGACCGGTCGAAGTCGCCGGCAAGGCGGCGGGCGATGGTCACGTGGGCGGGACGCTATCGGCGCCGAAGGCCGAGCTGAACGCCGATTTCGACAGCATCGACCTGCCCAATCTGCCGCTGACCAAGGCGCACCTGACGCTGACCTTCGCCCGCGGCCCCAACGCCACGGACGGCGTCGCGGCGCTGCAGGCCGACAGCACCTATGGTCCGGCGCGGGGGCGCACGGCGTTCCGCTTCTCGCCGGGCGGGATCGAACTCAGCGAACTGGACGTCGACGCCGGCGGGGCCAAGGCCAAGGGCGCGATGTCCTTGCGCGACGGCCTGCCGGCCACGGCGGACCTGACCGTCGCCATCGGCCCCGGCGCGTTCCTGCCGCAAGGCCAGGTGAAGGGCACAGCCAAGCTCGTCGACGCGCCCGGTGGTGGCTCGGCGACGGCGGCGCTGGATCTGACGGCCGAGGAAGTAGCGTTCGGAAGCTGGAAGGTGCGCTCGGCCAAGATCAAGGCCGATGGTCCGCTGTCTCGCCTGCCGTTGTCCATCGACGCGCGGGGCGACGCCCCCGGCGGACGCTGGCGCATCGGCGGAACAGGGCAGTTGGCCCAGAGCGGCAAGATCTACGATCTGAGCCTGGACGCCGCCGGCCGCCTGGGTCGGACAGAAATCAAGACCCGGGAGACGGCCAAGGTTCGCTTCGGCGACGGCCCGACCCAGGCCCGCCTGCGCCTGGGCATCGACAAGGGGCGCGCCGACATCGACGCCGATCTCGGCGGGGCGACGGCCATGCTCAAGGCCGAACTGACGGGTGTGGCCATCACCGCCTTCAACCCCGACCTAGACGGCGACATCGACGGATCCTTCAACCTGCGGGGGCAGGGCGAGACCCTCACCGGCGATTTCGACATGCGCATGGCCAACGCCCGGGAGCGCGGGGCCAAGGTCGAACAGTCCCTGAACGCCAAGATCCACGGCGACCTGACCGACAACCGTCTGACCATCGTCGCCGACGGCGATAACAGCCAGGGCCTGAAGGCCGAGGCCAATCTGGTGTTGCCGGTCGAAGCCTCGGCCCGGCCGTTGCGCTTGGTCGTCGACAAGAAACGCGGCGTGCAGGGGCGCTTCTCCGCTCAGGGCGAGATCAAGCCGCTTTGGAACCTGCTGATGGGGGCCGACCGCTCGCTATCGGGCCGGATCAATCTGCAGGCTAGCTTGGGCGGCACCCTGGCGGATCCCCGCCTGATCGGTTCGGCGACGCTGGACGATGGCGGCTTCGAGGACGGTCAGACGGGTTTGCGCCTCAAGAACGTAACCCTGCGCTCGGCCATGGCCGACAACGCCATCGACGTCAGCCAGGCCATTGGCGAGGACGGGCAGGGAGGCTCGATCTCGGGCGCGGGGCGGATCAGCCTGGCCCGCGACGGGGTCGGCAGCTTCAAGCTGGACCTGAAGGGCTTCCGCCTGATCGACAACGACCTGGCCTCGGCCGTCGCCACGGGTTCGGCGACAGTCAACCGTTCGGCGGACGGCAAGATCAAGCTGGCGGGGGCGTTGACCATCGATCGCGCCGACGTCTCCGCCCAGAGCAAGACGCCCGCCGGCGTCGTGGCCATGGACGTGATCGAGCGAAATCGCCCGCAGGATCTGGACCAGGGCTTGCAGCGCCGCGCGACGACCGGCGGCATGATCCTGGACCTGGACCTGAAGGCGCCGCGCCGGGTGTTCGTGCGGGGCAGAGGCCTCGACGTCGAGCTGTCGCTGAACGCCCATGTCGGCGGCACCTCGCTGGCGCCCGCCCTGAGCGGCGTGGCCCGCGTGGTGCGCGGCGAGTACGACTTCGCCGGCAAGCGGTTCGAGTTCGATGACGAGGGCACGGTCTATCTGTCCAGTCAGCTGGACCGTATCCGTCTGGACCTGTCGGCGACCCGCCAGGACACCTCGCTGACGGCAGTGGTCAAGATCCAGGGCACCGCCGCCAAACCGGAGATCACCCTGACCTCCAAGCCTGAATTGCCCAGCGATGAAGTGCTGAGCCAGGTGCTGTTCGGGTCATCGGCGGCGCAGCTGTCGCCGATCGAAGCGGCCCAGCTAGCGTCGGCTCTTGCGTCATTGGCCGGCGGTGGCGGTTTCGATGTGATCGGCAACCTGCGCAGCTTCGCGCGGCTGGACCGCCTGGCCTTCGCCGAGAGCGCCACGGGCATGACGGTCTCGGGCGGCAAGTACGTGACCGACGACGTCTATCTCGAGATCATCGGCGGCGGCCGTGAAGGGCCGGCCGCTCAGGTCGAGTGGCGGATTCGCCGGACTCTCTCCCTGGTTTCCAGGATCGGCGGCCAGAATGACGCGAAGCTTTCCGTTCGCTGGAGAAAGGACTACTAAAGGGCAAGGCTGTTGCGCGGGACAGCGGTTACCTCGTCAGAGGTAAGCACGATTTGCCCGCGGCCCTTGGTTATCGTGACTGAGGGAGGACCGGCTTTTCATGCGTCTCAATTCAGAAGACCGCGCGGTTCTAGATCACATCGCGCGCGATGGCGGCCAGATCGTCGACCGTGCCGTGGACTGGTGCGCGATAAACTCCGGCAGTCGTCACCTGGCGGGGTTGGAACGCCAAAGGCAGATCCTGCTCGACGCCGCCGCGCGCCTGCCGGCCGCGCCGATCGATGTGCCGCTGTCGCCGTCGCGAGAGGTCGCCGCCGACGGTCGCGAGACCGAGTTCCAGCATCCTCCGTCCTTGGCCGTGGTCGTGCGACCCGAGGCCGCGGTCCAGGTCGTGCTGACCGGCCACTACGACACGGTCTATCCCGAGGGAAGTCCGTTCCAGGTCGTCCGCACCCGTCCCGACGGCGCGCTGCACGGTCCGGGCATCGCCGACATGAAGGGCGGCATCTCGGTCATGTTGGCGGCGCTGGAAGCATTCGAACGCCATCCCCACGCCGCCAATGTCGGCTATCGCGTCCTGCTGTCGCCCGACGAGGAGATCGGCTCGATCGCCTCGGGCCCGGTTCTCGCCGATTTCGCGCGGCGCGGGCACGTGGGCCTGACCTACGAGCCGGCCCTGGCCGATGGAGCTTTAGCCTCGGCGCGCAAGGGCTCGGGCAACTACCACATGGTCATTCATGGTCGTGCGGCCCACGCCGGTCGCGACTTCGCCGCTGGCCGCAACGCCGTGATCGGCGCGGCGCGCGTGGCCGAGAAACTGCACGGCCTGAACGGCCAGCGCGATGGCGTCACCGTCAATGTCGCCCGGATCGACGGAGGCGCGCCGCTGAACATGGTGCCCGACGTGGCGGTGGTCCGCTTCAACGTCCGCTTCCCGGAGGCGCAAGCCGCCGCCTGGTTCGAGGCCGAGGTCGCCCGCATCGTCGGCGAGATCGGCGATGACCTGCACGCTCACCTGCACGGCCTGATCACCCGTGGCGCCAAGCCGTTCAACGCGGCCCAGCAGCGGTTGTTCGGCGCGGTCAAGGATGTCGGCGCCCTGCTGGGCCAGGACATCGCCTGGAAGCCCTCCGGTGGGGTCTGCGAGGGCAACAACCTGTTCGCCTCGGGGCTGCCGAATGTCGACACCCTGGGGGTGCGCGGCGGCGACATCCATAGCGAGGCCGAGCATGCCTTCCCCGAAAGCTTCGTCGAGCGTGCTCAGCTCTCGGCCCTGATCCTGATGAAACTGGCCAGCGGCGAGATCGACGCCCGCGCCATTCATAGCGCGATGGAGACCCTCTGAATGCTCGTCGTCCGTCCCGCCGGCCCCGCCGACTTCGACGCCCTGATGGAGCTGGCCGTGCTGTCCGGGCGCGGCTTCACCAGCCTGCCCGAGGACGAGCCGACCCTGCGCGCCCGGCTGGCACTGTCGGAAGCTAGTTTCCAGGCCGGCGTGGCCCCGCCCGAGGCGTGGTACACTCTGATGCTGGAGGACCTGGAGGCCAGCGACGTGATCGGCGTCGCCGGCGTCAAGGCGGGCGTGGGCCTGAAGAGGCCGCACTTCTCGTTCCGGGTCGTCACCCTGGCCCAGTCGTCGCCGACCCTGGAAAAGCGCTTCGATCACCGGGCGCTGGTGCTGGTCAACGAGTGCGCCGGCTGGTCGGAGGTGGGATCGCTGTTCCTGCGGCCCGAGCGGCGCAAGGGCGGGGCGGGCCGCCTGCTGGCCCAGTCGCGCTACATGCTGATCGGCCTGGAGCCCCAGCGCTTCGCCGAGATGGTGCTGGCCGAGCTGCGCGGCTGGTTCGACGAGGACGGCGGCTGCCCGTTCTGGGACCACGTCGCCAGCAAGTTCTTCCGCCTCGAATTCGACGAGGCCGACATGATGAGCGCCTCGACCGACGGCCAGTTCATCCTCGACCTCGCGCCTCGCCATCCGATCTACGCCGAACTGCTGCCTAAGGAGGCGCGCGATGTGCTGGGGCGCGTTCACCGAGAGGGCGAGGCGGCGCGGGCCATGCTGGAGTCCGAGGGCTTCCGCTACGAGGGTCTGATCGACATCTTCGACGCCGGGCCGACCGTTGCGGCGCGTCGCGACGACATCAAGACCGTGCGCGACGCCCGGCGTCTGCGCGTGAAGATCGGCGAGGACGCCTTCGGTGAGGAGGCTTTGGTCTCCACGGGGGCCGTGGCCGGGTTCAGGGCCGTGCGCGCGCCGGTGCTGATCGATGGCGAGAACGCGATCCTGGGCCGAGAGGCGGCCCAGGCTCTGGGCGCCCACGAGGGCGACATGGTGCGGGTGAAGGCATGAGCGGCGGACTGTTCATCGATGGCAAGTGGCGTTCGGGGCAGGGCGCAGAACTCGTGTCGACCGATCCGGCGACGGGCGCGATCGTCTGGCGCGAGGCCACGGCCAGCGAGACCGACGTCGCCGAGGCCGTGGCGGCGGCGCACCGGGCCTTTCCGGCCTGGGCCGACCAGCCGCGCGAGGAGCGGATCGCCATCCTGCGCCGCTACAGGGAGATCCTGGTCGAGCGCACGGCGGCGTTTGCCGAGGCCCTAAGCCGCGAAACCGGCAAGGTGCTGTGGGAGACCAAGGCCGAACTGGGCTCGATGGCCGGCAAGGTCGACCTGTCGATCAAGGCCTATGACGAGCGCACCGGCGTCACCGAGACCACCATGCCGTTCGGCCGCGCCGTGCTGCGCCACCGGGCGCATGGCGTCATGGCGGTGCTGGGGCCATTCAATTTCCCCGGCCATTTGCCCAACGGCCACATCGTGCCGGCGCTGCTGGCCGGCGATACGGTCGTCTTCAAGCCCTCGGAGGAAACACCCCTGGCCGGCCAGCTGATGGTCGAGGCCCTGGAGGCGGCGGGCGTTCCGGCGGGCGTCGTCAACCTGGTCCAGGGCGGTCGCGAGACCGGCCAGGCCCTGATCAACCAGACGATCGACGGCCTGCTCTTCACCGGCTCGGCCGCGGCCGGGACCTTCTTCCGCCGCCACTTCGCCGATCGGCCCGACGTGATCCTGGCCCTGGAGCTGGGCGGCAACAACCCGCTGGTGGTCTGGGATGCCGACGACGCCGAGGCCGTGGCGGCCCTGGTCGTTCAGTCGGCCTTCATCACCACCGGCCAGCGCTGCTCGTGCGCTCGCCGGCTGATCCTGCCGGACGACGCCTTTGGCAAGGCCGTGATCGAGGCGACCGCCAGCCTGGCCGGACGCCTGTCGATCGGACCGTGGAACGGGGACAGAGAAGCCTTCATGGGCCCGCTGATCTCAGCCCGCGCCGCCCAGGCCGCTCGCGCCGTGGCCGACACCATGGGCGGCGATCGCATCCGCGCGCTCGGTCAGGTCGAAGGCTTGAGCGAGGCCTTCGTGGCCCCCGGCCTGGTCGACGTCACCGGCGTCGACACGCCTGACGAGGAGCTGTTCGCCCCTTGGCTGCAGGTGCGTCGCGTCGCCAGTTTCGACGACGCGCTAAAAGCCGCCAACGCGACGCGCTATGGCTTGTCGGCGGGGCTTATCTCAAGCGAGTCAAGGTGTTGGGATCAGTTCCTGAACCGCATTCGCGCGGGTGTCGTCAACTGGAACCGGCCCACCACCGGCGCGGCCGGCTCCATGCCGTTCGGCGGGCTTGGAGCCTCGGGAAACCATCGGCCCAGCGCCTACTACGCCGCCGACTACTGCGCCTATCCGGTCGCCAGTTTCGAGGCCGAGGCGGTGCTGGATACGTCCAAGGACATCAAGGGGCTGCGGGCGTGAGCTCGGCCCGCGAAGCCAATTGCGACGGCCTGGTTGGACCGACCCATAGTTACGTTGGCCTCTCGCCGGGTAACCTTGCCAGCACCCTGAACGCCGGCGAGGTCTCGAACCCGCGCGGCGCGGCGCTGGAGGGACTCTCCAAGATGCGTCGGCTGTCGGATCTGGGGGTGCCGCAGTTCGTGCTGCCGCCACATGAGCGTCCGGCGGTAGGTCTCTTGAAGTCGCTGGGTTTTTCGGGCTCGGACGACGTCGTGCTCGAGGCCGCCTGGAAGAGCGCTCCGGCCCTGGCCGCCGCCGCGTGCTCGGCCTCGCCGATGTGGGCCGCCAACGCCGCCACGGTGACGCCCAGCGCCGATACGGCCGACGGCCGCGTCCACTTCACGCCGGCCAACCTGCTGACCAACCTGCACCGCAGCCTGGAAGGCCCGCAGACGACCCGGGCGCTGCGCCGCCTGTTTCCCGACGAGCGCCGCTTCGCCGTCCACGATCCGTTGCCCGCCCAGCCACACTTCGCCGACGAGGGCGCGGCCAACCACGTCCGGCTGTGCGCCGACCATGGCGCGCCGGGCGTCAACCTGTTCGTCTGGGGGCGGGAAGCTTGGGAGCGCTGGGACGGCAAGTTCCCGGCCCGTCAGACCCGCGAGGCCTTCGAGGCCATCCAGCGTCGCCACGGCGCGGCCCGGGCGATCTTCCCCCAGCAGGGCAAGGCGGCTATCGAGGGCGGCGCGTTCCACAACGACGTGGTCTGCGTTGGCACGCGTGAGTGCCTGTTCTTCCACGAGCGCGCCTTCGAGGATCGCGCCCTCATGGAGCGCCAGGTCCGGGCCGCCGCCGGGGACCTGTTCGAGCCGGCCTTTGTCGAGGTCATGGAAGCCGACCTGCCGATAGCCGATCTGGTGGCCAGCTACCTGTTCAACTCGCAGCTCCTCGTGATCCCGGGTGAGGACCGTCTGGTGCTGTTGGCGCCTGCCGAGACGCGCGACAACCCGCGCGCCTTCGCGGTCGCCGAGCGGCTGGCCAGCGCCAATGGTCCGATCGGCCGGGTGGAGTATATCGACGTCCGCCAGAGCATGAGGAATGGCGGCGGTCCGGCCTGCCTGCGTCTGCGCGTGGTGCTGACCGACGCCGAACTGGAGGCGGCCAATCCAGCCCAGCGCTTCACGCCGGGTCTGCATACGACCTTGGCCGACTGGGTGACCCGCCGCTATCGCGACAGCCTGGCGCCAGCGGACCTCGCCGATCCGCTGCTGCTGACCGAGAGCCGCGAGGCGCTGGACGAACTGAGCCAGATCCTCGACCTGGGCGGCGACTTCTATCCGTTCCAGAGGGACGGATGACGTTCGAGATCCGTCCCGCCACCGGCGCCGACCGCGACGGCGTCGTCGTCCTGCACAAGGCCGCCGCCGTCACGCCCGGCGCCTTGGCCCGCGCGCCCGAGGAGGTGACGCTGGCCTACGGCGACTATGCGATCGCCAGCGACATTTGCCTGGTCGCGGTGGAGGCTGACGCAACCGTCGTCGGGGAAATCCACGCCAGCCGCGAGACCGTGGCGTTGTTCGCTCATGTGCTGGGCGGGCTGACCGTGGCGGTTCATCCGGAGCGGCAGGGACGGGGGATCGGCTCGAAACTGTTCAAGGCTCTGATCGCTTGGGCGCGGACGCAGGACCCGGCGATCCTACGAATCGAGCTGGCGGCGGGCGCGGGTAATCCCGGCGCGATCCGCCTCTACGAGCGGCTGGGCTTCAAGCACGAGGGGAGGCAGGTCGCGCGCGGCCGCCTTCCGGACGGTCGCTTCGAGGACGACATCCTGATGGGAATGCTGCTTTAGCCGCGGAGCGCGCTCAACGCTTCGGGAAAACGCCGCGACAGCGGGACCTCCAGAGCGCCCAGTTCGATCGCGTAGTCGCCCGAGCCTTCAGGCTTCAGGCCCGTGACGCGGGCCTTGTTGACGAGCCAGGACTTATGCGTGCGCACGAAGCCGTGGGCGACGAGGTCGTCCTGCACGGCGCTCAGCGACGAGCGCATCAAGGGCCGCCGGGTGTCCGCCAGCACGAACTCGACATAGTTGCCGGCCGAGCGGACGGCCAGGATGTCGACGACGGGGATCCGGATCAGTCGCGCGCCGTCCTGGATGTCGAAGGTGGCGGGCGGGGCGGGGACGTAAGGCTCGAGTGGCTTCTGGGCGCTGCGGCGCAAGGCCAGCCAGTAGATGATCGTGGCGAGGCCGTACGACATCATGTCCTTGCGGAACTCGTACGGAAACTCGGTCGACAGCGGCCCGAAGTCATAGCCCTCGTGCAGGATCACGGCGTGCCCGATCTTGCGCAGGACCACGAAGCCCGAGACGTGCAACACCGAGTAGACGAACACCGCGACCAGGTGCGCCGGGACGGCCATCCACCAACGCGGTTGTCGGCGCACCATCCACAACGCCATGACGGCCGGGATGGCGAAGATGAACAGGGTAATCAGCGCGCTACTGCTTTCCCAGATCGCCGGCCGGATCACGCCCAGCCGAGGCGCGTCGTGCTGGATGGTCAGGACGTTGACCACCGAGATCGCGGCGATCAGGCTGGCCCCGAGGATCCAGGCGCGTGTCAGCCACAAGCGCTCTTCGCCAGTCATCCCGAAAAAGCCGCCGCTGGTCCCTGAAGCTTTTCCGGTCATCCCGGGCAGCGACCGCTGGTCCCCCGAGACTTGGCCGCTTGGGGGATGATTGGGCAGGTCCTTGGCATCGTTTTTCACGCCGGACGCCCGCTTCATGACCACGACCGTCTTACCCCTCGATCGGCGCCACGACCTCGACTGGATTCGGGTCGGCGCGTTCTTTCTGCTGATCCTCTATCACACCGGCATGTTCTACGTGCCGTGGGAATTCCACGTGAAGACCCCGCATGTGGTGGAAGGGTTGATGCCCTTCATGCTGATGACCAATCCGTGGCGTCTGACCCTGTTGTTCTTGGTCTCGGGGGCGGCGACGCGGTTCATGGCCGACAAGACCAACGTTGGACAGCTGACCTGGGCGCGGATCGCGCGCCTGCTGCCGCCGCTTCTGTTCGCGATGTTCGTGATCGTGCCGCCACAGTCCTATTACCAGGTCGTCGAGTACATAGCCGCCCACCCGGGAACGCTCCTGACGGTTGACAACTTCTGGATCCGCTACGTCACGGCCTCGGGGCATTGGTGTGGAGCGGATGGCAAATGCCTGGTCACCCCGACCTGGAACCACATGTGGTTCGTGGCCTACCTGCTGTTCTACACCCTGGTGCTGTCGTTGATGCTTCTGGTCTGGAAGAAGGCCGGTGAGCATATCCAGCACGCGGCTGAGCGGGTGCTGAAGGGTTGGGGCCTGTTCGTTTGGCCGATCCTGTTCCTGGGCTTGGCCCGTACGCTGCTGATCCGGTTCGGCGAGACCCACGCCTTGATCGGCGACCACTATGTCCACGCGGTCTCGTTCAGCGCCTTCCTGCTCGGCTTTGGCCTGGCGAAGTCGGAGATCCTGCGCGATCGCTTTACCGCCGTGCGCTGGCCGGCGTTGATTCTGGCGATCGCCGCCTGGGCGGGCTGGAGCGTCTATGTCTGGATTTACCGCGCCGACGACGCCGTCCCGCCGCAGCCCCTGGTCCAGACGATGCGCTTTGTGTTCGCCACCGACACCTGGTGCGCCATCGTCGCCATCCTGGGGTTCGGCGCGAAGCATCTGACCAAGGGCGGGCCAGCTCTGCGCTACCTCACCCTGGGCGTTTTCCCGTTCTATCTGGTTCACCAGACCCTGATCGTGGTCATGGCTCATAACTTGGCCAAGCTGAATCTGCCGCAGGGCCTGGAAGGCGCGATCCTGGTCGTGGCGACGTTCGCTGGCTGTTTCATCACCTACGAGGCAGTGCGACGCATCCCCGGTGTGCGGATCCTGTTCGGCCTGAAAGGTCAGTCCGCCGAGGCGGTCGCCAAGCGTCCCCCGGCCTTCGCATAGGCCTGGGTGCCACGCGTGATGACGGTGTCGCCGGGCAGGATCTCGGCGACACCGATGTCGCTTGCGCCGGCCAGGCGTTCATACACGGCGCCGAAATCGCGCAAGGTAACCTCCTGCAGGGTCTGGATCGAGTCGATCACGAAGTAGACCTGCTGGAAGTCATCGATCCGATAGTTCGTGCGCATGACCCGTTCCAGGTCGAAGCCGAGGCGGTTGGGCGACGGATCGTCCAGCGCGAAGAGCGACTCCGTACGCGATGACACGATTCCGGCGCCGTAGATGCGCAGCCCCGCGGGCGTGTTCATCAGGCCGAACTCGACCGTGTACCAGTAGAGGCGCGCCAGGTTGGCCAGCCGGCCCAGGCCCAGCGCCCGCTGGCCGCCTCGGCCATAGGCCTGCATGTAGTCGGCGAAGACCGGATCGGTCAGCATCGGCACATGGCCAAAGACATCGTGGAAGATGTCCGGTTCCTGCAGGTAGTCCAGCTGGTCCGGCTTGCGGATGAACTGGCCGGCCGGGAAGCGGCGATTGGCCAGGTGGTCGAAGAAGACGTCGTCGGGCACAAGGCCCGGCACGGCCACCACGCTCCAGCCCGTCAGGCGCTGGAGTTCCTCGTTGATGCGATTGAAGTCGGGGATGCCCGTGCGGTGCAGATCCAGCGCGTCGAGGCCACGCAGGAATGCGTCACAGGCGCGGCCGTGCAGCAAGTCGGCCTGGCGCTCGTAAAGGGTGATCCAGACGTCATGCTCGGCCCGGGAATAGGTCTCCCAGCCCTGGTCGATCGTCCAGTCGGGGCGGGCGCCCGGGGGCGGCCCGTTGCTAAAGCCATCTCCGCTCATGCGATGACGCTACGCCTCGATTTTCGCAAAAGCTGTTCGCAGTTTGCGCGAAAACGACGGATCGCCGGATAGACGTTTCGGTTAGTGCGAAATCCGGGGACGAAGCTTGTACAGCCCGTGATCGAACGACTCGAAGATCACCGAGGTCTGAGGGTGGCCGACCGGCTCGCCGCTGTCGTCGGGCAGCAGGTTCTGCTCTGACACATAGGCGACGTAGCTGTTGTCGTCGTTCTCGGCCAGCAGATGGTAGAACGGCTGGTCCTTGGTCGGCCGGATGTCCTCAGGGATGGACTGCCACCACTCCTCGGTATTGGCGAACACCGGGTCAACGTCGAACACCACGCCCCGGAAGGGGAAGATGCGGTGCCGGACGACCTGGCCGATCGCGAATTTGGCGAGTCTCGAATTCATGGCGTTAAGGATATCAGTCGCACCTGACTGAAACCTGAACGTAGTCCTCAGAACGCGGAAGACAAGGCAGCGCTTCCGGCGGCGAGCTTCCCTCCGATACGCGCAGGCTCTATGGTCGACTCGAAGTGGGACGTCGCGCGTTCGCGGCGTCTGCGAGACAGGTAGAGACCATGTCGGAGGCGCCGCGCGCGCCCGGCGCCCCGCAAGGCCGGCGCCGGCGGTCTCAGGAGGAGTCCGTCGCGTGCTACGCGGCGCTCGACCTGGGGACCAACAATTGCCGCCTGTTGGTGGCCACGCCCACGCCGCGCGGTTTCCGCGTCGTCGAAGCCTATTCCCGCATCGTGCGTCTGGGCGAGGGGCTGTCGCAGAGCGGTCAGCTGTCCGAAGCGGCCATGGACCGCTCGCTCGCGGCCCTGAAGGTCTGCGCCGAGAAGATCCGTCGCCGCAAGGCCGTGCGGGTCAAGGCGGTCGCGACCCAAGCCTGCCGGGGCGCGACGAATGGTCCCGACTTCGTGCGCCGAGTGCACGAGGAGACGGGCCTGAAACTGCAGATCATCAGCCCTCGCGAGGAGGCCCAGTTGTCCGTGGCCGGCTGCATGAGCCTGTTTGATCGTCAGCAGGACGCGGCCCTGGTCGTCGACGTCGGCGGCGGTTCGACCGAACTTTCATGGGTGGATCTGAACGGCGGCGGCCTCGACGCCAAGCCGCGCCAGTTCGCCGCCTGGAAGCTGCCGATCAAGGCTTGGCTGTCGATCCCGGTGGGCGTGGTCACCCTGGCCGAGCGCTTCCCCGAGGGCGAGCGCGCCGCCGAAGGCTGGTTCCGGGCCATGGTCGACGACGTCAAGGCGCGGATCAAGGCCTTTCCCCACGCCGAACCGATGCGCGAGATCTTCGCGCAGGGCAGGGCGCATCTGGTCGGCACGTCGGGCGCCATCACCAGCCTGGCCGGCCTGCATCTGGGCCTGCCGCGCTATGATCGCAACGTCGTCGACGGCCTGTGGATGAACCGGACCGACTGCGATGCGGCCGCCGAACGCCTTCAGGGCCTGACCGCCGCCGAGCGAGCCCAGGAGCCGTGCATCGGCGCGGACCGGGCCGATCTGGTGCTGGCCGGCGCGGCGATCCTGCAGGCCGTGCAGGAGCTTTGGCCGTGTTCGCGCGTGCGTGTCGCCGACCGAGGGCTTAGAGAAGGGCTCCTGATGTCCCTGATGTCCGAACAGCAGCGACGCCCGCGCCGACGTCGTCGCGGCGGCGCCTCGAAGAAGTCTGAAGCCGCATGAGCGACGAACAACCGCCCCGCAAGCGCATGGTCAAGCCGCCCGCCGGCGGCAACGAGGGTGGCCGGGGCAAGCCCGCGCGCCTGAAGACCGCCTATGGCCGCACGCCCAGCCAACAAGCTTGGCTGGAGCGCCAGATCAACGATCCGTTCTCGGCCAAGGCCCGCGCCTTGGGCTACCGCAGCCGCGCGGCCTTCAAGATCAGCGAGATCGACGACAAGTTCCGGTTCTTCAGGAAGGGCGCGAAGGTCATCGACCTGGGCTGCGCGCCCGGTGGCTGGCTGCAGATCGCCGTGGAGCGGGGCGTGACCGACCTCGTTGGCATCGACCTCCTGCCGGTCGATCCCGTGGCGCCGGCGCACCTGCTGGAGATGGACTTCACCGCCGACGGCGCGCCGGAGAAGCTACTGGGGCTTCTGGGCGGCGAGCCGGACCTGGTCATGTCCGACATGGCCCCCAACACCGTCGGTCACCGCGAGACCGACCACCTGCGCATCGTCGGCCTGATCGAGATCGCGGCCGAGTTCGCCATCGACGTGCTGAAGCCTGGCGGAGCCTTCGTCGCCAAGGCCTTCCAGGGCGGTGAAACGGCCGAGATCATCGGCCGGCTGAAGCGTCACTTCGACCGGGTCCAGCACTTCAAGCCCAAGGCCAGCCGTCAGGACAGCTCCGAGGTGTTCCTGGTGGCGACCGGGTTCAAGGGGCGGTAGGAAGGTTGCTGTCGCCAGGATTGTGGGAAATCGCAATCTCGACCATAGCGCGTTGATCTATCACGGAAATTTGGATTCCAGTCTCTTGCGGATCGGCGGGAACAGGCGTGAGCCTTGGGATGCGCATATCGCGCATCATCAAGAGGCTTACCCATGTTGAAGTCCCTGAGCATCGCCGCCGCCTTTGCCGTCGCCCTGTCCGGCGCGAGCGTCGCCTCCGCCGCGCCCTGCAAGGACGCCAAGGGTAAGTTCATCAAGTGCCCCGCCGCCGCCGCGCCGGCCAAACCGACCAAGTGCAAGGACGCCAAAGGCAAGTTCGCCAAGTGCGGCACGCCAGGCGCGAAGCCGGTCTAGTCGTCGTTCGGCGGCGTCCGGGACGCCGCCGTCCTTCCCCTCGGAAAGATTCATCTCCATTTGGGCGTCCAGGCGGGTCGACAACCGCCGGCCTCGCGGCTATATCCGCGCCGCAAAATGGAGACTCCGATGGAGATTCGCGAAGGGCTTACCTTCGACGACGTTTTGCTCGAACCCGGCCCGTCCGACGTCATGCCTACCCAGGTGACGACCGAGACCCGGTTCACGCGTGAAATCAGTCTGAACATTCCGCTCGTGTCCGCCGCCATGGACACGGTGACCGAAAGCCGCCTCGCCATCGCCATGGCCCAGGCCGGCGGTCTGGGCGTCCTGCACCGCAACCTCACCAACGAGGAGCAGGCCGACCAGGTCCGCGAGGTCAAGCGCTACGAGAGCGGCATGGTCATCAACCCGCTGACCATCCACCCCGACACAACCCTGGCCGAGATCCGCGAGATCAAGGCCCGCCGCAAGATCTCGGGCTTCCCGGTGGTCGAGCGCGGCTCGGGCAAGCTGGTCGGCATCCTGACCAACCGCGACATGCGCTTCGAGGGCGACGACAAGGTCCCCGCCTCGGCGCTGATGACCCGCGACAACCTGATCACCGTCTCGGAAGGCGTCGATCAGCGCGAGGCCCGCGAGCTGCTGCGCAAGCACAAGATCGAACGCCTGATCGTCGTCGACGAGGCCTATCGCGCCGTCGGCCTGATCACGGTGAAGGATATCGAGAAGGCCCAGGCTCACCCGCTGGCCGCCAAGGACGACAAGGGTCGGCTGCTGGTCGGCGCCGCCTCGACCGTCGGCGACGCCGGCTTCGAACGCTCGATGGGCCTGGTGGACGCCGGCGTCGACGTCGTCGTCATCGACACCGCCCACGGCCACTCCAGCCAGGTCGCGCAGGCGGTCAGCCGCCTGAAGCGCGAAGCCAACCGCGTCCAGATCGTGGCCGGCAACATCGCCACCTACGACGCCGCTCGCGCCCTGATCGACGCCGGCGCCGACGCGGTGAAGGTGGGTATCGGTCCGGGCTCGATCTGCACCACCCGCATCGTCGCGGGCGTGGGCGTGCCGCAGCTGACCGCGATCATGGAAGCCGTGCGCGCCGGCCGCGACAGCAACACCCCGATCATCGCCGACGGCGGCATCAAGTACTCGGGCGACCTGGCCAAGGCCATCGCGGCCGGGGCCTCGACCGCCATGATGGGCTCGATGTTCGCCGGCACCGAGGAGGCGCCCGGCGAGGTGTTCCTGTACCAGGGCCGCTCGTACAAGAGCTATCGCGGCATGGGCTCGGTGGGCGCCATGGCCCGAGGCTCGGCCGACCGCTACTTCCAGAAGGAAGTGACGGACAGCTTCAAGTTGGTGCCGGAAGGCATCGAGGGCCAGACCCCGTTCAAGGGCCCGATCTCGCCGGTCCTGCACCAGCTGGTCGGCGGTCTACGGGCGGCCATGGGCTATGTCGGCGCGCCGACCATCCCCGAGCTGCAGAAGCGCGCCAAGTTCGTGCGCATCACCGGCGCTGGCCTGCGTGAAAGCCACGTCCACGACGTGATGATCACCCGCGAGGCCCCGAACTATCCGAGCGCGGTCTAGGCGATGCGGATGGCCTTCGAGCTGCAGATGGTGGCGGCGGCGGTCCTTATCGGGATCATCCATCTGCTGTGGGCGGCCGCGGCCGCCCAGCCCCAGCGCGGCTTGAAGTGGAATGCGGGCCCCCGGGACGAGCCGGTCGTGCTGACCGGCGTCGCGGGGCGCCTGGAGCGCGCCTTCGCCAACTTCCGCGAGACGTTCCCGTTCTTCGTCGCGCTGGTGGCGGTCGACTATCTGGGCGGCCGCCTCGGCGCGCTGACCGCGTACGGCGCCGTGCTCTATGTCGTGGCCCGCGCCGTCTATATCCCGCTCTATGCGCTGGGCGTGCCCTTCGTGCGCAGCCTGGCCTGGCTGGCGTCGATGGTCGGGATCTTGATGCTGCTTCTGGCCCTGGTGGTCTGATGCGCGACGGAGGACGGGTTTCGGCGGCGATCGAGGTTCTGACCGAGATCGAGACGCGGCATTTTCCGGTCAAGATGGCCCTGAAGCGCTGGGGCGACGCCGCGCGCTACGCCGGCTCCAAGGACCGGGCCTTCGTCTCGGGCCTGGTGCTGGACGCCCTGCGCCGCAAGCGTTCGCTGGGCTGGATGATGGGCGATGCGAGCCCGCGCGGCGTCGTGCTGGGCGTGCTGGCCTTCGTCTGGACTTGGACGCCCGAGCGCATCGCCGAAGCGGGAAGCGAGGAGCACGGTTTTGGCGCTCTGACCGACGTCGAGCGCGAGCGCCTGGCCAGTCCGGTCTCGCTGGACAACGCCCCCGCGCCGGTGGCGGGCGACTATCCAGACTGGCTGGAAGCGCGCTTGGCGCGCGCGTTCGGCGCTGATCAGGCCGTCGAGATGCGGGCGCTGTCCGAACGCGCGCCGGTCGACCTGCGGGTCAACACCCTGAAGACCGACGCCGAGCGCGCCGCCAAGGCCCTGGCTCCGATCCACGCCGCGCCGGCGGGGATCCTGCCCAACGCCTTCCGCATCCCGGCCCCGGCCGCCGCCGACCGCACCCCGTCGGTGGAGGCCGTGCCGGCCTTCTCCAAGGGCTGGTTCGAGGTCCAGGACCTGGGCTCGCAGATCGCCGCCGCCGTGGCGGGCGAGGTGAAGGGCAAGCAGGTGCTGGACTTCTGCGCCGGCGGGGGCGGCAAGACGCTGGCCCTGGCCGCCGCCATGGGCAACACCGGCCAGATCTTCGCCCACGACGCCGACGCCCGCCGCTTGGCCGACACCATCCGGCGCGGCCAGAGGGCAGGGGTCCGCAACCTGCAGATCCGCTCGCCGATCGAGGCCACGCCGCTGAAGGGCCTGGAAGGCAAGATCGACGTCGTCTTCGTCGACGCCCCCTGCACCGGCGCGGGCACCTGGCGGCGCCATCCCGACGCCAAGTGGCGTCTGTCGCCGGACCAACTGGCCAAGCGCCAGATCGAGCAGGACAGCGTGCTGGAGGACGCCTCGACCTTCGTGAAGGCCGGCGGCCGCATGGTCTATGTCACCTGCTCGCTGCTGGTCGACGAGAACGAGGACCGCGTTGCCGGCTTCCTCGAACGCCACCCCGAGTTCACCGTGAAGCCGATCGCCCTGTCGGGCGTCGAGCACGTCACGCCCGAAGGCTATCTGCGCCTGACCCCTTACCGCGCCGGGACCGACGGCTTCTTCGCCGCCGTGCTCGAGCGATCCTCGTACACGCCCTGACCTTGAACGCATGACCGCTGGAGATTTGCCGATGACCACCGAAACCCACCACCAGCGCGTCCTGATCGTCGATTTCGGCAGCCAAGTCACCCAGCTGATCGCCCGCCGGGTGCGCGAGGCCGGCGTCTATTGCGAGATCCATCCGTTCGACAAGGCCGAGGACCTGGTCGACGCCTACAAGCCGACCGCCATTATCCTGTCGGGCGGCCC
Organism: Caulobacter segnis; assembly: GCF_023935105.1. Lineage (NCBI taxonomy): Bacteria > Pseudomonadati > Pseudomonadota > Alphaproteobacteria > Caulobacterales > Caulobacteraceae > Caulobacter > Caulobacter sp. RL271. Next base: position 3,281,345 of record NZ_CP096040.1, on the reverse strand, counting down.
GGCCAGCGTGCTGGAGGAAGACAGCCCCCGCATCGGCCGCAAGCTGTTCGACCTCGGTTTGCCGCTGCTGGCCATCTGCTACGGCCAGCAGCTGCTGTGCGACGTGCTGGGCGGCAAGGTCGAGGGCGGTCACGCCGGCGAGTTCGGTCGCGCCGAACTAACGATCGGCAAGACGAGCCCGCTGTTCCAAGGGCTGGCCGGCGTGGGCGAGCTGGAAACCGTCTGGATGAGCCACGGCGACCGCGTCACCGCCATCCCGGAAGGTTTCGAGGTGATCGGCACCTCGACCGGCGCGCCGTTCGCGGCCATCGCCAACGACGCCAAGAAGATCTACGCCCTGCAGTTCCACCCCGAGGTCTACCACACCGTCAACGGGACCCAGATCTACAAGAACTTCCTGGCCCTGGCCGGCCTGAAGGGCGACTGGACGATGGCGGCGTTCCGCCAGGAGATGGTCCAGAAGATCCGCGACCAGGTCGGGACGGGCAAGGTGATCTGCGGCCTGTCGGGCGGCGTCGACAGCTCGGTAGCCGCCGTGCTGATTCACGAAGCGATCGGCGACCAACTGACCTGCGTGTTCGTCGACACCGGCCTGCTGCGCAAGAACGAGGCGGACCAGGTCGTTACCCTGTTCCGCGACCACTACAACATTCCGCTGGTCCACGTGGACGCCGGCGACCTGTTCCTGGGCGAGCTGGCCGGTGTCAGCGACCCGGAAACCAAGCGCAAGACCATCGGCCGCCTGTTCATCGACGTCTTCGACAAGGAAGCCGCCAAGATCGACGGCGCGCAGTTCCTGGCCCAGGGCACGCTCTATCCCGACGTCGTCGAGAGCGTCTCGGCCCGTGGGGGGCCCTCGGCCGTGATCAAGAGCCACCACAATGTCGGCGGTCTGCCGGAGTACATGAAGCTGAAGCTGGTCGAGCCGTTGCGCGAGCTCTTCAAGGACGAGGTCCGCGCCCTGGGCGTCGAGCTGGGGCTGGCTCCCGCCTTCGTCGGCCGCCACCCGTTCCCCGGTCCGGGTCTGGCCATCCGCATCCCGGGCGAGATCACGCCGGAAAAGGTCAAGGTCCTGCAGGACGCCGACGCCATCTATCTGGAAGAGATCCGCAACGCGGGGCTCTACGACCAGATCTGGCAGGCCTTCGCCGTGCTGCTGCCGGTGAAGACCGTCGGTGTCATGGGCGACGCCCGCACCTACGAAAACGTCCTGGCCCTGCGCGCCGTCACCTCGACCGACGGCATGACCGCCGACTTCTTCGAATTCCCCTGGCCGATCCTGGGCAAGACAGCCACCCGCATCATCAACGAGGTGCGCGGGGTCAACCGGGTCGTCTACGACGTGACCAGCAAGCCGCCCGGCACGATCGAGTGGGAGTGATCAAAGAGGCGCCTTCAGCGCTTTCTTGCCCTGCCGCCGCCCTGGCGACCATCCGCACAGGTTCCGGGGAGCGCTACGTCTTTCCGGAAATGCGCCCGAAGATCGTGACGCGGTGATCGTCGATCTTCGCCGCAACGGCGGCGGCTCGCACGCGACGGTGCGATAGCTGGTCAGCCAGTCATGGCCCGAGGTGCTGGAGCCGCCCCCAGCACGCGCGGAGCGCCGCGGTGAGCGCAGGTCGAGGCTACTTTTCGCAGTCCGACTTCCCGACGTTCTGCCACTTGCGGAAGCCCTTGCCGGTCTTGGCCTGGAGGCTACCGCCGTTCCGGCGCAGCTCGATGTCGCCGGAGCGGCCGGTCTGGACATCGCAGCGCCCGGCGAACACGCGCTCGACGCAGGCCGCGCGCGGCGCATAACCCAGCTCCTCCCAGGCGCCGCCGGCGAACCGGCGACAGGCCACATAGTCGGCGGGAAGCTTCTCCGGCTCGGGCGCCGGCGCGGCCACGACGGGCGCGGCGGCGTTCGCGGCGGCCTCGACGGCGGCGGCTCTTTTGGCGGCTTCGGCCAGCTTCTGCGCGCGAAGCGCGGCGGGGTCGAGGGCGGGAATCTCAGGCTGATCGGGCTGGTCGTTGGCGAGCTGGAACCACGCCATCTGCATCGTCCAACCTTTCGACTGGGCAAGTTGCCCAAGGCGCTTGGCGAAGTCTCGCGGCGGCTTCGCGGCCGCGCCGGGGCGCAGGCCCAGATCGAACGGGCCAGCGCCTTCGAGCATCAGCAGACCTGCCAGGCCCGGGTCGCTCAGGCACATCGAGACCCTGTGACGGCCATTTCCCAGATCTTGGTAGAGATTCGGATTGCGGGCGGCGAGCTTGTCGAGCTGCTCGCGGCTGGCCGCGAACTGTTCCAGCCGACCGGAAGGCTGGATCGCGATCAGGCTGTAGTTCTTCGACGGGTCGGGGGCGATGTTGATGACGGGTTGGGCCCACAGGCCGTTGATCGGGCAACCCTGCAGCCCCCGGTCGATCTCAAAGCGCGTTTGCAGCGCCACGACGGCTGGCGCGGCGACGGCCTTTGGATCGCGCGCGCCGCGGGTGGCGTCGAGCAAGGGGCAGGCGGCCTGGTCGGCGGCCAGCAAGCCGGTGGAATCGATTTGCAGGCCCGTCGAGCCGGCCTTTCGAGCGGCCGCAGATACCGCGCGATTCACGGCCGCCGGATCGCCAGCCGCGCCCGAAACCTGGATGCTGGTAGAGCCGTCGCTGGCCTGGCCGTGCCCGACCGTCAGCCACGAACACGGAATGCTCGGCACGGCGGCGGCGATGGCTTGTTCGGCGCGGACGACGTCGGGCGAAGCGGGCGGCGCCGGGGCCGAAGCGGTCTGGGCGGGCAGTTGGCCCTTGTTTTGCGACGACAGGATGGTGAAGCCGATCCCCGCGACGACCACGGCCGCCGCCGCGCCCAGCACGATCAGCTTGCCATCGGGGCGCACGCGGGTCCGCGCGGGCTCTTGGCGCGAGGGCGTCGGCTCGGGGGCGTCCACACCCGCGCCATAGGCGACATCCATCGCCGGCGGAGCGGGAGAAAGGGCGTCCTCGTGATCCTCGACAGGCGCCGCCGGCGCCGAGGTCTCGACCAGGACCTTTTCCTCGCGGTTCGGGTCGTCGATCTGGCCGCGCTCGGGCGCCGCCTTGGATCCGTCCTCGTCCTGGTCCTGCGAGGGAAGGACGACGTCCTCGGCGAGCGGAGTTTCTTCCGGCGCGGTCGCGGGCGGCGGCGGCTCGATCGCCTTGGGCGATTCGGGAAGGGGAGAGGGCGCGAACACCGTGCGACCCTGAGGCGGATCTTCCGGCGCCTCATGCGGGATATCGGGACTGGCGGCGATCGGCGGCGCGGTCTGCGCCGACGGTTCGGCGCTCAACCACGAGGGCGGCTCGGAGCCGAAATGCACCACCGTCCGCTCGCCGTCAGCCGCCAGATCCGAGGCCAGGGCGTCGTGGGCGGGAACCCAGGACGGCGTCTGCGGCGGCGACGGTTCGTTCGACAGGTCCAGCGCGTCGAGGGCTGCGATCAGTTCCGCCATGGTCTGCGGACGATTGCGAGGATCGGGGCTCAACATCCGCGCGAACAAGGGTCGTAAGGTCGCTGGCACCGCGTCGATGTCGGGCCCGGCCCGGCGACGATCGATCGCGTCGACCAGGGTCGCGCCCATGTCCGGCGCCCTGCCACCGGCCAGGGCCAAGGCCACGAGGCCGAGGCTGTAGACGTCGGTCCAGGGGCCGATGCGACGGCCGAAATCCCCGAACTGTTCTGGGGCGACGTAGCCGAGCTTGCCGGCGAAGCCGTCGCCTACCACCGTCTGGGCGCCAATCTCCATGCTCTTGGCGATGCCGAAGTCGATGATCTTGGCGCGATTGAGCACGCCGTCCGGCAGTAGGATATTCTCCGGAGAGATGTCGCGATGGATAGCGCCGTGGCTGTGGGCCGCCTCGAGCCCCTCGGCCAGACGTCGCGTCAGCCGCACCAGCTCGGTCGTGGCGGGCGGCGGACCCTTGCCGATCAACTGGGTGAGCGGCGCGCCGTCGATATAGTCGGTGACGATGTAGAGCAGGTCCTTCCGCGGTTCGCGGGCCAGCACGCGGTACTGGACCAGCGCCGGGTGCGCCAGGCTGATGAGGGTCTTGGCCTCCTTGCGAAACAGGGCCTGGACCTTGGGGTCGGCGGCGAGGTGAGGCAGGATGACCTTGATCGCCACGCGCTCGTCGGCGTTGACGTTGACGCCCTCATAGACCTCGCCCATGCCACCGCGGGCGATGAAGCGCTTGACCTCGTAGATGCCGTTGAGAACGAAGCCGATCGGAAGAATGCCCTGCCGCCCAGCTCTTCGCGCGCCGCGCCCACCCAGGGAAGACTGGGTGAAGCCGGTGGTCGCGGCCACGTCATCAGCGGGATCGTCGGACATACTCAGGCCACGGCTTCCTGGATCACAGCGGCGTCGCTCTGCGGTGACGCTTCCACCTGTTCGAACGCGTAGGTGAAGGTTGAGTTCTCAACCGAGACGGTAATCTTCGCTATTTCTTCGCCGGCCATCTGTCGCTCCAGCAGGACGACCGACAATTCGGGCAGCATGGTGTTGGTCAGGATGGCGTCGATCATCCGGCCGCCCGACGCCACCTCCGTGCAGCGCGACACGATCAGCGTCGCGACCGCCTGATCGTAGGTGAAGGCGATGCCGTGGTTTTCGGCGATCCGCTTCTTGATGCGGTCCAGCTGCAGGCGGACGATGCCTTCAAGCATGGCCGGCGACAGTGGGTAGTAGGGCAGCACGCTCAAGCGCCCAAGCAGGGCCGGCGGGAAGACCTTCAGCAGCTCGGGCCGCAGGGCCTGGGCCAGGGGCTCGGCCTCGGGTTTCATCTCCTCGTCTTCGGACAGCGAGGCGATCAGGTCGGAGCCCACATTGGACGTCAACAGGATCAGGGTGTTCTTGAAGTCGATGTGACGGCCCTCGGAGTCGTCCATGTAGCCCTTGTCGAACACCTGGAAGAACATCTCGTGGACGTCCGGGTGGGCCTTCTCGACCTCGTCCAGCAGCACCACGGAGTAGGGCCGGCGGCGCACCGCCTCGGTCAACACCCCGCCCTGGCCGTAACCGACATAGCCGGCCGGGGCGCCTTTCAGCGTCGAAACCGTATGGGCCTCCTGGAACTCGCTCATATTGATGACGATCAGGCTGTCGTCGCCCGAATAGAGAAGCTCCGAGAGCGCGTGCGCCGTCTCGGTCTTGCCCACGCCCGAGGGGCCGGCCAGCATGAAGACCCCGACCGGCTTGTTGGGGTTGTCCAGCTTGGCGCGGCTGGTCTGGATGCGCTTGGCGATGGCGTCCATCGCGTGGTCCTGGCCAACCACCCGGCGCTTGAGCTGTTCGGCCAGGGTCAGCACCGAGGCGATCTCGTCCTTGACCATCCGGCCCACCGGGATGCCGGTCCAGTCGCCGACCACGGCGGCGACGGCGTCGGCGTCGACCTCGGCGAAGACCATCGGGCTGTCGCCCTGCACCGCGGTGACCGCGCGCAGGGCCGCGTCAAGATCCGCCTTGCGGTCGGTGAGATCGGGCGCGCCGGCGGCCTTGGCCTGCGCCAGCGCCTTGCGGGCGTCCTTCAGCGTCGCGATCGCGTCCTTCTCGGCGGCCCACTGAGTCTCGATCAGGTCCTGCTCGGCCTGGGCGGCGGCGATCTCTTCGCGCAGTCGGGCGACGCGGGTGTCGTTGGCGTAGTGGCCTTCGGCTTCGCGGGTGGCGATCTCCAACTCGACATTCAGCAGCTCGACGCGCCGGCGGCGGTTCTCGACCGCGGCGGGCGTGGCGTGCTGGGAGACGGCGACGCGGGCCCCAGCGGTGTCGAGCAGGCTCACGGCCTTGTCGGGCAGCTGGCGGGCCGGGACATAGCGTTGGGACAGCTTTACGGCCGCCTCGACGGCCTCATCCAGGATCACGACCTGATGGTGCTTTTCCATGGCCGGCGCGACCGAGCGCAGCATCGAGACGGCGACATCGGTCTCGGGTTCGCCGACGTTGACGGTCTGGAAGCGGCGGGTCAGCGCCGGGTCCTTCTCGATGTACTGCCGGTATTCGGACCAGGTGGTGGCCGCGATCGTCCGCAGGCGCCCGCGCGCCAGGGCGGGCTTGAGCAGGTTGGCCGCGTCGCCTGACCCCGCCTGGCCGCCGGCCCCGATCAGGGTGTGAGCCTCGTCGATGAACAGGATGATCGGCCGGGGCGAGGATTCCACCTCGTCGATTACCTGACGCAGTCGTTTTTCGAACTCGCCTTTCACGCCCGCGCCGGCCTGCAGCAAGCCAATGTCCAGCGCCCGCAAAGAGACGTCCCGCAGGGCCGGCGGCACGTCGCCGTCGACGATGCGGCGGGCCAGGCCCTCGACCACGGCCGTCTTGCCGACCCCGGCCTCGCCCGTAAGGATCGGATTGTTCTGGCGGCGGCGCAGCAAGATGTCGATCACCTGGCGGATCTCGGCGTCGCGCCCGACGATGGCGTCGATCTCGCCCGAACGAGCCTTGGCGGTCAGGTCGACCGAGTACTTGGCCAGAGTCTCGCCGCCCGCGACGAAGGGCTCGGCCGGGCCGCCAGCGCCATCGGCTGCGGCTTCGGCGATCGGCGCGCCGCCGATCTCGGCCGAACCGGCCACGACCTGATCGAAGCCGTCGGCCAGGGCGTCCGCGGCGATCTTGCGAAACTCCGGCGAGATCGAAAACAGGGCGTTGCGCAGGGTGGGGGTCTTCAGCATGCCAAACAGCAGGTGGCCGGTGCGGACCTTGCCCGCCTGGAACATCAGCGAGGCGTAGAGCCAGCCCTTCTCGATGGCCTCTTCGATCTGCGGCGAGAAGTCGGAGATCGCCGTGGCCCCGCGGGGCAGCGCATCGAGGGCGGCGACCACGTCGCTGACCAGCTTGACCTCGTCCAGGCCAAAGCGCGTACGAATGGCGCCCACGTCGTTGCGCGGATCCTGCAGCAGGACGTGGATCCAGTGCGCCAGTTCGACATAGGGATTGCCCCGCAGCTTGCAGAAGCCCGTGGCCGTCTCGATGCTCTTGAGGCCCGTGGGGCTGAGGCGACCAAACAACGCGGCGCGGTTGATCTCGGTCATGCGACACCTCTTGTGACTGCCGTACTCTTGGCGACGTTTCGGGCGATGCGGCGGGCGCTGGGACCCAAGCGCGTCTCGGCGCGCGGGCCGCAGCCAAGCGGCGGGTTCATCCAGCTGGTCCAGCCGAGACGCGCGCGGCCGTCCAAGGCGGTCGGGCGCATCGCCGCCTCGCTGACCTCGACCTCAAGGTCCCACTCCAGGTGCGAGGGGGCGAAGGAATCCAACGCCTCGGCCACGACGGCGAAGCGCGAGCCTCCGGGCATCAGGTCCTCGTAGTCACGATAGGTGTCGACGTGGACGGCGATGCGGTAGGCGTCGCTGATGGTGCTGACGCGGCGGCCGCAGACCGCGTCGCCGCCCAGCTGGCTGAAGGCGCCGCCAAGGCGGGTCTGATCGGCCGGCTCGATGTCGCGCCACCGGGGCTGATATTCGATCAGGCGCACCGGCGCGCCGACGAGGTCGGCGACCGCGTCCTCGATCCCCGCGGCGCTGCGTCGCGAGGCATAGAGGCCGGCATAGTATAGGCGCGCGCGGGCCGGGAACGCGGCGTTCTCGCGCACGCCGTCGGTCGCGCCGGTCAGGGCCGCCAGATAGCCCGCGAAGCGATCGTCGCGCGGACGGTCGGCATTGGCGGCGGGGTTGGACTCGGCCCAGGCGCGATAGAAGAACTGCAGCATGCGCCCGGCCAGCACGTCCAGGAACCGGCCGAACGGGTGGGTCTTGGCGTAGCGGCGCTCGTAGTGCGCGAACTCGGTCATGTGCAGGGGCAGCGGCCCCATCGGTCCGGTCAGGCCGAGCCAGTAGCCTTGAACGCGAGCGCGTCCGCCCTTGAGGGTGATGCTGTCCAGGGTCGATCCGGGGAAACCGAGCGCCGGGGTTTGGGCGAGATCCACCAGGTTCTGAGAGGGAAGGCGGGCGTCGCCGATCCGAGGCAGGTCGATGGCGCGCGACTCCGCCGCGCGCAGGAGCCCGAACAGCCCGAACCGCCGCGCTTGCCCCGCCGCTCGGCGGAGAAAGTCTAGATGTTGCGACGTTCGCCCATTCTCGGGGGCCATTGCGCGAAGGTTCCTTCCTGGGGGCTGTCGAAAACGCTTTCGGTGAAGGCGTTGACCGTGGCGAATTCGCCGAGAAACCGCTCCAGCACCGCCGAGAACAGGAACATCCGGCCATTCTCGAACGGCGCGTCGTCCAGCTTGACGCGTAGGCGTTGGCCGCGGGCAAAGGCGCTGCGGCCGGCGCCGGGCACGCGCCGCGTCACCGGCTCGGAGCGCACGGCCAAGACACCATCGATCTGGCGGCGCAGATGCGGATCATCGGTGCGGCCATAGAGCGCCAGGTGGTCGCGCAGCACCGACGGGTCGTCGTCGTTATCGAGCGCGAAGGCGGCGTAGTTGGGCGTCAGGTGGCCGATGACCCGCCAGGCCCCGTCGCTGATGCCCATGGGCGGGCGCGGCTTGGTGGGAGCGCGGACGATCGTCGCGGCCTTGACCGGAATGCCGCTGGTACGGAAGTCCGTGGTTCCGCCCACGCGCAGGTTCTCGGCCAACTCGCGGTTGGTGACCAGGGCCCGCACGCCCAGTTCGTAGACGCCTTCCAGCCGTTTGGCTTCACCGGGCGCGACCAAGCTGATCCAGGTTTCGGTGCCCAGATAGTCGGCGCGGCGGCGCAGGCGCTGTTCCTTGGTCGACAGCCGCCGGTGGCGCAGGCGCGTGACGTAGAACAGCGCCTCGCTCCAGTCGTACAGCAGGCTGCCGAACGCGTGCAGCGGCGCGACCGGACGGGCGTCGCCGTTCTTCTGCGAATAGGCGGTGACGTCCAGGACGCGATAGACCTCGAAATCGAGCGGCCGGGTGCGGTCGGCGATCAGCTGGTGTTCGTGGTCGAATTCGTTGATCGCCACGCGGTCGATCTGCTTTTCGAACAGGTTGATGGCCGGCGTGGCGAAGAGCCGGAAATTGGCCGGCGACACCGCCCCGGCCAGCGCGCCGGCCGCGCGATTGAACAGCAGCACCACTTCGCACTCGCCTGGGCAACCGGCGAAGGCCTTGCCCAGCTCGCGCAGCCGAACGAACAGGAAGCGCTCTGGGCAGGCGAAATATTCGGAGAGGATGCGATAGCCCCGGAACGAGCGGCGGCCGTTGGGCAGCAGGGCACAGTCTTCCTCGAAGCCATGCTGCTCTGCCACTGGCAGCTTGACCCAGGCCGCGGCGCCGGCCGCGGAGTCCACCGAGCGAGCGACAATGGCCACCGCATCGCCGATCAGCTGCCGATAGAGCTCGCCGGGCACCAGTTCGGAGCCGTCCAGATAGATGGGCAGGGTGTCAGGCGCGAAAGCCGACAGCGGTATGCCACCCAAGCCGGCGAATTTCAGGCGCAGGCCCGCCTCGGCCCGCACGCCGGCCGCCCCGGCATAGGCGGACACGGCCGCGCGGGTCGGCAGATATTCGGCCTCGGTGATCCGCAAGGGCCACAGGGTGACGTCCTGGCCCGTGCGGAAGGTCACGGGCGTGGCCGCATCGTCCCGGCCCGTGGCCGACAGCTCGGTCAGACGCGGCACCTTGAACCCCGCGGCGATCGCGTGATCGCCCTCGCGCGGCTCCAGCGCGACAACGCACATCGATGGCGTCGGGGCCAGGTAGTGCGGCTGGATGGCGTTGAGCAGGTGCTGGGTGAAGTCCGGGAACTGGTCCTGCAGCTTCAGCTTCACCCGGGCGCCGAGGAAGGCCACGCCTTCCAGCAGGCGCTCGACATACGGGTCGGTGTCGGCGGGGGCGTTGAGACCCAGGCGCCCGGCGACCGACTCGTATTCCTCGCCAAATTCCTTGGCCGTCTCACGCAGGTAGAGCAGCTCTTCGTTGTAGGCCCTGAGCAGCCGGGGATCCATGCGCTACTCCCGCAGGGTCGCTGAGCCGGTGTCGATCTCAACGTCCGTCTTGAACTCGACGGGCAGGGCCTTCACGGCGCTGGTGACGTCGGCGCGGATGACGAAGGTGACGGCGTTGGGCTTGGAGGCGGCGGTGGCGGCCGTGACATCCAGGCGGCGCGGCGCGATGCGCGGCTCGTAGCGGCGGATGCCTTCCTTGATCTCGCGAGCCCGGGCCTGGATCGCGCCGCGCTGCAGCAACTTTCCGGCCATGTCCGGCACGCCGTAGTTCAACACCGAGGTCGCCACTTCGGGATACGCCTTCAGGTTCTGGACCGAGCCGAGATGGGTGGTGTTGAGGATCCAGTTCAGCTCGCGCAGCACCGTGGCCCGCAGGGCCGACTCGTTGAAGCGCTCCAGCTTCATGATCGGGTAGAGCCGCAGGGTCGATGCGCGGCTGACCTGGCCCGCCTCGATCTTGGGATCGTCGCGCACGCCCTCGATGTCGAGGTCGGCGACCAGCTTGTCGAACAGGGTGGGGTTGATCCGTGTCGCCATCACGCCAGGACCAGGCGGCGGAGGGTCAGGACGCCGACCTCGTCACCGCCGCCGAGCGACCAGAGCTTCTGGCCGACGGCCTGATCGCCCAGAGGAGCGTCGCGCCAGTCGCTGGCGCGAGACAGCAGCAACTGCGCGTCGGCTTCGCCGGTCGTGCCGGGATAGCGGGCCGGCAGCAGGGCGCCGACGGACTGGCCGGTCTTGAATTCAATCTCGACGGGCAGCCACACGAGGTCACGCAGATCCTGCGGACCCTCGCTTGTGATCTTGGAAATGGCCTCGAAGGGGATCAACCCCCAGCGGCCGTGGACGAAGGCCTCGAACGACGGGCCAAAGCGCGGATCGGAGTCGGCGATCCAGTCGAAGGACTGGTCGTTGAACTGTCCGGGCGTGTCGGGCGCGGCGTCGAAGGCGCGATCACGCGCGGCCTGAGCCTCGTCGTGGCGGCCCTGGATCGCGGCGCCCAGCGCCGTGGCCAGATCGCTTGTCCAGGGTTGGCCGCCGACGAGCAGGGCTGGCGGGGCGCGGCCGGCGAAGGCCTCCTCGCGCTCGCGCTCGGCCTTGATCGCGGTGTTGTAGGCGACCGCCAGCATCTGGGCTTCGGGCGACAACTGGGTCAGGGCCTTCAGCTGGGCCAGGGCCTTGTCCCATTCACCGAGGATGCAGAAGAGCTGGAATAGAAACATGCGGGCCGGCTGATCGTCCGGCGCGCGCTTGACCCTTTCGACAAGGGCCGAGCGCGCGCCGTCCAAATCACCGGCGCGCAGCAGGTCGTCGGCGTTCATCGTCATTGATTTCATGATCTCGCCGAGAACTGACGCAGGCCGTTTAGAACTTCACGTTACCCGCGATATCCCACTTGAAGTCGCCGGTGCCGGCAGCCTTGCCGGCTTGCGACTGTTCCTTGTAGGAGACCTCGACCTTGGCGAAGTTCAGCGAGACGTTCTCGGTGAGACGATCCTCGCCGCCGCTGCCGCCCGTCGAGACCGACGTCACCAGCACGTCGCTCATGGTGATGGTGATGTATTCCAGCGGGCTTTCGCCGGCCTTGCGCACAACCAGGGTGGCCTTGCTGATGTGCTTGCCGTTGGCGGCGGCCAGCATCAGCGGAGCCGAGGCCAGATCGACGTACTTCGTGAACGAGAGGTCTTGGACATTGACCTTGCCGGCGCCCGCGCCGCCGCCGACGTGCGCGGTGCCCGAATTCGTCATGCCCCAGCTCCAGGCCAGGACGTCGACCTCTCCCTTGTGGGTGCTGTCCTTGGACTCGCCACTAATGCCTTCAAGTTTCAGGAACATATCCACGGCCATAAGGCGTTCTCCTCACGAGAAATGATTACTGATGATTAGGTCGCGCTCTTGGGGAGACGCGAAACCATGCTGAGTGACACGTCCATCCCCTCGAGTTGGTAGTGCGGCACCATGCGGAAAACGCCGCGGTAGTAGCCCGGGTTTTCCGGGTCGGGGATGACATCCACCGAGGCGGATTTCAGGGGCTTGCGAGCCTTGTCTTCTTCGGTCGAGAAGTCGGGCTGCATGTCCACGTACTGCATGATCCAGGACTGCAGGTCGCTGGTCAGGGCCGGGGCTTCGCGGCTGCTGCCGATCCAGTCGCGCACCATGCACTTGAGATAGTGGGCGAACCGGCAGCTGGCGAAGATGTAGGGCAGGCGGGCCGACAGGTTGGCGCTGGCCGTGGCGTCCGCGTCCTCGTAGGCCTTGGGGGCGTGCAGGGTCTGGGCGCCGATGAAGGTGGCCTGGTCGGTGTTCTTGCGATGCACCAGGGCCATCAGGCCGGCCTTGGACAGTTCGGCCTCGCGCCGGTCGGAGATGGCGATCTCGGTCGGGCACTTGGCGTCGAGGGCGCCGTCGTCGGTCGGGAACATCGCCGTGGGCAGGTCCTCGACCGTGCCGCCGGACTCCACGCCCCGGATTCGCGTGCACCAGCCATAGGTCTTGAAGGCCTCGGTGATCCGCACGCCCAGCGCATAGGACGCGTTGAGCCACAGATAATTGTCGTGCTGGCCGCCGTCGGTGTCCTCCTCGAAGGCGAACTCCTCGACCGGCTCGCTGTTGGCCCCATAGAGCGGACGGCCCAGGAAACGGGGCAGGGTCAGCGCCATGTAGCGGCTGTCGTTCGAATTGCGGAACGAGCGCCAGGCCATGTAGTCGGTGGCGTCGAACTGCTTGGCGATGTCGCGCGGGTTGGCCAGCTCCTGCCAGCTCTGCATGCCCAGCAGTTCGGAGTCGGCAGCGGCGATGAACGGGGCGTGGGCGGCCGCGCCGATCTTGGCCAGACCCTTCATCACCTCGATGTCGGGCGCGGTGTGGTCGAACGCATAGTCGCAGATGAACGCGCCATAGGGCTGGCCGCCCAGTTGGCCGAACTCGGCCTCGTAGATCTTCTTGAACAGCGGGCTCTGATCCCAGGCCGCGTCGCGGAACTGCCGCAACATCTTGCGGGTCTCGTCCTTGGACACGTTGAGCACGCGCACCTTGAGGTCCTTGCCCGTCGGCGTATTGCCAACCAGGTACCAAAGGCCGCGCCAAGCGGATTCCAGCTTCTGGAATTCGGCGTTGTGAATGATCTTGTTGACCTGCTCGGTCAGCTTGCGATCGATCGCGGCCTTCAGGGCGTCGACGGTCGAGAAGACATCGCCGCCGATGATCTGGGTGTCGACGAGGGCCTGCTGAGCCAGCGTCCGGACAGCCTCTTCGATCCGCGCCTGCTTTGCGTCGGTGTTGGGCTTGAACTCGCGCTGCAGCAGCGCCGTGAAATCGTCGACCGTGACGGTCTCGTCGCTGGCCGGGGCGACCGTCTGTTGAAGGGTCTCTGCCATCTAGGGGCTCCCTGGACTAAGCGTTGTTGTCGGCGGCTTTGTCGGCCTCGGCCGGCGGCTTGGCCGCGGCCAGGGCCTTCATCAGCTCGGCGTCCTTGAGGACCTTGTCGAGCAGGTCCTGAGCGCCGTCCTTGCCGTCCATGTAGAGCATCAGGTCGTTGAGCTGCTGGCGCGCCTCGAGCAGCTTGGCCAGGGCCGGCACGTTCTTGGCCACCTGACCGGGGGAGAAATCCTCCATCGACTTGAAGGTCAGGTCGACGCCGATCTTGCCCTCGCCCGTGAGGGTGTTTTCGACCGTGAACGCCGCGCGGGGCGCGATCGCTTCCATCTTCTGTTCGAAGTTGTCCATGTCGAATTCGACGAAGTCGCGCTTGTCCATCGGCTTCTTCTCGACATTGGACTTGCCGGACAGATCGGACATCACGCCAACCACAAATGGCAACTCAATCTTCTGGCGCGAGCCGAAGGTTTCAACTTCGTACTCAATGTGGACTCGGGGCGCGCGGTTTTCTTTGATAAACCGTTGCCCGCCTTTATTCGACGCCATGATTAGTCACCCGTAATTAGAGCTTACGTGGATATTTAAAGGCTTGTTCGATCTCTAAGAGATGTCAAGCGATGTTGTAACAATATTTCAAGACTGTTCGCGTTGCTTGCGAGATTGAAGAACCGATCTGGCCTCATCAAGGCTGCCAGGGGCGATATCTTCGAGGATCGACATAAAATCTTGACCCACCCACTCCCTGGCGCGGCGCATCAGGGTCAGGATCGGATGTCCCGGCTCCTTGCGCTGGTAGTAGTCGCTGAGCGCATCGAGAGCGCGGATGACATCGTCCCGCGTCTCAAGACGCGCCGCCACGACGGCGACATTTGAAAAGCTTGACGATGCAACGTGCGGCTGCGTGGGTGGTTCCGACGTTTCTGGCTTCGCGGGTTCCGGGCTGAACGCCTGGATGGCGCGGCGCATCTGGCCGAGGGCGTCGTAGGCGTCCTTGAAATTGGTCCCGCCCACGTCGTCGGCGTTGGACGTCAGCACCAAGTCGGCGCGCCTGAGGTTATTCTCGATCGCGTCTAGGCGTTGGATGACGTCGTCCAGGCCCTCGTATTGCAAATCCTCGAGGGCGGCGCGGAACATTCCGTAGCCTTCCTCGCTTTCACCTCTCAAGCGGAACCGTTCGAAGTCGTCGATCGAGTAGCGGCCAAGGCGCGGATGACTGATCAGGGTGATTTTGCGCAGCGGCGCGAGGAATTGCGCTTGGCTGACCAGGGAGTCGCAGGGGCCCTTGCGGCCCTGAAACCCGTAGTCCTCGAGCCTTGGGTGGACGCTGGGCCAGTAGGTCTCAAGCAGGCCTGCGAGGTTTCTCGTGCCCAACTCGACCGTCTCGAGCTGTCCGGCGCGCGCGGCGGCCCGGCACAGATAGGCCGCGAGCCACAAATCCTTGGTCCGGTCGCTCTGCTCGACGATGCGATCGACGATCGTACGCCAGTCGACCTCGGACGGTTGAGTCTCCACGCCCGAGGCGTCGATCGAGACCTCGGTTTCAAATGCCTGCTCGATCTCGTAGCGCGCCGGGTCGTAGGCGAGATCGGGACCCGTGGGGTCCGCTTCGGAGACCGGCGCCAACAGTCGACCGAGATCAAGCGCCATGTTCGAAGCCGTCACCGTTGTTCCAAGCCCAGACGTCCTCAACCTCGATTTGAGAGGGCGCGGCGTCGACGGGCAGCGGGGAGTGTGGCCAAAGAAACGGATTTGGCAAGTGCATCCGATTGAGATTTGATATTTACCGGCTACACCTAGCGGCATAACCACGGCAATCGTATGGTAAAGCTTAGTAACGGGAGCGATTAATGGATCGGCAGGCGGCCATTTCTGTCTCGCTTGGTACGGCTAAGCTTAACCTTGAACGTTTCGAGTGCCTTGAGCGCTTGAGCGAGCCGTTCACAATTATTGCGGAAGGTTTTTCGGTCGACGAAATCGACTTCCTGCCCCATGTCGGCAAGCCGGTCTCGTTCGACGTTGGCGACGAGATGGATCACGTCCGCTACTTCCATGGGTTGTTGACGGACGCCGTCCTGACCAAGGTCGACATCAGCGGCGCGCACTACCGGCTGACGGTGAAGCCGTGGTTCGCCTTGCTGGACCAGAACCGGAACTACCGGATCTTCCAGGATAAAAGCATCATCGACATCGCCAAGCAGGTCTTCGCCGATGTCGGAATGAAAGATGTTGAGTTCGACAAGATCACGGCGTCGTACAAGCCGCGCGAGTACTGCGTCCAGTACAAGGAAAGCGACTTCAATTTCCTGTCGCGCCTGTTCGAGGATGAGGGCGTCTACTACTATTTCCGGCACGAGGAGGCGGCCCACAAGCTGGTGCTCTGCGACGGCAAGTCCGCGCACAAGCCGGCGCCCGGTTACGAGAGCATCCGCTTCCTGCCCGTATCGGGAGACGAGGCGACCACGCCCGACACCCTGTCGGAGTGGAACGAGCGCATCAGCTCGGTCAGCCAGGCCAAGGTGACCCTGCGGAGCTTCGATTTCACCAAGCCTCAGAACCCCGTCGAGGCCGTGGCCAACAGCGCCGAGCAACATCCCGGCGACGCGCTGGAGGTGTACGAGTATCTCGGCGACTTCACCGAACAGGCCGACGGTGAGGCGCGCGGCAAGTCGCGTCTCGCCGCCAGCCGCGCGCCGCGCCGGCTCTACACCGGAAGCGGCGATGTGCTGGGCCTGGCCTGCGGCGGCCTATTCACGCTGACCGAGGCGGGGGTGGAGCGGTTCAACCAAGAGTACCTGATCACCGGTCTCAACCACGTGATCGAAGCGGAAAGCCACCGCAGCGGCGACGACCGCCAGGCGCGGCGGGTCAACGTCATCGCCATTCCGAGCGAGACTCTGTTCCGGCCGCAGCTGACGGCCGCCAAGCCGGTGTCCACCGGGGTCGAGACCGCGACCGTCACGGGACCGCCCGGCGAGGTGATCTATGTCGACGAATGGGGCCGGGTGAAGGTCCGGTTCCACTGGGATCGCTCCCCCGACCAGCCGGGCAAGACTTCGTGCTGGATGCGGGTCTCGCACCATGCCGCCGGCGAGGGCTTCGGCAATGTCGACCACCCGCGGGTCGGACAGGAGGTGATCGTCGATTTC
The DNA here is from genome assembly GCF_023935105.1 of Caulobacter segnis. Lineage (NCBI taxonomy): Bacteria > Pseudomonadati > Pseudomonadota > Alphaproteobacteria > Caulobacterales > Caulobacteraceae > Caulobacter > Caulobacter sp. RL271. The sequence goes on along the minus strand of NZ_CP096040.1, from coordinate 3,264,904 downwards.
CTGAACGGCGATCCGGACCGCCCGATCATTACCGGCCGCGTCTACAACGGCCAGCGCAAGCACGCCTACGACCTGCCGGTCCAGAAGACCCGGTCGTTGTGGAAGAGCCAGACCGTCGGCCGCCTGGGCGACTATGCCGGGGCTGAGAAGACGCCGCCCCCGAACAGCATCGGGTTCAACGAGATCCGACTGGAGGACAAGGGCGGGTCCGAGGAAATCTACATCCACGCCCAGCGCGAGATGGTGCGCGAGGTCCTGCTGGATGACAAGCTGACCGTCCAGCGCGACCGCGCCACGCGAGTGGGGCGCGACCGGGTGACGGCGGTCAAGCGGAACGAGACGACGACCATTGAGACCGGCGACCAGACCCACGAGGTCAGCAAGGGGAAGCGGACCACGACCGTCGAGCAGAACGACGCCACGACGATCCGCTCGGGCGACTACTCGGTGACGGTCAGCAAGGGCAAGGTGACCATCGAGGCCGCCCAGAGCATTACGCTGCGGGTTGGCAAGAGCTCCATCACCATGGACCCGACCCGCATCATCCTGGATTCGCTGACGATCGTCAGCAACGCCACGGCCACGAACCGGGTCCACGGAACCATGACCGAAATCGACGGCACGACCCTGACCACGGTCACCGGCGGCGCCGTCAAGATCAACTAGGACCCGCATGAAACGCTGGAAACAGGTGCGTTGGACCGAGGCCGGCCAAATCACCGCGATCCTGGGCTGGCCACAATCCGAGCACGACCGCGATCCGCCGGAAGCCGTCTTCGACCGTTTGCGGCGGGAGGGCAAGGACGACGATGCGGCCTTGTTCCTGGGCCAGGCCCTGCCGCGTTACGAGGTCGTGGCCTGGGCTGCCCAGGCCGTGCGTGACATGTCTCCGCCGGACCTGAAGCCGCGTGACGCCGAGGCCCTCGAGGCCTCGCTGCAGTGGCTGCGCGATCCCAACGACACGCGTCGGCGCGCGGCGTTCGATGCGGCCTTGGCGGCCAGCGACACCAGCTCCCAGCGGATGTGCGCCCTGGCGGTGTTCTTCTCCGGTGGCTCGCTGGCCCCGCCAGACCTTGAGCCGCTGCCGGCGCCTAAGGCGGCGGCGGGCTCCTTCGCGGCCAGCGCCGTGCTGACGGCGGCCACCGACAGCGGCCGGCGACAGGAGGGCTTGCGCGCGGCCCTCGCGCTAGGCGACGCTCTGGCCGTCGGTAGCGAAGACGGATGTCCATGACCCTCGTCCTCACCATCAAGTCCTTGGATCGGCTCGACAACGGCGAATCGGCGCATCTGGCGCTGGATCGTCATGGCGCGCGCATCGGCCGCTCGCCGCACATGGACTGGTGCCTGCCGGATCCGCGCAGCTACATCTCCTCCTCGCACTGCGAGATCGAATATCACGACGGCGTCTACGTGCTGGTCGACCACAGCACCAACGGGACCTTCGTCAATCGCTCGACCGCGCGGCTATCCTCGCCGCACCGCATCGGCGACGGCGACGTGATCCTGATCGGGCACTACGAGATCGAGGCGCGGCTGGATCAGGCCGTGGCCAACGACGTGGCGCGCGATCCCCTGGCCTGGAGCGGCTGGGACAGTCACGGGGGCCGTGAAGTCGTGGGCGATCCCGGTCGCTGGGACCAACCCGCGCCCAGGGCCGCGGTCACGGGGCAGGGCGCCGCTGCTGGCGCTTGGGCGCCGCCGCGCGTCCAGGCTGAACCGCAGCCGGCCTCCGCCTGGGCGGCCGAGCAGCCGCGCGCGCCCGCGCCTTCGGCCTGGTCCAGCGAGCCATCAGCGCCGGCCGCGCCGACGGCCGACGACGTCTGGGGACGGCTGGCGGCGACCAACGAGGTGGACTGGGATCGCGGCTTCGCGCCCGCACCGCCGACCACGGCGCCGGCCTGGGACCGCCAGGCGACAGCCCCCTCCGCGCCAGCCCAACCGCGCATCGCCCCGGCGCCGAGCCCGACGCCGGCGATGCAGCCGGCGGCCGGAAGCAGCGCCGACTGGAACGCATTCCTGGGCGGGGCCGGTCTGGAGGCTCAAGATTTCCGTGAATCTCCACAACAGGTGCTGGCGACGGCCGGCGGACTGTTGCGGCGACTGATGGGCGGTCTGGTCGTCATGCTTGAGGCCCGCGCGCGGGCGAAGGCCCAGTTGGGCGCCCAGGGCACGGCCCTGGAGTTCGACGGCAATAATCCGCTGAAGTTCACGCGCTCGGCCGATCGCGCGCTGGCCCAGATGCTGAACCGCCCGGATCGCGGCTTCATGTCTTCGGACCGAGCCGTCGAGGACGCGTTCCGCGATCTTCAGGCCCATCAGATGGCGACGCTCTCGGCCATGCAGGGCGCGCTGGCCGCGACGCTGGATCGCTTTTCGCCGTCGGCCATCCGGGGGCGGGCCGAGAACAAGGGATTGCTGGCCAAGATCCTGCCTGGGGCGCGGGATGCGGCGCTATGGCAGGCCTACGAGCGCGAGTTCGAAGGGGTCACGCACGGATCGGACGAGGCCTTCATGGAGGTCTTCGCCAAGGAATTCCGCGACGCCTACGAGCGGATCGCCGCCGACATGAAGGCCAAGGCCAAGTCTTCTTCCCGAGGTTAGGCCAAGACGAGCAGGGTGGTCTCGTCGCAGGCCACCACGGCCACGCTGACATTGTCCGGAGCGCCGCGTTCAAGGCAGGTGGCCACCAGGGTGTCGACCATGGCGCCGGGATTGCCGCGCGTCAGGATCGCCGCCAGTTCGTCATCCGGTATCACACGGGTCAGGCCGTCGCTGCAGACGAGGAAGACGTCGCCGACCCTGGCCTCATCCGAAACCGCGTCCAGTTCCAAGCGCGGCCCGACGCCGACGGCGCGCGACAGCACGTGGGCCATGGGGTGGTTCTCCGCCTCTTGGGGCGTCAGGCGCCCGGCGGCGACCATCTCCTGGACCTGGGAGTGGTCGACTGTCAGCTGGTAGAGTTCGCCACCACGGAGCAGATAACAGCGGCTGTCGCCCGCCCAGAAGACGGCGAAACGCCGGCCACGCAACAGCAGCACCACCACCGTCGAGCCCATGGGCTGACCGCCGGCCTTGAGCCAGATGCGTTCGTTGGCCTTGTGCACCGCCGCGGCCGCCGCTTCCGAAGCCGCGTCGAAATCGGCGGGCAAGACGGTCGCTTCCAGCGCGTTGACGATCGTTCTCGACGACCACTTGCCGTTGGCGTGGCCGCCCATGCCATCGGCCACGACCCACAGGCCTTCCTCTGGGCGCGCGAGGACGTGGTCCTCGTTGTCGCTGCGCACCCGGCCTGGATGGGTGAGAATGGCGTCGCGGACCCGCAGGTTTCCATCGTCCATGACAGCTCCTTATATCGTCAAGGCCCGGGTGATTAGGTCGGCGGGCGGTTGGCCGGCGGAGATATCGAAGGGCGAAATCGGCCGCCAGAAGCGTCCATGCGCGTCCGGGTCGCCTTCTGATTCCAGAGTTTGAAAGACATCCTGCGCTTTGGCTAGCATCACGTCGATGTCCGCGCCCGCTTCGAACGCGTGATAGATCTCGTTCTCCGCCGCTTCGGCGATCCGCTCGCGCGCCGAAGGGGCCGCGTCGGTGCGGAGACCCAACACGACAATGAAACGCCGCCCGGCCGCATCGATCGACGCGGTTAGGGCGCCGGTGTTCCAGCCGCCGCCGAAGGCGCCTGGGCCGAACGCGAAGCGCACCGGTGGGGCGGTGTCGTGCCGCGCCTCGAATGTGTCGCCAAGATCGGCGCGCGCCGCCTCCAGGCCGGCGCTCGACCAGGCGTCCCAGGCCTCGCGCTCGTCGGCCGCCAGGCCACGCGAGACGAAATCGCCGTGCGCTGGCAGCTTGCCGAACGCGAAGACGCGGGGCGCGGTCACAGCTTCCCGGGGCATCGGAATGACCACAGGCCGCCGCGTCCGAACGGGTTCTTGTCCGACGGCAGACTGACCTTCAGCGAGAAGTATTGCGAGCCCTGGCCAAAGGTGGCCTTGAGCGTCGCCGGGCCGGCATTTTCCTTCTGGGCCGCGTCCATCAGGTGGAACAGGGCCCAGGGGCCCTGGGCTTCGAAGCGCCGCACTTCCTTGCCGCCGGAATAGAGCACGAGGCGCGCTTCTGGCAGGCTGGAGATCGACCACATCACCGGCTTGGCCCCGACGGTGCTGGGCTCGAAACGATAGGTGGTCCCGGCGGCCGAAAACTCCGCGGCGGTGACGGCGCCGCCAAAGCCCGCCGCCTCGACCTTGAGCGGCAAACCCGAGGTGAGGAGATCGCGAACCTGCGCGGCCTTCTGGAACTGCTCGGCGCTGGCCGGGTCGAAGGTGGCGGCGATCGGGTCCTCGGTCCGCCAACGCCATACGGGTCCCGACGTGACCAGCAGGGGCTGAAGGCGGTCGCGCACCAGGCTGTCGAACTGACCGTTCAGGCCGAAGACCTGCAGCATCTCGCCCGTCGTGCCGTCGTTGCGCGCCGCGCCATAGAACGGGTAGCGGTTCTCGCTGACGCTTCGGCAGGCGCTGGCCAGGCTGGTGGCGTATTCCTGGGCGATGGCGTTTTGGGCCGACGACACCGCCGCGCCCTTGCCCGTTTGCGTGGCCTCGGTGACGAAGCCCTGCAGCTGCGGCGGCGCGACCACGCCGGCGGTGGCGACCTGACCCAGAGCAGAGGCGAGCTCGCCTTGCGCCGAGACGCCGCCCAAACCGCCCCCGCCACGCCCGCGGCCATATTGGCCGACGCCGCCTGCTTCACAGCAGCGAGGAATTCGTCGATCGGCGCGGCGCCCTTGCCGTCGCCGACATAGTCCGCCAGCGGACGGAAATAGCCGGTGATGGTCTTGCCGGCGTCGACGCCGCCCGTCTCCAGCACCGTGGCGCCGACGATCTTGGCGGCCGCTTTCAGCTTGCTCGGCGCGCGGACCGACGGCGGCTTTCCGAACGTGGTGTTCTTGCGCACCTCCAGCAGCAGCACCTTCAAGGGCGAGGGCGTGCGTGTGAAAGCCCCGAGGGCGGCGGGGTTGGAGAAGTAGTCGGCCGGCTTGAGGCCCTGCACGACGCCGTCCCAGGCGGCGATATATTCCTTGGCGTAAAGGGCGGCCACGCCGGGCCTGACTTGGGTGATCTGGCTACGGATCGCCGCCTTGTTGGCGTCGCCGCCCATGACCCAGAGGTCCTTTTCAAGGTCCGCGGCGACGGTCTGCAGACCCGGCTGATAGGCGCGTTCGAAACCCGCTCGGGTGAAGAAGTAGGGAACGCTGGCCTGCAGGACCGAGTCTCCATTGAGGAAGGCCTGTCGGTCGCCGCTGGCCAGCACGGTGTCGGCGCGCCAGTCGGGCTGGTCGCTGGCCGACGCCTTTTGGCGCAGAATGGCGTAGGCCCGGTCAGCGAGGGACAGGGTTTGGATCGACGCGCGCGTCGACTCGATCAGCGCTCCGTCGAGCGGCGCCTCGCGCCCCGGCCATACCCGGCCCAGCTGGGGATCGGCCAACATGGCGTCCAGGTGCGAAGCCAGCTCGGCGCGCACCTCGGCTCGGTCGTCGCCGGGCAGTACGGTCTCGCTCCAGTCCTCGGTCACCCACGCCTTGACGGCCTTGGCGTCGAGCGGACCCAGCCCGCCCAGCATGAGGTAGACCTTCAGTGGCTCATAGACCTTGAGCGGCTCCCGGGCATGCTCTTGCATATAGTGCTCAAGGCGCAGGAGCAGGCGCGGCAGCAGAATACGCTGCAGCGAGTCGAGATAGGCCTGCTTGGCCGCCTTGGCGTGGCCGCCCTGGAAGAGGCCCCAGCGCGCCATCAGGGGAGGACCGCCCTTGGCCTGGTCGCCGTAACCCCGCGGCAGTTGGCGCAGAGCCCGGATCAGCGACAGGGCCTGCTCGAGATCTGGATCGCTGTCGCGCACCTCCACGAGGTCGATCCCCGTTTCTCGTACCTCGGCGCTGATGTTCTGCGCGCCCGACAGCAAGCGGTCCTGCAGGGCGCGGTTGCGCGCATAGCTGACGGTCCAGAGCGACAGGATCACCACGGAGGTCACGGCGATCGCGCTGATCCCGCCGATCAGGGCCGCGCGCCGACGCGCCCGCGCACGCGGCGAGGCTTGCACCAGCCCGGCCTCGGCGAAGATCACCTCCTTGAGCAGGCGATTGAGGAAATAGGCTCGCCCCGCCTGGCCGGCCTGGGACACGGTGGGCGCGTCATAGACGGCCGCGACGCCGTCGAGAATCCGATCCAACGGCGCCCCTTCCTGGACGCCGCTCGTGAAGTAGAAGCCGCGCATCTTGGCCGGCGTGTCCTGCTCGGCCACCAGAGCGCCGTCGAGAAAGCGCGCGAGGCGTGCACGAAGCGACGCCACCTGGGCCGGAAAGCCGAGAATGAGGCTGCGCCGATGCGGGTCGGTTTCCTCCTGCAGGCGCTTGGCGACACGGTCGGAGAGCGCTTGGACGATGGCGTCGAACTCGGCCAGCAGACCTTGCAGGTCGTAGGCCTGATCCAGCGGCAGACTTGCGCCGAGCACGGCGCGGCGGCCTTCGACGTCCAGGTCCTCGAAGAACTCGCCAAAGCCCGCCAGCAGGTCGGCCTTGGTGAAGAGCACATAGACCGGCGCGGAGACCTCCAGAACGCGACGCAGCTCGTCCAGGCGACGGCGGACAGCCAAGGCGTGATCGTCCAGCCCCGCCCGGTCGGCGTGCAGAATCTCGTCCAGGCCGATAGCCACCAGAACGCCGTTGATCGGTTGCAGCGGTCGGGTTCGGCGCAGGATTGCGAGGAAACTCTCCCAGCCCTTCTGGTCGACGGCGGCGTCGGAAGTCTGGGTGGTGTAGCGGCCGGCGGTGTCCACCAGCACGGCCTCGTCGGCGAACCAGAAGTCCAGGTTGCGCGTGCCGCCGACGCCCTTGAGCGCCGCATCGGCGAACGGAAACCGCACGCCCGACTTCAGCAGGGCGGTCGTCTTGCCGGCCCCGGGCGGCCCGATGATCAGGTACCAGGGGCGGGCGTAGAGGTAGTCGCGCTGACTGCCGGCCGCCGTCTTCAGCTTGGCCAGGGCCGCGCGCATACGGCCGGACAGGGCCTCGGCCTCCACGTCGCCGGGAGAGGGAGCGGAGAGTTCGGCCACGATCGCCGCCGATGCCTTGCGAGCGTGCAGGATGCGCAGCGTGGCGAAGAGGCCCCAGACGGCGACGACGACCACGGCCAGCAACAACCGCACCCACCAGGGCCGCAGGAATGGCACCAGCAGGGGCAGGACCAGGACCAGCAGGATGAGGGTGAGGATCGCGGCCAGGCCGGTCAGCAACCACCAGTTCAGGAAAAAACGCTTCATGGCGCCTGTTCACCGCGCGGAATGACGACTTCAACCCGGCGGTTCAGCGCCTTGCCGGCCGCCGTGGCGTTGGAGGCGATCGGCTGGCTGTCGCCGAAGCCTTCGGTGCTGACGCGCGCCTTGTCGCTCAGCTGGTCTCGAACAATGCGGGCGGCGGCTTCGGCGCGCGCCTTCGACAGGGCGAAGTTGTCCGGGAAGGTGATGCTGGCCAGACGGTCGGTGTCGGCGTGTCCCTCCACGCGCACCGCGCCGCGCTCGGGCTCGATGGCCGCGCCGATCCGCGCGAAGAGCTTGTCGGCGTTGGGCTCGAGCTTGTCGGAGCCCGACTTGAACAGTGCGCCGATCGTCGTGCGCACGCGGATGGACTGGCTGTCCTGTTCGACCGCGACGAGATGCTGGGCGATCTCGGGCGCCAGGAAGGTTCGGATTCGCTCGAGTTGCGTGCTGGTCTGGGCAGGGGGCGACGCGGCCAGACGCGACATGCGCAAAGGCTGGTCGGGATTGATGGCCTTCAAGGCGGCCAGGGACGGCTGCCCGGTCTGGATCAGCATGACGCGGAGGAGGATGAAGGCCGCCAGCAGCACGCCCAGGGCGATCGCGCCCGCCAGGGCCAGGCTGGCCCAGAAGCTCACCCGGGCGGCGGGCGTCGGGTGACCGCGCCAGCGCGGGGTTAGCTCTGTCTGCGACAGGCCGCGCGTGTGGTCCAGGGCGGCGTAGGCGCTGGTCATGATTTCGTGCAACTGGCGCTTGCCGTCCGGAGAGACGCGGTAGCGGCCTTCGAAACCGGCCGCGAGGCAGGCGTGATAGAGCTCGATCAGGTCGGCGAACTGGCTTGGGCGGGCAAGCATGTCCTCTAGCAGGCGCCAGAAGCGGTCTCCGCCGATGTTCTCGTTGAAGGCCTGGACGACGAGGCTGCGGCGCGCCCACTCCGCGCCGTCGGCCGCCTGGCCGGGCAGGTTCTGGGCGACGTCGTCGACGGTGGCGCTGACGGCATACAGAGCGCGCTGCCGGGTCTCGGCGTCGTAGTTCGCCGCGTGAAGCGCCTTGTCGAAGGCCGCCACGCCGGCCGAAGCGCTCCGGTGCAGCTCCGGCAGGTCGATCCGCACGCGTCCGGAACGCACGCCGATGATCAGGGATAGCACGGGCGCGGCCGCCAGCATCATCGGGTTTCGCGCCCGCGCGGCCGTCGGCGGAAGAGGAATGTCGTCGTCGCTGGCGGCTTGGCGGCGCCGAGCCGCGGCGGGCGCGGATGGGATATTTCCGGCATAGCCCGGTGTGAACGACGGGGAAGGCGGCGCGCCCGCCGCCGCGCGCAGGCCCTGCAGAGGCGAGGGGCGGAACACGGTCTTGTTCGGGTTCTCGGGATCCTCGTCGCCGTTCATCGGCCGGTCCCCTTGACGCACCAGAGTTCAAGCTTCAACTCGGGCCAGTCGCCGGCGACGTGCAGACCTAGGGCGGCGGCGCTGGCGAAGTCGCGCCAGTCGGGCGCGGAGCGATCCAGTTCGAAATAGACGTAGCCCGGGATGACCCGAAGCTGAGGCGGCGGCGTCGGCGTGTGACGGAGCGGGACGCCGGGCAGGGCGGAGTCGACGATCTCGCGCATCTTCTGAACCGCGCCGATCTTGGCCACCGACGGAAAACGGCCGCGGATGTCATCCAGGGACGCACGGGCGTTCACGGCGAGGTAGAAGTAGCCGTTCTTGTAAAGATTATGGTCGGTGATCCGCGAGGTGTAGGCGCCCAGGCCGGCCATCTGCAGCGGAAGCTGGATCGCCGAGCGATCGAACACCGCCGAGAGCGCCGATTGCAGGACCTCGAAGACCGGTTCGAAGGTCGGCTGCAACTTTTCGTGGACGTAGTCGGGAAATGGCGGCGGTCGGCGATCGGGCCGGGTCAGCGTGGCCAATTCGCCGGCCATGCCCAGGAAGGTTTCGTAAAGACGCTCGGGATGCACGCCGGGCAGGGCGGCCAGATGACGCAATTGCGGCGTCCAGCGATTCAACGCCTGCAGAAGGAGGAAGCTGGCGAAGGTCTCGGCGCCGCCATCGGTGGCCTCGACCGCGCGCAACGCCAGTTCGTCGATGCGCTGGGATGCCCGACCGATGATGTCCGTCAGAAAGCCCGAGAGGCGACGACTGGCCTGGATGTCGAGCGCCGGAGGGATGTAGCGCTCGTCGAACACCAGCCCGCCGTTGTGCGCCTCGCGGATGCGCGCCAATCCCAACAGGACACGGCCATAGGTCTGGTCCTGGGTCACCCCGAAGGCGAGGTTGGGTCGGGCGACCTCGATCGGCTCCTGCCCGCGTTCCTCGGAGAAAGCGTCGGTGACGTCCTCTTCGTCGACCAGGTAGCGCACGGCGGCCGTGTCGCGCTCCTCGCGTCCCTTGAACTCGACGGCGCCGGCCTGGCGGGCGGGGAGGGTCAGGTAGACGACGACATCCCGGGCGTCGGCGGGGATGTCGAGCGGCGGTGGCGGCGGCAGGTCACCCGGAATCGAGAAGGGCAGTCCATCCGGCAACACGCCCGACATTGATTCGACCGCGAACTTGCCCAATGCCGCCAGGTCCGCGTTGATCTTGAGTTGCGATACGCCCCAGGGATAGGGACGCAGGCCGCTGGCCCGGGCTGTAATCAGCGCCTCCAGATAGCGATCCTGCTGTTGGAAGTGCTGTTGTCGAAGGAAAAGACCCTCGCGCCACGCGACGCGGCTGTCGCTCTGCATACGCTTCCCTCGTTCCCCTGGGGGTTGCACTTAAACACTAGTCGATAGAGCTACGGAAGTCGGATTTCCGGCATTTTGGCGCTGGTTCGACCGTCACCCATAGCTATGCTTTGGGAAACGCAAGCAAAGGCAAGCGGATGCATCGCCGTTCCGACGATGAAGTTTCCTTCGATCCCCGTAGCTGGGTGAGAAAGACTTCTTCCCCCGCCAAAACCGCCGCCGAACAGTCAAGCTTGTCACGGTCAAGCTCGGCCTTGCGTCGTCGTAATCTCGTCATGTTGGGCGCGGTGGCGCTCTTGGCGGCGGGCTTGGTGGTAGGATGGATGGCGTGGCGAGCGCCCGTGAAGTCGTCGCGGCCGGCCCCCGCCGCTGGGCCCGCGCGCGTCGAAGGCCTGCGCCGGACCTTCGTGATCGACCGTGTCCAGGATCTGGCGGCCGCGCTGGTCGCCGAGGGCGTGACCATGGAGCGAGCGGTTCGGCTGGGGTTGGCGGCTAACGAAAAGCTGAACGCCGCGCCCGGCGAGCTTCGCGTGGCGTTGCGCTTCCGCCCGGGTCAGGCCGGTGTCGTGGACAGCATCGAGCTGCGTCGTGCCGACGGTTCCGGCCTGCTGTTGAGGGGTGACGGCGCGAGCGGCGTGGAAGCAAAGCCCCTGGCGTCGGATCGCGTCGTCGCGGTCAAGGTGGTGCGGGGCGAGATGGACGCCAACAGTTTCTATTCGTCCGCCGTGGCGGCTGGCGTCAGGGACTCGTTGATCGATGATTTCGCCGCCGCGTTCGCGTTCGACTTCGACTTCCAGCGGGAAATCAAGCCGGGCGACATCTTCGAGGCCGCGTTCGAGCGCCAGATGGACGGCGAGGGGGGCGTGGCCGGCAGCGAGCGGCTCGTCTACGTGTCGCTGCAGACGGGGGCGAAATCCCGCGCCCTCTATGCCTTTCAGCCGTCCGGTGACGCTCAGCCCAGTTGGTTCGACGGCAATGGCGTCAGCGTCGTGCGCGGGTTGATGCGCACGCCGGTCAACGGCGCGCGCATCACCTCCAGTTTCGGGCCGCGCCTTCATCCGGTGCTGGGCTATACCCGCCTTCACAAGGGGACGGACTTCGCCGTCCCGATTGGCACCGCCGTCCTGGCCTCCGGCGATGGGGTGGTCGAGTTCGTCGGCGTCCACGGCGGGCACGGCAACTTCGTGCGGATTCGGCACAAGGCGGATCTGGAGACGGCCTACGCCCACCTTTCGCGGTTCGCGCCCGGTGTCGTCGTCGGAGCGACGGTGCGCCAGGGCCAGCCGATCGCGTTTTCTGGCAATACCGGCCTCTCGTCAGGGCCGCATCTTCACTACGAGGTGATCGTCGGCGGCGCCCAGGTCGACCCCATGAGTTTCCAGCTCAATCAGGGGCGAACCCTCAATGGTCAAGCTTTGGAGGCGTTCCGCCACGAGCGTGACAGGATTGATGCCCTTAGGGCGGCGCAGAACGGATAAGTCTTACAAAGGTTCCGAAGCATTTGGCGGTTTTAAAGGTCAAGCTTTGCTTTAAAATGATCTGACATCATCGGCTTGAACTGTAAGAGGTTTTCTCAAAATACAACAAAAGGTGGTTGATCTGTATTGAGTGTGCTGAGTGCTAGCGCTAGGCTCCCGCGACCTCTGGCCAGCGAGAGAGAGTATGATCGTCATCATCGATGGAACCGGACCGAGCGACGACAAGGAGTATGCGAAAGAAATGGGGAACTCCTTCCCCAGTCAGATAGCCAAGCAAGTTGTTGGAAGTACTTACTTTCGAGGACCTTCGCTGACCGGTAGCGAGGTCTCTCAGATCGCTGACCGCGCCGTTGGGGCCGCGCAAGGCTCCGGTCCCATCATGCTGGTCGGCTACAGCCGCGGAGGCTGTACGGCGATCATCACGGCCAAGCGGCTCAAGGCGCAGGGCAAGCGCGTCAAGGCGATGTTCCTGTTCGACGCCGTCGACATGCAGACCAGCGAGCTTGGCCTGTCCCAGACCATTCCCGACAATGTGGATTTCGTCGCCCACGCGCGCACGGCCAGAAGCCTGGGTTTCTGGATCCGCAACCCTGTGAAGTCGCGGTTCTACTTCTACAACACGGGTCGCTGGCTCGACGGCCACGGCATCTTGGAGGAGAAGAAGTTCACTGGCACGCACGGGGCCGCCGGGGGCGTGCCTTGGGCCGACGTCGTCGGTGACCGCGCCTGCGCCTTGGCCGTCGCCGAGTGGATGAATGGCCAGCTCAAGTCGCAGGGCGTCAACGCCACGCTGAAGGCCTGATCCGTCAAGTCGCTTCTCCAAAGAGGTGTTCCTTGAGTCCCTTCGACATCAGCGTTCAGGAAGCCCAGTCGTTCGAAGGCGGGTTCTTCCGGTTCACCACGATCGGCGGGCCGATCCGCCTGGTCAGATTCAGTGACTCCAGTCGGGGCGCGAACGGGCGCCTCGGCCGCTTCTGGCTTTATGGCAGCGAGGTCGCCGAGATCCTGTCCGCCGGCCCGTCGGGCAAGCACCTCGTCAAGGAGGTGAGCCAGAGATGGGCCGTCTGCGACGACTGGGGCGACAAGGGCCTGGTCTGGTTCATGGACGTGCCGCGTGGCCAGGCTATCCCCGCCTGCTGGGGCGCGACCAAGTTCCAGCCCAAGGTGTCGGCCGCCGAGCAGGATCGCGGCGGGCGCGTCACGCGGCGATCCTACGCGGGCGGCTCCATCCAGCTGATCATCCCGGTCAGCGATACCGGCCGGAATCCTGATCCGTGGCTGACGTCGCTGATTTCGGGGCCGGTCGCGAGCGACAAGCTGGTGACGTCCGCCGACCGCTACCTGGCGGCGTAAAATGGAGGACGGCGGACGGTCGAACCGCCGCCTTGCCCACCAGTTTCAGGCTCGCCAGGTGTTGTTGGCGGCGCTGACGTCGTCGTCCAGATAGGCCTGGAGATAGGCGGCCAGGTCGCGATAACGGGACTCGCCGTTAGCGTCGTAGACCCAGAGCTCCGGCTCGGGCTTGTAGTCCACCCACAGAAGATAGACCTTCTCGTAGGTGTAGTCGCTGCCGGCGAACAGCGAGAGGCGCTCGGGTCCGAACAGGCTGGAGGCTTCGTTCGCCCAATTCTCCATGCCGGCGACCTGTTGCTCCCGGACGCCCTCCAGAAGCGGATCGGCCGCCGTCTTCTCGTCGGACCAGAGCGCCTCCATGTCGACGGTCGAAAGCCAGTGGCCGTGAGCGGCGATCGTCCAGCGGCCACAGATCTCGAACCGCTCCCGCAGCATAGGGCTGTAAGGACGATTGACCCACGGCGCCATCGTCGGAACGCCTTGTCCCATCGGTTCGGGCGGCCACAGCTTCGGGGCCATGCCTTCGACGGGCTCGCCCCAGAGCTCCACGGTCTTGGCGAAAGTGGCTTCGATCAGGTCTTTGATCAGCATGACCTTGTCTCGATCGGTTGGGCGGCATGAGACCTCAATGGATGAAAGGTCGGCCATGCTGTCACTGACTTTAAGTCGCAACCGGAGCGCTCAATGGCTGCGGCGCGGGGCTGACTCACCCAGCTTCTGCAACGCCTGATCGGCCATTTCCGACCAAGGCGATGGATCGTGATCGCGATGCCAGCTCAGATATTCGACCGGGTTGGTGCGCCAGAAAGGTTCGTCGGCGGGCGGAGGAATATTGTCGTCATTGTAGCCGAAGACCATGTCGTACTGCGTCCGGCCCATGGCCATTATGGCCTCCGCCTCCGCCTTGGAGATGCGGAACTCGCGCCACTTCGGCCCCAGCGCCCCATCGTCGCTCTGCTGGAAATACGTGTTGCCCCGCCGCAGCAGCAGTGCGCCCTGCCAGGTGCCGAGATATTCCACCATGTTCCGTCCTAAGGTGAATGCGGGATCGGGATGACCTTGATATCGCTGAGCGGCGTCTGGTTGATGACCGCCTCGCGCACGCCGCCGCTTGTCACGCCGCCAGGAATCCAATGCTCGTTCGCGCCAGGCTCGTTGCCCGTCGGCATGCGCAATCCTTGCGGATTGTCGATCGCGATGAGCTGCGGCTTATCACCGAGATAGCCGTTGTCGAGCCCCAACTCCTGTTCCAGTTTTCGGGGATCTCCGCCGGTCCGCTTGATGACCGCGTCCGCATCGGACCGCGACATGACGTAGTGCCCTTGCGGCGGGCCCACGGGGCGCGTCGGCGCGCTTGGGACGATCTTAGCCGCACCATTGCGGAACGGCGCCAGATGCGCGTCGATCTGCCCGGCTGACATATAGGTCTTCGGATCGGGGCGCCAGGGATGGAAGCGCCCTGTTTCCACCTCGCGAAGCCTGCCCGCCTTCCAATCAAACTTGCACGGCGTCAAGCCCAGCGGGTCGATCCAGCTGGTCGGGTCGGGGACATAGGCATAGGGGTTGGGGCCGCCCACCAGGCCGATCGGATCGGGGGAGACGTATCGGGCGACGTGGGGGTCGTAGTAGCGAAAGCGGTTGTAGTGCAGGCCGGTTTCCGCGTCGGCATACTGGCCCTGGAAGCGGATGGGGTTGTCCACCTCCGACTCCGCCTCGCGCGCCACCGCGCCCCATACCGTGAAGTCGCGCCGCCAAGTGACCTCGCCATTGTCGTTGGTCAGCTCTTGCGGCGTGCCCGCCACGTCCAGCTGGAAGTGATGAAGCTCCGCAGTCTCGTCCGGCGCGCGCCGCCGCGCCAGGGCCAACGGCTTGAAGGCGCCGGGTTCATGCAGATAGAGGGTCGACAGTGGATCGGGAGCGCCCGCCGCGCTTTCGGCCAGAAGCACGTCGCCATCCCAGTAGAACACCGTCCGCGCGACATTCGGCTCTGGAGCCGGCGCGCCAGGCTCGGCGTTGGCGGCGTTCGGCGGCGCTTCGCGCGTCTCCTTCCAGGCGCGCCGGCCCAGGGCGTCGTAGCCGAACCGCGTTACCCGCAGGCCTCGGCGCGAGCGCTCCGCCACCTCCGAGAGCCGTCCCGTCCCGTCATAGGCGTAACGCAGCTCACGTCCGTCTCCGGCTCCGCGCAGCTCGCGGACCCGCCGCCCGTTGGCGTCGTACTCGAAGCGCCGGTCGCCCCAGACCCGCAAGCGATCGCCGCTGGCGACACCTTCGACACCGCCTGGCCCCACTGGCAGCATGTTGCCGGAAGGATCAGCGACGAAGGCCTCCGGTGTCGCTCCCTCCACCCCAACCAGCCGGGCGTTGCTGTCGTGGCGATAGCGCTTTTCGCCCCGCGCCAGGTCGCTGAGCGCCACGAGTTGGCCGTGGAGATCATAGGCGTAGCGACGCTCGATCACCGGCGTCGCGTGGCCTCGGCGTTGGGCGTGCTGGCGCACGAGGAAGCCAGCGGAATCGTGTTCGCTAGCGGTTTCCAGCGCCCCAGCGCGCCGGAGCACCTCGCGGCCGGCCTGGTCGCGCTGCACGGCGGCCACCACGCGGCCGTCCAGAGACACCGCGGTGAAACCGTCGCCAGCGTCATAGACGACCGCCACCTCGCGTCCGTCCGGCAGCCGCGTGGCGGTGCGCCGCCCCCGGCCGTCGTAGCGGTGGACAAGGGCAAGGTCGTCCTGACGTTCGCTGATCAGTTGTCCGGCCGCGTCATAAGCCAGGCGAACCGAACGCTCCGGCGAGACCGCCGACAGCAGGCGCCCGGCCGCGTCCCAGGCGAAGCGGTGGCGCTGGCCGTCGGGGTAGTTGACCAGGATCACCCGGCCAGCCTCGTCGAGATGGAAGCGCGTGGCGCCGGCCGCATCGCGGCGCTCGACCATCAGGTCGCTGGCGTCCCAGGCATAGCGAATCTCGCGTCCGTCGAACCCGGTCTCGCGCACCACCCGCCCGGCGGGATCTGTGTCGAAGCGATGGACCTCGCCCTTGGCGTTGGTAAGGCTGACCAGCCTCAGCACGCCGTCATAACCGTAGCGCAGCGTATCGCCGGAGGGCTCGGTGCGCGCGATCGGGACCGGCAGGCCGGCATACTCCCAGCGGGTCGTCCGTCCGCCTGGATCGACATGCTCTACGACATTGTCCTCGGCGTCGTAGGCCAGACGCACTCGCACCCCGTCGCGGGCGCGGGTGATGGTCAGGATGTTGCCGTTCTCGTCGCGCTCATAACGCGTGGTCTGGCCGTCGACCGTGACGGCGCGCGGCCGGCCGAGGGCGTCGTGGCGCAGCTCGCGGCCGCGGCCACGGCCGTCGGTCTCCCAGGCCAAGAGGCCTTGCTCGTCCCAGCCGAAACGGCGGAGCACGCCCTCGTCGTCGCGGATCGCCAGCGGCAGGCCGCGCTCGTCTCGCAGGAACCTGGTTTCGCGCCCGAGGGGATCGATCGCCGAGATCAGTTGGCCGCGATGATCGTAGGCGTAGCGGTTGACGCCGCCGGAGCGCGTGGTCGCGAAAAGCGGCAGGCCGAGGCTGGGCGAGTCCAGCGACGCGGCGTCGAGCGCAGCCTCGAAACCGGCCTCGGTCGAGGCCCCGTCCGGCCCTGTCTGGCGCACGAGACGGTTCAGATCGTCATAGGCGAAGGTGGAGGCGCGCCCTTCGCCATCCTTGTACTCCAGCAGGGCGCCGGTCTCGGACCAGAGCCAATGCTGCTCGTGTCCCAGCGGATCGCGTTCCAGCACCACCAGGCCAATGCGGTTGTAGGCGTAGAGCGTCTCCGCGCCCTGGTCGTCGGCGACCACGGTGACATGGTCGTCGGGGCGGTAGTCGAACCGGCAGTGGTAGAGGTTGTTGTCGCCCCAGGTCTCGACGCAGCGGGCGCGACGGCCCAAGGCCAGGTTGTCCCAGCGGAAGTAGAACCGGAATCCGCCGCGCCTTTGCTCCTCGA
Source organism: Caulobacter segnis (assembly GCF_023935105.1). NCBI lineage: Bacteria > Pseudomonadati > Pseudomonadota > Alphaproteobacteria > Caulobacterales > Caulobacteraceae > Caulobacter > Caulobacter sp. RL271. The sequence goes on along the minus strand of NZ_CP096040.1, from coordinate 3,248,058 downwards.
CGATCAGATGCTGGGCGTGACGGTAGGTCGCCGAGGCCCCGCGGGCGTCGGTCGCCTCCACGAGGTCGCCGTCGGCGCCATAGGCGTAGGACACCAGACGCCGCCAGACGCCAGGCTCGTCGGGATGCGGGCCGTCAACGCCGACGATCCGTCCGGCTTCGTCGCTGGCGACCCGCAGCCGCCGTCCGCCGGCGTCGATCAGGGCCAGGATCCGCCCGACCTCGTCCCGCTCGATCCGGATCTGGTTTCCGGCCCCGTCGCGCACGACCGCCAGGCGGTGAACGCCGTCGGGGTGGCGTTGGAACAGATGGTTCAGGCCGTCATAGCTTCCGAGCCGATAGCTGTCCGCCTGGGCGTGCAACACCAGCTGTTCGGCCAGGTTGACCATAGGCTCGCCCGGCCTGGGGATCGGGAAGAAGGTCAGGCGACCATCGTCGAGGCGCGCGCGCACGAGGCCCTCGCGCGGCAGGACCTCCAGCGCCATGTCGAACGGGTGCGACCAGCCCCAGCCGAGATCGCCGTTGACGTTCGAGGCGGAGTTCCAGCGCCGCGTCCAGGTCAGGGGCAGGGGACCGGGCAGTTCGAAGTCGGTGTATTCGACGATCAGCTCGCCGGTCGCCACGTCGACCGGATGGCCACGAAGGCTGCGGATCGCGTTGCGAGCGCCGGGCACGCCGGCCAATTCGCCGATCGTCTCGCCGGCAATGCGGCCCTTCTCGCCCCAGAAGGCCTCGCCGATCGCCCCGCCGATCATCTTGCCGGCGGCGCTGGTCACCACCGCCAGCCCGACCTCGCCGACAAAGGCGGCGACCGCGGCCAGGCCGCCCAGCGCCGCGCCGAGCAGGCCCGCGCCCAAGGCCACGCCGCCGCCGATGATCATCATCCACTTGGCGGTGGCGCTCATCCATTCGGGGATTTCGGGGCTGATCGGCAGGAAGGTGCCCGGCTCGGCGCCGATGAAGACGTTGGGCGAGCCGGCGGCGATCGTCCCGTCGCACTCGGTCTTGTCGCCCTTGCGGGCCGCCGGCAGGCTGTTGATGCCGACGGTCTTGCTGCCCTGGGCGATCCGCTTCGGGACCTGGCCGTGCTTGATGCAGGCGACAATGTCCCGGACGCCGCGCGCGGCGGGGATGCCATTGACGAAGACGTTCAGGGAGCCGGTGATGATGGGGCCGCTCGGCACGCTCATCAGCCCGCCCAGTACGCCGCCGGCCATGGCTCCCGCGCCGACCCCCGCGACTATGCCTCCCAAGGCGGCCACCGCGGCGACCCCCGCGCAAAGAGAGAGGCCGCCGGTGAACGGCGCGGCCACGACGGCGCCGAGCAGGGCCACGCCCACCGCCAAGCCGACGGCCGCGCCGATCAGAAAGCCCAGCATCGCATTGGAATGCTCGATCTGATCGCCCACGCGGGCGGCGGCAAGCGCGGCTTCCATCGCTTAGAACTCCAAGCCTACAACCACTTGAAGCCGCTCAGCATGTCCAGGAACAGCGGGTCGACGGCCTCGAACTCGCTGTCCAGCGCCGTGTTCACCAGCGTGATCAGCCTGCCGTCGTCGAGCGGCACGTAGATTTGGCGCTGGCGCAAGAGGCCCGAACCGGCGTCCCACCGGAACAGGATCTCCAGGCCGCGGCGGCCGTCGATGAGCACCTCGCGCCGGCCAATCAGACTGAACTTCTTGGCCTGGCGGGCCAGGTCCGCTGCCTGCGCGTCAACAAACGCCTCGATGGTCTTGTCGGTCGGAAGTCGGTCGTAGGTGGCCAGGATGTTGGGAACCACCGCCTGTCCGGGACGAGGCTGGCTGGACCAGGCGATCACCCGGCGGTCCTTCCAGTCGTCCGGCACCAAAAACGAGAACTCAGCGGTCCGGCAGTCCTGGGCCATGTCACCTCCAGATTGTGGGCAATACAACGTGTAGTTTGTCTTTTTGGCGGCAGCTGCACCGTTGAAACGGCGCAGGTGGACGGTGGATCCACAGCTTTGGATTTTTGCCGCGCGACGACTGGAGCGGAGGCGGCGGCCAGCCATCAACGTACGCCAGCCCTGAAATGGGATGGTGGACCTGGCGGTCTCGTCCAGTCTGACATGGCCGCGTTGCCCGCCGCGTGCGTCGCCTATCGGGCCGAGAGAATCTGCTCAAGCCGGTCGGGAGTCTGCGTCAGACGCTTCAGGCGCGGATATCTCGGACCGCCGTGATAGGGGACCCGAACGACGCGGACCTGGTCGTCGGCCTTCACACCGAGCGTGATCGGGGGCGAGCCTGGCTTGGCGGCCGCGATGATCGCGGCGTTCAGGGCCTCGGGAGTGTAGGGCTTGCCGGCGACCCTGACGATCCGGGTTCCGGCGATGACGCCGGCCCGGAAGAGCGGACCGTCCCAGAGCGTTTCCTTGACCGCGCCGTCCCGGCCGATCTCCGCGCCCAGCGAGAAGGTCAACAGGCTGACCTCGGCGTCGTTCTCATAGGCGGTGACATAGGCCGACGGCCGCGTCTCGAAGACCAGGCCCCAACCCGAACGCGCCAGGCCGTCGAGCGGCGCGCGATCGTGGGCGTCGAGGCGGGCATTGAGGAAACTGGCCCAGTCGTAGGGCGTCACCGCGTTCAAGGCGGCGACGACATCCTCGAAGTCGTAGGTCGAAACGCTCATGTCGCCGTCGTCCACGCCGAAGAAGGCGCGGGCGAAATCGTCCAGCGATCTGGCGCCATGGGTGCGCTCGCGGATCAGGGTGTCGACGTCCAGCCACAGCAGCTGGCCCTCTTCGTAGTAGTCGAGCGACCGCAGCCAGCTGGTGGAGCCCGTGCCGCCCGCCGAGTTCATGATGTAGGCGTTCGTCGTGTCCCGCAGACTGCGCCAGCTGCGGCCCGGCGTGGCTTGGGCATTGGCCGCGATCAGGGCCAGGCGCTGGCGCATCTGCTCGGGCGAATAGAGACCCGACCGCGTCGCTAGCGTGTCGCCGTAGTATTCGGTCAGGCCCTCATAGACCCAGAGCAGGCTGTTGCGCATCGGCGTCGTGTAGTCCGGCGTCCACAGGTCGGCCGGACGCCGGTGCTTGCCGTTCCAGGCGTGTACATATTCGTGGGCCAGGATGTCGCGGCCGCTGAAGGCGGTCTCCCAGGCCGTGAAATAGCCCGCCGAGCTGTAGCCGTTCTCGCTGGACCGCTGATGCTCGGCGCCCAGATAGCCTACCGTGGGGTTCAGGCTGAGCAGGAAGTCGTAGTGGTCGAAGTTGCGCGCTCCGCCGAACAGCTTGTCGGTTTGCTGGATCAGGCGGCGATGGACCTCGATCTGGGCCGGGGTCGCCTTCAGGTCCTTGGGATCGTCCGCGAAAACGTTCAGGCGCACTGGCCGCGGCGATCCCGGAGCGAGGTCGAAGCTCGCCTTGTGGCGGCCGGCATAGACCGGGGAATCCATCAAGGTTTCGAAGCTGGTGGCGGCGAAGCGCGTGGTCGCGCCGGTGGTCTCCGCGCCGTCCAGGGCGGTGGCGAGGCTCCAGCCCGCCGGGACGGTCAGGGTCGGGCGGACGCGAATGCGGCCGACCTCGTAGCCGGCCGGATAGAGGGCGACGGCCGTCCATTTCAGCAGCACCAGATTGGGTGTCACCGCGATCCGCACAGGGCCGCCGGGCTGGGCCGTGGGCTGTTCCAGCTGGATGGTGAGGGATTGGACCCCAGCCGGGACATCGACGTGGAAGGCCGTCATCTCGACCGGGTCGCGCCGCCAGGCCAGGCGGCGGCCGTCGTCGGTGGTGATCGAAAAGCCGCTCATCAGCACGATCTGGGCGCTGGGCGAATGCTCCCCGGGGATCCATTTGGGCAACGAGAGCACTAGGGAGCCAGGCGTCACCGGAAGGATCTCGGTGACCCGGAACACCTTGCGCGTCGTATCGCTGACATCGACCTTGAGCTCGATGACGCCCGGATAATCGATGGCCCGCGCCGCGGGGATCGGCGGTGTCGGCGCGGCAGGCTTGGGACCGGCCAGTGCGACCGATGCGGTCGTCAGGACCAGACACAGGGCCAAGGTCAGCCTGGGCGTCATGCGGATCTCCTCGCGGGAAGTGGCGGAGCGGTCGCGCGGACCGCTCCGCCCATGCCTTACAGGCCGCTGGCGCCGCCGAACTTGTGCGTCAGCTGCAGGTAGTAGCTGCGTCCCGTCGAGGAGAACCACGAGGTGTCGTAGTATGGATAGCCCGAGTAGGTCGGATCGCGCGGCGGGTTCTTGTCCAGCAGGTTGTCGACGGCCAGGCTCACGCGCGTGCGGTCGTTGATCTCGTACTGGGCCGTGGCGTTGAACATGTAGGTCGCCTTGGTCCAGCCGTCCTCGTTGTAGTTGGGGATCCGGTCCAGGCGCTGACCGTGCAGGCCGATGCTGAGCGCGCCGAGCGTCCAGTTGATCGCCGCGCTGCTCTTGGTGCGCGGGATGTCGTAGCCGCTGTCGAAGGCCAGCTGGTTCTCGACCGGATCGCCGGGGTATTGGCGGCTGGTGTGGTTATGCACCCAGGTATGGGCGAGGCTGAAGTTGAACGTCCCCAGGCTGTCGGTCGGCCAGCGATAGTGGGCCGCCACGTCGATGCCGGTGGTGCGCTCGGTGGCGACGTTGATCGGATTGATCGTCACGGTGCTGATCGCGCCCGGATTGATGGCGGCGGTCAGCGGGTTGCGTTTCACACGCGCCAGGGCGTCGACGCAGGTCGGCGAGGCGGCGCTGACGGCGGTCCCGGCCGAAGTCTTGCCGATCCGGCAGTCGGCTTCCTGGCGCAGGACGCTGTCCAGGCTCATGTCGAGCACGGCGTTGTCCAACTGGACGCGGAAGTAGTCCACCGAGATGTCGAAGTTGCGGACGGGCGACCAGACCGCGCCGTAATTGAACGACTTCGAGGTCTCGGGCTTGAGCTTGGCGTTGCCCAGGCGAACCTTGACCAGACCTTCGTCGGCATAGCTGCAGTCGCCGATGTCCTCGTCCGGCTCCTCGCTGCGGCAGCGGTAGTAGTCGGTGCCCGAGGGGTGGCTGATGCCTTCCCTGGCGAACACGTAGTGCAGGTCCGGGGCGCGGAAGCCGGTGCCGTAGGCGGCGCGCAACAGCAGGGTCTTCACCGGCCGCCACTCGAGGCCGCCGTTGTAGGTGAACTTGTCGATCGTGTTGCCGCCGTACTTGTAACCGTCATAGCGACCTGCGGTCGAAAGCTCGAGACTGCGCAGCAGCGGAACCCGGAACTCGTAGCCGACGCCCCAGCGATCGCGAGATCCTGAACCGTCGGCGTCCCGCAGACCGTAATAGTAGTTTACGGTGGCCAGCGGATCGAGGCCCAGCCTGTAGGACTGGTGGCCATATTCGGCGACCGCCGCGAAGCCCACCGGGCCGGCCGGCAAGCTGAAGAGATCGGCCTTGTTGACCTGGAACGACACGCCCTGCTGGCGCGCGATCGGCCTGTAGGTCGTTCGCGCCGTGATCGCGTTGAGCTGCGCCGTGGTCAGGGGCGTGTAGAGGCGTGCCGGATCGGCGTTGAAGATGGGATAGCCGCTATCGGCGTCGACGCCCAGTTGCTGGCCCAGGAAGAAGGCGGTGGCCTTCGAGGTGACGACCTTGGGCCAGCTGATCGAAGACTTGTACTGGCTGAAGTTGTAGAAGGCCTCGTACTCCCAGCCGCCGCCCAGCGAGCCCTTCACCCCTGGCGTGATACTGAGGGTGCGCGAGACGTTCTTGATGAAGCCCTTGTTCAGCCCGCCCATTTCCTCGGGCGTGAAGTTGCGGTGCCAGAGATCCAGCGCGCCGGTGAACTGGTTGTAGAAGATCCCGTCCTCGCTGCCGTTGGCGTCCTGGTACTCCCAGTTCAGGACGTCCTGGAATTGTCGCGTGCGACTGTAGCCGGCTGAGATGTCGGCGAAGAACGAGAGGTTGTCGCGCGGTGCGTAGTTCAGCGAGGCGACCACATTGGCGCTCTTTCGCTCGCTGACGATCGTGCCATAGCCGATCGAGCTGTAGCTGCCGCAATAGTAGCCGGGATCGCCATCGAGGCCCCAGCCAGGGCGGCTCACATATTCGATCGATCCGCCGTTCAGTTTCGAGAGCGTCTTGCAGGTGCTCGCGCCGGGATCGACATAGACGTCTTCCGACGGATCCATGCGCAGGAAGTCGCGCCGTGCGATGGCCGTGCGGCTGCTGGGGCTGTCCTTGGTGCTGTCCTGGATGTCGCGCTCGTAAGCCCACATCGGGCGCTGGTTGACGAACTCGCCGCCGATCACGAGATCGAAGTCGCCCTTGGAATAGCCGCTGGAGACGTTCACCCGCTGGCTGGCGCCGCCGCCGTGCTCGTATCCGCCGAACGTCACGTCCACCGTCGTGCCGTCGACCTTTTTCTTCAGGTTGAAGTTCACCACGCCCGAGATGGCGTCAGAGCCGTAGACGGCCGAGGCGCTGCCGCTCAGGACCTCGATGCGGTCGATCATGCCTAGCGGGATCGACGAGGTGTCGGTGAAGGCGCTCTTGCCATTGTAGGGCAGGGGGAAGTCGGCGATGCGGCGACCATTGACCAGCACCAGCGTGTGGTTGGGGCCCAGGCCGCGCAGATCGACCTGCTGGGCGCCAGGGGTCCAGTCCATGCCGCTGGACGACTGCTGGGTCTGGGTTTCGCCGCCGTTCTGGGTCAGGGCGCGCATGACGTCCGGGACGCTGTTGAAGCCGGCGGCCTTGATGTTGTCGCTGGTAATGACGGTGACGGGGGCGGGGCCTTCGGTCGCGATGCGGGGGATGCGCGAGCCGGTGATCACCAGCGTATCGACGGCGTCGTCGCTGGTGGTTGGCGTCGTCTGCGCGGCGGCCTGGCCGACGATCAGAAGGCCGGCCGCGCCAGCCAGCGCGCTGGCGCGAAGAAGATGCGTCTTCATCGTTATCCCCCTTTTTTGTTGCGCCGAGGTCCTGCCTCTAGGGCTCGAACCTCGGCGTTGCTCCGAGATTGGGCCCATTTGGATCGCGACTTTCTCAGATTGGAAGTCGGAAATGACAGATTGTCAAAACTTATGGACATATTGCGCGCAGCGTGCAGCAATTTGGTCATCACGCCGCGATGCTGAGCGAATGGGCTGTTCCTGGCGGCGAAGCGCGTGTCACCGATCGCGAAAATTCGCGGGGCGGTTAGGCTGGGCCCTGATGGAGGAAGCCAGATGGTTCGATTGGCGTCGGCTATGGCCATGGCCGCATTGCTCATGGGCGCTACCGCCGCGCGGGCCGATACGCCGGCGGGGCCCGACGCCGTGGGACCGGGATACGAGTACTACAAGATCGGCGATATCGGCGCGCCGACGCCCGGCAAGACGGGGCCGCTGCTGGGATTGTTCGGCGGCGGCGACTGGCCGATCGAAGCCTTCCGGACGTTCGTCAAACAGTCCGGCGGCGGCCACATCGTCGTGCTGCGCGCCCGCGGTGGCCGCGAGCTGCAGGACGAGATCTACAACGACGTCGGCGGCGTGGCGTCGGTCGAGACCTTGGTGATCCACGACGAAGACGCCGGCGAGGATCCCAAGCTCCTGGCGATCATCGCCCGCGCTGACGGCATCTTCTTCGGCGGCGGCGACCAGAGCAATTACGTACGAGCGTGGAAGGGCACGGCGCTGAACAAGGCGCTGGACGCCCACGTCAAGGCCGGCAAGCCGATCGGCGGCACCAGCGCTGGGCTGGCGGTGCTGGGCGGCTATGTCTACGGCTGCCTGGATTCGATCAGCCTGACCTCGCCGGATGCGCTGAAGAACCCGACCGGGGCCAGCGTCACGCTGGTGCGCGACTTTCTGCATCTGCCCTATCTCTCGAAGGTCATCACCGACACCCACTTCGACAAGCGCGATCGGCAGGGACGGCTGGTGACCTTCGTGGGACGGCTCGTTCAGGAGGAGAACGACACCGCGATCACCGGCCTGGGCGTCGACGAGGCCGGGGCCATGCTGATCGACGGGCAGGGCGTCGGCCGCTACTACGGCCCTGGCCATGCTTGGCTGGTGCGTCCTCTGAAGAAGCCGGCCACCATCATCGCCGGACAGCCGCTGACCTATGCATCGTTCCCGATCGTTGGGCTGGGTCCGGACAGCACGCTCGATTTCAAGACCTTCGAAGTCACCAAGCCCGCCTTCACGATCACCGCGCGGGTCGACAAGGGAACCCTGGTCCGCAGCGACCGATAGACCCGCCCGACCGTCCGTAAAGACCGAGATCAAAGATGACCGCTCCGACCCTTCGCCGCTTCGCCTGCATCGCCCTGACCGTCCTGGCGCTGGCTTCACCCGCGGCGGCGGCCGACAGCGCGCCCAAATGGTCTCTCGCCGTGCATGGCGGCGCGGGCGTGCTCGAGCGCGGGGAGCTTACACCCGAGAAGGACAAGGCCTTCCGCGCCGGCCTGGACGCCGCGCTGGAGGCGGGCGCCAAGGTCCTGAAGGCCGGCGGCTCCAGCCTCGACGCCGTCGAGGCCGCCGTGCGGGTTCTGGAGGACAATCCTCTGTTCAACGCCGGCAAAGGCGCGGTCTTCACCGCCGAGGGGCGTAACGAGCTGGATGCGGCGATCATGGACGGCGCTACCTTGAAGGCCGGCGCCGTCGCGGGCGTGACGCGCACGCGCAATCCCATCAGCCTAGCCCGCGCGGTCATGGAGAAGTCGCCTCACGTGCTGTTGGCCCGTGACGGCGCGGACCAGTTCTCAAAGGAGATGGGCCTGGAACAGGCGCCGCCGGAGTACTTCTATACCGAAGAGCGCTGGAAACAGCTGCTGGCCTGGCGCAAGGATCACCAAGCCATGCTGGATCCCACCCACCTCTTCGGCACGGTCGGCGCGGTCGCTCTGGACCAGGCCGGCCACGTCGCCGCCGCGACCTCGACCGGCGGCATGACTGGCAAGCGCTGGGGCCGGATCGGCGACAGCCCGATCATCGGCGCGGGGACTTACGCGCGAGACGGGGTGTGTGCGGTGTCGGCCACCGGCTCGGGCGAGTACTTCATCCGCGAAAGCGCCGCGCGTCAGGTCTGCGACCGGGTCGCCTGGAAGGGCGAGACCATCCAGCAGGCCGCGGACGGGACCATGGCCTCGATCACCAAGATCGGCGGCGACGGCGGATTGATCGCCATCGACGGCCAGGGCCAGGCGGCGTTTGGCATGAACGACCTGGGCATGTATCGCGGCGCGATTTCCTCGGCGGCGCCCGCGCCGCGCACGGCGATCTATGCCGACGAGCCTTCACCGCGTTGATCTCGAGCGCCAGCAGGGGGACAAGGCTTGCCGAAATCGGATGACCGGGGACTGAGCGACCTGGATCGCCGCCTGCTGGCCATGCTGCGGGAGGATTCTCGCCAGCCGGTGACCAAGCTGGCGAGCGACCTGGGCCTGTCTCGCGCCAATGTCTATGCCCGTCTCAGCCGCCTGGAGGAGGACGGAGTCATCGGCGGCTACACCGTACGGCTCGGCGATCCCTATGATCGGCGGCTGATCCGCGCTCAGGTGATGATCAAGGCCCAGCTGAAGCACACCAAGACCATCGAGGAAGCCCTGGCGGCCATCCCCGAGCTTTCGGCGCTGCATGCGATCAGCGGCGAGTATGATCTGATCGCGGTGGTCGAGGCCGAGACCGTCGGTGAGCTCAATGCGCTGATCGACCGTATCGGCGAGATCGAGGGCATCGAGCGGACAACCTCTTCGATCCTGCTGGCGACGAAAGTCCTGCGCTAGAACGATCAGCGACAGTTTCTCTCGCTGGATCCGGGCAAGTCGGCGCTTTCCTGGGCGCGCGCCGACATAAGCTGATGCGTGAGCTTCAGCGGAGAAACGTCTTGAGCCTCCAGCAGATCGACACCGGGCCCGGATTTCTGGGTGTCGCGGCCGACGCCGGCCGTCCCGACGATATGCTGCGCGCCCACGTGATGCTGCGGCTGGCGCGGTGCGACATCGTCGGGGCCGAGCAGGCCCTGGCCGAGATCGCCGGCCTGACCGCCCTGCACCAGATTTCGGGCGACTATGACCTCGTCGCGGTTGTCGAGGCCTCGCACGCCGAGGCCCTGGACGCGCTGATCGCCAGGATCGCGCGGCTGCGCGGCGTCGACGCCGTCATGACCTCGCGCCTGCGGTCCTCGATCAGTCATTCCCGCAACCGGTCCTTCGCCGCCTAGGCAAGGTCTCCGCCGCCTCAACGCGCCAACACGAGAGCCCGCCGTGGATTTTCCCTATCCGAGCCTGATGTTCCTGGCCGACGTTGATCGGGTCAGCGCCAAGACCGCTTTGGGCGTGGCCTACTGGCGGCCGGACGCCTGTGTCGGCCAGCTTCGCCTGCAAGGCTGCGAGGTCGATCTTGGCCTGCCCGACATGACGCCCGCCGCCGCCAGGGCGGCTGGAGCGCGCTCGCTGCTGATCGGGGTGGCCAACGCCGGCGGCTTCATCCCACCGCACTGGGAGGCGGTGCTGATCGAGGCGTTGGAAGCCGGATTGGACCTGATCTCCGGGCTCCACACACGCTTGGCCAGCTTGCCGCGGGTTCGGGAGACGGCCGAGCGACTGGGACGACGGCTATTGGAGGCGCGGGAACCAGACCCCCGGTTCAACGTGGTCGGCGAGGGCGCCAAGCGCGGTGGCCAGCGCCTGCTTACGGTCGGCACCGACTGCGCCGTGGGCAAGATGTACGCCGCCCTGGCGATCGCCAAGGAACTCAAGGCGCGCGGCGTGGACGCGGATTTTCGCGCCACGGGCCAGACCGGCATCTTCATCGCCGGATCCGGCGCGCCGATCGACGCCATCGTCTCGGACTTCGTGGCCGGCGCGGCCGAGGCCCTCAGTCCGGCGGCCGGCGACGACCATTGGGACGTCGTCGAGGGGCAGGGGTCGTTGTTCCATCCCGCCTATGCGGGCGTCACCCTGGGCCTGCTGCACGGCAGCCAGCCCGACGCGCTGGTCCTCTGCCACGACGCCACCCGGACGGCCATCGACGGGCTGGAGGCCTTTCCGACGCCCAGCCTGGTCGAGGCGGCCGAGCTGAACCTGCGGCTGGCGCGTCTGACCAACCCCGCCGTCCGCTTCGCCGGGGTCTGCGTCAACACCTCGCGCCTGTCGCCCGAGGCGGCCGCGATCTATCTGAGCGAGACGGCCGACGAATTGGGCGTGCCCTGCTGCGACCCGGTGCGCACCGGCGTGGCGGTGATCGTCGACGCCCTGCTGGCGGGAGCGGTACGGCGAGGCGCGGCCTGATGCGGCTGACCGCGCGCGAGCGGGTCCACGCCCTGACCGAGCCCTTCGTCATCGCGCGCAAGGCCTATACCGAAGCCCTGGTCGTCGAGGTCGAGATCGAGGCCGACGGCGTCACCGGGCGTGGCGAGGCGGCGGGCGTCGACTATCGCGGCGACACGCCCGATCGGATGCTGCTCCAGCTCAGGGACCTTTCCGAACGGCTGGATCGCGGCGAGGCGCTGGACCGTGCGCGCCTGGCGACGGACTTGCCGCCGGGCGGCGCGCGCAACGCCGTTGATTGCGCGCTATGGGACCTCGAGGCCAAACGCTCAGGCGTGTCCGCCGCGGCGCGCGCGGGCCTGACGCCGTTGCGGCCCGTCGAGACCTTCGTCACCTTGGGCATGGACACGCCGGCGACCATGGGCGCGAAGGCCGCGCGCTGGGCCCAGCGCTACGCGGCGCTGAAGGTCAAGCTGGGCGACGCAGACGACATGGTGCGGCTGGAGGCGATCCGCGCGGCCGCGCCCCAGGCCCGCTTGATCGCCGACGCCAACCAGGGCTGGACGCTGGCGCAGCTGAACGACCGCGCGCCGCGCATGGCCCAGTTGGGCGTGGAACTGCTGGAACAACCGCTGCCGGTCGGTCATGACGACGAGCTTCTCGACTATCGCGGCGCCGTACCGCTCTGCGCGGACGAGTCGTTCGACGATCGCGCGGACCTGGATCGGGTCGTGGGACGCTATGCGTTCTGCAACATCAAGCTGGACAAGGCTGGCGGGCTGACCGAAGCCTTGGCCTTGGCGGAGGCGGCGCGGCAGCGGGGCCTGCGGCTGATGGTCGGCTGCATGGAGGGCACCTCTTTGGGCATCGCGCCGGCGCTGCTGCTGGCGCAAGCCTGCGAGATCGTCGACCTGGATTGCCCGATGCAGCTGGTTCGCGATGTCGACGGCGGGTTCGGCTACCAAGACGGCTGGCTGAGGCCGAACGGGCCGGACCTCTGGGGATAGGCGTCAGGTCTCGAGCTCTTGGGCGGTGGCCAGCAGGGCGGTCAGGTCGAGACTGGCTTCGCCTTTCAGCTTCTTGGTCACGGGCAGGGTCACATAGTCGAACGAGACGTTCAGGGTGTCGAGCATGTGTTCCATGATCGTCTGGTAGTGCTCGATGCCGAAGGCGGCCACCGTGATCAGATAGTCGACCCCACCCAGAACCGACTGGCAGCTGATGACATTGGGCAGGTCGGCGATCCCGGCCTCGAAGACCTTGGCCTTGGCGTACGAATAGTCGGTCAGCTTGATCTGCACGACGAAGGTCGAGAGCTTGGCCAGCCGGCCAAGGTCGATCTCGGCGTGATAGCCCCTGACGATCTTGGATTTCTCCAGTCGCTTCATGCGCTCCCAGCAGCGCGACGCCGACAGCCCGACGAGTTCGCCCATCGCGGCCTTGGTGACCCGGCCCTGGCGCTGCAGCAGCGCCAGGATCTTGATGTCGATCCGGTCGAGGTCCTTGCGCTGATCGGTCATGAGCCGTCCTTGATGATCGTCGCCCCACGCTTAGCGCAACGGCGCCGGGAAAGGTAAGCGTCGGCGCGGGGCGGCGGGAGGGCTCCTCGCGTCATGGGCCCTGGAAACGGCGGAAACCCTCGCACGTGACCGCATAGACTCCGCCGATGAAACAGAGCGTGGGCGCATGAGAGTTCAACTGTTCCGTTCGGCCCTGGGCGCGGCCGTGGCGTGCCTGCTGGGATCCAGCGCCCTTGCGTCGACGCTGATCGTCCACGCCAAGGTGATAGACGGCTCGGGCGCGTCGGCGCGCTCGGTCAGCATCCGGATCGACCAGGACCGCATCGTCGCCGTCGGCCAACTCAAGCCCTCGCGGGGCGAAACCGTCGTCGACGCCAAGGGACTGACCTTGGCGCCGGGCTTCATCGACGCCCACAGTCATCATGATCGGCAAGCGGAAAAGACGCCGGAGATGGCGGCGCTGACCGCCCAGGGCGTGACCACCATCGTCGTGGGTCAAGATGGAGAGTCCGCTCTTCCCTTGAAGGCCTATTTCGAAACGCTGGCGCGCTCGCCCCTGGCCGTCAATGTCGCCTCCTATACCGGCCATGGCAGCTTGCGCGCCCGCGCCATGGGCCAGGACTACAAGCGCGCGGCCACGCCGGCCGAGATGGCGACCATGAGCACAGAGCTGGCCGAGGACCTGCGCGCGGGTTCGCTGGGTCTGTCGACGGGGTTGGAGTACGATCCAGGGATCTACGGGCCGCCGGAAGAGGTCGTGGCCCTGGCCAAGACGGCGGCGGCGGGAGGCGGGCGCTACATTAGCCACCTGCGCAGCGAGGACGTGAAGCTGGATGCGGCGATCGACGAGATCATCGCCATCGGCCGCGAAGCCAAGCTGCCCGTGCAGATCTCGCACCTGAAGATCGGCCTGGTCGATCGCTGGGGCGAGGCGCCCAGGATCCTCGCCAAGCTGGACGCCGCCCGCGCGCAGGGCGTGGACATCACCGCCGACGTCTATCCGTACAGCTACTGGCAGAGCAATCTGTCGGTGCTGCTGCCGGAGCGGAACTTCCAGGATCGCGCCGCCGCTCGCTTCGCCCTGACCAAGCTGACCACGCCCGAGGGTCTGCGGATCGCGGTGTTTGCGCCTGATCCTTCGCTGGTCGGCAAGACCATCGCCCAGATCGCGGCCGAGCGGCATGCCGATCCTGTCGAGACCTATCTGGCGCTGACCCGGCAGTCGGAAGCCTACCGTGCGACCCATCCGGAGGTGGAGCGAGTGGACGCCGTGATCGGCTCGGCCATGGCCGAGTCCGACATCGCCGCCTTCATTGCCTGGAAGCACGCGGTGATCTGTTCGGACGGCATGACACATGGCCTGCATCCGCGAGGGTTCGGAGCTTTCGCCAAGATTCTGCGCGTCTATGTCCGGGAAAAGCGCCTGCTGACCCTGGAACAGGCCATTCACAAGATGTCGGCTCAGACGGCGGCTCAGCTTGGTCTGGCCGAGCGAGGAACCATCGCGCCGGGCTATCACGCCGACCTCGTCCTGTTCGATCCCGCGCGCATCGCCGACCGTTCGGATCTGGACCACCCCAACGCCTTGGCGACCGGCGTCAGCACGGTCTGGGTCAATGGCGTCGTCGTGTTCGACAAAGGCGTCCCGACCCAGGCGCGGCCCGGGCAGGTCGTGCGCCGGGCCAGCTGGCGACCGGGCGGTTAGGCCGCTTCCGTCATCTTGAAGATGCCCTGGGCGTTGCCGCTGTCGAACCGCAGGTCCAGCCGCTCGACCCCATGCTCGTCGACGAAGCGGTCGCGGCTGATGAACTCGTGGAACGAGCCCGGGACGGTCAGGGTCTGCTCGCCGGCGTCGGTCACGAACGTGCGCGAGACCGGCTGGGCCTTGAACGCGGTCTGGCGCACGCGGCCCGAACCGGAGATCTCGACGGCGTCCTTGACCGGTCGGCCCAGCGCCTTCTGACTCTCGGCCACGGCCTGGACATCAGGGACACGGTCAGTGGCGTGGTTGAAGGCCTGGCCCTCGGTGGCGATCCAGGCGGCCTCGGCGGATTCCGCCTTCAGCGCCTCATAGTGTTCCAGGCGCAGCGGGCCGTGTGTGCGGGCGAAGGCGGCGACGATCTGGGGCAGGGCCGCGCGCGCCTCGTCCAGATCGCAGACACCATCCGTCGCGAAGGCCTTCAGCGCGGTGGTGGCCGCCTCACCCAGGACGTCCGCCGAAGAGTCGAACACAGCGTGGACGATCACCTGGAAAGCCGGGGAGAAACGCTGGACATGCAGCTCGCTGACGAAGAACTGCGGGATCGCTTCGGGCAGGTCGACGTGGGCGTAGGCCCGGCCGGTCATCTTCAGGCGATCCAGCGGGTAAACATCGGCCACCTCATAGCCCAGCGGCTGCAAGATGCGGGCGAACGCCTGATGCCCTGCCGGCAAGGCGCCGGTCGGGCCGTCGCCGAAATCGATCGTCCGTAAGGCGCCGTGGTCGAACAGGATCCGATGCCCTTCGGCCCGACGCTCGCTGACATAGGCCGCGCCCAAGGGCACGCGGTTCATGACGTCGTGGAACAGCACCGCGTTCAGAGCCATGGCGAAGACCCCGCGCGAGACCGGGCCGTCGGTCTCGGCGGCCAGGGCGGGGACGATCTCCAGGACGTCCAGGATCGCGACGGCCGCCTTCTGGCCCAGGGCTGAGCTGACGAGGGTGGAAAGATGCGACATGGTTCAGGCCTCAGACGTCGAAGGTCACGCCCTGCGCTAGCGGCAGGGTGGTTCCGTAGTTGATGGTGTTGGTGGCGCGACGCATGTAGGCCTTCCAGCTGTCGGAGCCCGCTTCGCGGCCGCCGCCGGTCTCCTTCTCGCCGCCGAACGCCCCGCCGATCTCGGCGCCCGAGGGACCGATATTGACGTTGGCGATGCCGCAGTCGCTGCCTTCCGTCGACACGAACTGCTCGGCTTCGCGGACATTCAAGGTGAAGATCGACGACGACAGCCCCTGGGCCACGTCGTTCTGGGCGGCGATGGCGTCCGCCAGATCGGTGTAGCGCATGACATAGAGGATCGGGGCGAAGGTCTCATGCCGGACGATGTCGGCCTGGTGGTCGATCTCGACCAGGGCGGGGGCCACGTAAAAGGCTTCCGGTCCGGCCACATCGCTTCGGCTTCCGCCGGTGACCTCGCCGCCGGCCGCCCGGGCTTGATCAAGAGCCTCCTGCATGGCGTCGAACGCGGCTTTGTCGATGAGCGGCCCGACCAGAACGCCGCTGGCGCGCGGGTCTCCGACGGGAACGGTGGGGTAGGCGGCCTTCAGGCGGGGCACGAAGGCGTCGTAGACGCTGTCATGCACGAACAGGCGACGCAGCGTGGTGCAGCGCTGACCCGCCGTGCCCATGGCCGCGAAGGCCACGCCGCGCAGGGCCAGGTCCAGGTCGGCGGACGGCGCGACGATGGCGGCGTTGTTGCCGCCCAGCTCCAGAAGGGCGCGGGCGAAGCGGGCGGCCAGGCGCGGCCCCACCTGCCGACCCATGGCCGTCGAGCCTGTCGCGGACACCAGCGGAACCTTGGGGTGGTCGACCAGAACCTCGCCCACGGCGCGGCCGCCGATCAGCAAAGTGGACAGGCCGTCCGGGGCGTCGGGCCCGAACTGCGCGCGCGCCTTCTCGAACAGGGCCTGGACGGCCAGGGCCGTCAGCGGGGTCTTTTCCGACGGCTTCCAGACCACGGCGTCGCCGCAGACCAGGGCCAGGGCCGCGTTCCATGACCAGACGGCGACCGGGAAGTTGAAGGCGCTGATCACCCCCACGACGCCCAGCGGGTGCCAAGTCTCCATCATCCGATGCGACGGACGCTCGGTGGCGAGGGTCAAACCGAACAGCTGACGCGACAGGCCGGTGGCGTAGTCGCAGATGTCGATCATCTCCTGCACCTCGCCCAAGCCCTCGGAGACGACCTTGCCCGCTTCCTGGGTGACCAGAGCGGCCAGATCGGTCTTGGCCGCACGCAGCGCCTCGCCCAGCAGGCGCACCAGTTCGCCGCGACGCGGCGCGGGCACCTTGCGCCAGGCCAGATAGGCTTGGTGGGCTGTCTCGATCGCTGAGGCGGCCTCCCCGGCGGTGTGCTCGCGCAGGCGCGCCATGACCTCGCCGGTGACCGGCGAGCGCGCGGCCAAGGAGCCGCCGTCTAGAACGGCGGGATCGACGCCCAGGCGCGCCAGCAGAGCGCGCGCGTCGGCGATGGCGGAGGGCAGGGAGGTCATCGGAAGTCCTGGCAAGAGGGAGTGGAAGACGTGGCGGGCGCCAACCGAATGCTGGCCGATCCGCGCCCGAATACAGCCGCCACGGCGGCAGAGTAGTCCTGCACGGCGCGCGGCGTGAAGCGGTCGTAGGCGTCTTGAACGGCGCGCCCCAGGCCGTGCTCGCCGCTGAAGCTGGCGGCATAGCCGTCGATGGCCAGGGTCAGCACCGCCTCGCGCAGGGCCGCGCGACGGTCCGGGTCGGTCGGGCCCACGAGGTTGAAGTGGGTCCCCCCGTCGGCGACGTGGCCAAAGTCGCAAAGTACGTAGTCGGGGAAATCCGTGGCCAGCATCGCTACGGCTTCGGTCCGAAACCGCGCCAGGTCCCGGCGGCGGAAGCTGAGATCGAGACCCAGCACCGGGCCGCTGGCCCTCAAGCCTTCCGACAAGGCATGACGCAGGGTCCACATCCTGGTCGTCGGACCGAACAGGGCGTCGGCCAGGTGCGCGTCATCGTGTTCCAGCAACTGGCCGGCGATCTCTTGGAGCGTTTCGTCCAGGCTGGCTTCGCCCTCGCGAGGCGACCAGGCGCGGGTCAGCTCGACCAGCACGGCATAGTCGGGGATCCCGTTGGCGAAAGGATTGGGGAGGGATGGCACGTGGGCGATGGCCCGCTCCATGGCCGCTCTGGACATGCCTTCGAACGCCGTCAGCATCGTCCCGGCCTGCGCCTCGAAGGCGCATAGAAGCGGCAGCACCGCGTCTATGTCGCGGGGTACCAGCAGGGCGGCGGCCGTCTGGCGGGGGCGATGGTGGACCTCGACCGTGACCTTGGTGATCACGCCGAACACCCCGCACCCGCCGACGAACAACTGGCGCAGGGCGATCGCGGCGTTGTCCTTGCGTAGGCCGTGCGACAGCGTCAGCACCGTGCCCGCGGCGTCGGGCAGCACCACCTCCAGGCCCAGCACGTGGCGACGCATGTCACCGTAGCGCAGGAAGCGAGCGCCGCCGGTGTTGGTGGCGGCCATGCCGCCCAGGCTGGGATCCGCGCCCAGGTCGATGGGCAGGAACAGACCGTGCGGCTCTAGAGCAGCATTGAGGGCCGACAGGCGCACGCCGGCGCTCACGGTGGCGGTGCGATCGGCGGTGTCGATGTCCAGCGTGTCCACAAGGCGCTCAAGCGACAGGACCAGATGCTGGCCGCTGGCGTCGGGTGTCGAGCCCTCGGCCAGGCCCGTATTGGCGCCCTGTGGAACGAAGACCAGGCCTTCGCGCACGCAATAGCCGATCACGGCCGATACCTCGGCGGTGGTGGCTGGCCGCACGATCGCCGCCGCGACGCCTTTGGCGTAACGGGCTGGTGTCTCGTAGGCGGCGCGCGCGGCGGGATCCAGCACGAGGCCGGACGGCCCGAGCAGGGTTTCGAGCGCGGCCAGATGGCGAGAGCTCAGCACGTCAGGCGGCGATGTCGGCGACTTGGGTCGGGGCGTAGCGTCGCCCGAAGCGATTGGCCAGGAAGTCGGCCAGCGCCACGTCCTCCTGGCGCACGAAGCCGGCCGAGGGCAACTTGCCTTCGGCCAGCAGGTCCAGCACCGCGCAGATTCCCGCCGCCGTGGTGATCTGGATGGCGCTGCGCGAGCGACCGCCGATCTGGGCGCCGTAGATCTTCTGGGCGTAGGTCTCCTGCATCAGCCGGCCGCCGCGTAGGCCGCTGACGCTGGCGAACACGATCACCACGTCCTGCAAGGTCGCGGGCAGGGCGTTCTCCAGGATGTCCTTGAGCACCTCGCGCCGCTCGCGCAGGCGAAGATCATGCAACAGGGCCTTCATCAGGGCCGCGTGGCCCGGATAGCGGATCGTGCGATACGACAGGTTGCGCACTTGGCCGTCCAGGGTCTCGCACAGCGTGCCGAGACCGCCCGAGGTATTGAAGGCCTCGTACAGCACCCCGTCCAAAGCGAACTCCTCGCGGTCCTCCAGGGGCTGGGTCTCGCGACGCACGCCGCCGACGATGGCCTCGCACGGCTCGCAATATTCGTTGATCAGGCCGTCGGTCGACCAGGTCAGATTGTAGTTGAGGGCGTTGGACGGAAACTTCGGCAGGGCGCCCACGCCCATCCGCACGTCGTGCAATTCGTCGAACCGCTGGGCCAGGTCGTAGGCGGCGATGCCGATGAAGCCCGGCGCCAGGCCGCATTGCGGGACGAAGGCGCTGCGAGCGTCCTGGGCCATGGCCTTGACCGCCCGCGTGCTGGCCACGTCCTCGGTCAGGTCCAGGTAGTGCGCGCCGGCGACCCTGGCGGCGCGCGCGATGGCCACGGTCAGGTTGAAAGGCGCCGCGCTCAGCACCGCGAACTTGCCGGCCAGCAGGCCTTCGAGGGCCGCCTCGTCTGTGATGTCGACCCTGACCTTGCTCACCGGCGCGCTGGTTTCCAAGCGCTCCAGCGCCTGGGCCGAGGCGTCAGCCACGGTGACGAGATAGCCGCCGCATCCGGCAAGCAATTCGGCGATCATCGACCCGATCTTGCCGCCCCCGACAACCACGACCTCTTTCATGTGTCCCACTCTCCCGCGACAGACGCGGATCCATGATGCGAGGCGCATAAGCGATTCATAGTGGCGCGATCGTCGAAATGCCGGGAAGATGTCGGCAGAACGCAGGGGAACATTGGCGAAGTGACGATCGACACCGTCGACCAGAAGCTGCTCGCGGCCTTGCGCGAAAACGGCCGCGCCTCGACGGCCGACCTCGCCCGCCGGGTGGGACGCTCGCGCACGACGGTCCAGAGCCGGATCGAGCGCCTGGAACGCGAGGGGGTGATCGTCGGCTACGCCGTGCGTCTGGCGCCGGATCATGAACATGGCGCCGTACGCGCCCAGGTGATGATCAAGGTTGCGCCCAAGGAGAGCCGGGCGGTTGAGGCCGCGCTACGGGCCATCCCCGAGGTGCGCGTCCTGCACTCGGTCAGTGGAGACTTCGACATGATCGCCGTGGCGGCCACCGCCTCGGTCGCGCGGATGGACGAGGTGATCGACAGCATCGGCCACCTGCCGGGCGTCGAGCGCACCACCTCCTCGATCATCCTGTCGACGAAGTTCGATCGGTAGAACTGGGGTCGATTACGCGGTTAAGATCCCGCGAAATACGTCGTGCGCTTGATCGCCAAATGGCCCGTTGCGCCTCTAATCAGCGGCTCAGTTTCCGGCTTCGATCATCAAGCGAAACTTTGCTCCGGGGAGGTCGCCTGGGGCCGGGGGCAGGGCGCTCAAGGCACCGCCGTGAGCCTGAATGATCTGGCGCGACAGGCTCAACCCCACGCCGGAACCGGATCGCTTCGTCGTATAGAACGGCAGGAATATCTTATCGATCTGATCGGAAGCGATGCCAGGTCCGCTGTCTTCGACCGTAAGGGCGAGGCGACCTTCCACACTATCCGCGGTCAACCGGACACGAGGCGCGGGGCGCTCCAAGGCCGCTTGGGCGGCGTTGTTCATGAGGTTGCCGACCGCCAGCCACATTTGGTCCTCGTCCAGCCGGACCTCGACGTCGGGCGGAGGCGCGCGTTCAAGAACGACACCCTTGTCGGCCCATTGAGCCTGGAAGCTCTCGCAGGCCACGTCGAACCAAATCGGCAGCGCCACGACCGCGCGCGTGGGCGGCGGCAGGCGGGTCATCGCGCGATAGGCGTTGATGAAGTCCTGGAGGCCCGTCGTGCGCGCGACCACCCTCTCCAGGGCTTTGATCGCCGTGTTCGCGTTCTCCTCTCCGCCCTCACGCAGCAGATCGAGCGCGCTGCGGCTCATCGAGGCCACGGGGGTGAGGGCGTTCATCAGTTCATGGTTCAACACGCGCAGCAGATCTCGCAGCGCCATGGCCTCGGCGGCCCGTACGTCAGCCGAGATGTCCGTCAGCGCCAGGAGGTCTGTCGCCTCGCCGTTTTCGACCAGTTCGGCCCGGTTGACGGCGTAGACGGCATCTCGCCAGCGAATGGGAGAGATCGGGTCGCCCGGAAGCAGGTTATCGGCCAGGGTGCGGCGGGCTTGCGGGGAGAGGGCATAAGGCGTGTCGAAGAGCCGGCGCGCGGCGCGGTTGACCGCGATGATCTGGTCGACGTCTCCGCGAAGCAGCAGCGGCGAGGGCGTCTGATCCAGGAGCAACTGCAGCCGTCTGCGGCTGAGATCCGCCGCATAGGTCTGGCCGGCAGGCTCCGTGCGGACGGCGAGCGGGCGGCCGTAAAGCAGGCGCTGAGAGAGCCCGCCCGCCAGAGCCGCCGCCACCAGGACGCAAAGTATCGCATTGGCGTAAAGGTCCCGGGTGAAGGCCAGCCAAGCCAGGGCGCCAAACAGGAAGAGCGCGAACTGGATCGCTAGCAGGGGGGCGAGCGACCTAGAGCCCATGCTTTTCCATCCTGCGATACAGGGCCGCGCGGGTGATGCCGAGGTCCTTGGCCGCTTGGGACACGTTGAAGCCGCGCCGCGTCAGGGCGGCCTGGACCAGGGCGCGCTCGGAGCGCTCCAGATTGAGGTCCGCCGAGGCGAGGGGGATTGGCGCGCGGGAAGGCGCTTGGAGCGCGGCTTTTGCCGAACCGACGAAGCGCTCGTTGTTCCACGGTTTCACCACGAAGTCGCGCGCGCCCAACCGCATGGCCTGGATGGCGATCGCCATGCCCGAATGCCCGGTGACCACGACGATCGGCAGTTCGGGGCTGGCGGCCAGTGCGGCCTCCAGGAAAGTCAGGCCCGCCTCACCCGAGGTGTCGCCCCGTCGAAAGTTGAGGTCCAGCAGCAGCAGATCCACGTCTCCCTGGTCGAGGCGGGCCCGCGCCGCTGCAGGCGTCTCGACGCCTTCGAACGAGAAGCCGCCGCGATCGAGAACAAGCTTGGCCGACGCCAGGATGTCGGGGTCGTCGTCGAGAAAGAGCACCTTGGGACGGCCTTCGGACATGTTCGGAATCGCACACTTTCGTTCGTCGTTGAAGGTGATTGTCGCGCCAAAAATATCAATAAATCAAGTAAAATCATATGTTTATGCCTATTGAGCGCAGTGCGTTAGCCTAGCAGCATGAACTCGAGCGCCCTGCTTTCAACGCCTGACGACGACGCTGGCGGCGGCATGGACCGGCGCGTAGCCCGGCCTTGGCACGCCAAGCGTGCTTACCGCTTGGGCGCGGCTGGCGCGGCGGTCGCCTGCGCCGTCGTGGCGGCCTGGATCTTCGCGCCCGAGGCCGGAACCGTGACTGTAGCGGCCGAGACCCTGACCGTCGGCGAGGTCGTTCGCGCGCCCTATATCGACTATGCCGCGGTGCGCGCCGAGGCCGTTCCCGCCCAGACCACGCTGGTGGCGGCCGAAGCCTCGGGCCGGGTCGAGCGGGTTGGCGCGAGCGATGGGGACAGTGTCACCGCGGGACAGGTCCTGGCCGTCCTGAGCAATCCCCAAATGAGCCTGGACGTCGCCACACGCGAGGCCGACATTTCCGCCCGTATCAGCGACAACGCCAGCCGCATCATGGCCCTGAAGAGCGCCGAGGAAGCGCGCGAACAGGCCCTGGCCGATACCGCTCATGCGCTCAACAAGGCCCAGCAGGAACTGGATAAGCGTCAGGTGCTTCTGGCGCGCGATCTGCTCAGCCCGGCCGCGATCCGGCCCTTCGTCGACGAGGTCGCCTATCAGCGCGGTAGGCTGGCGGCGCTGGCGGCGGGGCAGGCCTCCGACAAGGTGTTTTACGCCGCGCAACGGGCCCAGGCGGCCCGGACGAGCGAGGACCTACGGCGCAATCTGGTCCAGGCCGGCGCGGGGCGCTCGGTCCTGACCGTTCGCGCGCCGACCGCCGGCCGTCTGACCGCCTTTGATCTCAAACCGGGTCAGGCCGTGACCCTCGGACAGAGCCTTGGACAGGTGGATGTCGAAGACGTCTACAAGCTCCAGGCCCAGGTCGACGAGTTCTATCTCCAGCGCCTGACCGTAGGCCAAAGCGCTGACGCGAACGTCCATGGCCGTCCCGTGCGGATCCGGGTTGCCAAGATCTATCCGCAAGTGACGGCGGGGCGGGTGACGGTCGATCTGGCATTCCTAGGCGCCCAGCCGGCCGATCTGAAGCGCGGCGAGGCGATCGACCTGCGCCTTTCTCTGGGGCGGTCCGACGTGGCCGTGGTGGCGCCGCCCGGCGCGTGGCTGGCCGAGACCGGCGGCGCCTGGGCGTTTGTCCTGTCGCCCGACAGCAGGCAGGCCGTGCGCCGGGCCGTGACGATCGGCCGGCGCAATCCCGAACAGGTCGAAGTTCTGGGCGGCCTCGCGCCGGGAGACCGGTTCGTCGTCGCCGGGGCCCAGGACCTCCTGAAAGCCAAGATTCTGAGACTTCGCACGAGAGGCTGACCGATGATCGAACTTCAATCCCTCTCGCGTCGCTACAGGTCCGACGAGATCGAGACCACGGCCCTGCACGAGATTTCCATGAACATCCGGCGAGGTGAGTTCGTCGCCATCATGGGGCCTTCGGGGTGTGGAAAGTCCACCCTGCTGAACATCCTGGGAACCATCGATCGGCCGACCTCAGGTCGTTACCTGTTCGACGGGGCCGATCTGGCGACCCAGAGCGAAGCCGCTCTCGCCCGGCACCGGGCTCAGCATTTGGGGTTCATCTTCCAGAGCTTCAATTTGGTCGATGACCTGACGATCGCCGAGAACGTCGAACTGGGCCTGCTCTACCGGCCAGGGCGCCAGGGCGCGCGCCGGACGCTGGTCGAGGCGGCGATGGACCGGGTGGGCGTGGCCCACCGAGCCCGACACTTTCCCCATCAGCTTTCGGGCGGCCAGCAGCAGCGCGCGGCCATCGCCCGCGCCATCGTCGGCGAGCCCAGCCTGATCCTGGCCGATGAGCCGACAGGCAATCTCGACACTGAGAACGGCGCGCAGGTCATGGAAATCCTCAAGGGGTTGAACGCGGCCGGCGCCACCATCGTCATGGTCACCCACTCGCCCAGCCACGCCGATCAAGCCGGTCGGCGGATCGACATCCTCGACGGCAGGCTGGTCGCCTCCGTCGCCCAGGTGTTGTGAGGACGGGCGGATGCTGAGATCGACCCTTATCGCCTTCTGGCGGTCCTTCACCCGTCGGCCGCTCTATGCCGGCCTAAACCTTTTGGGTCTGAGCCTGGGCGTGGCGGCGTTCCTGACGCTGAGCCTGCTCTATCGGTTCGAGACCGGATACGAGGGTTGGACACCCCAGCGCGATCGAATCTACGCCAGCGGAATCGCTTTCAACATCCCAGGCTTCCCCCATGACACCCGGGTTGGCGCGATGGGCGGCCTATTGGAGGAAATGAAGACTGATTTTCCGGATCTGCGCGGCGTGCGTGACTGGAACCAGCAGGTGATCGTCCACAAGGGCGGGGTCGCCACCGCCGAGCAGCTGGAGCTGGTCGATGCCGACTTCCTCGAATTTTTCGACGCGCCCCTTTTGTCGGGCGACGCGCGCACGGCCCTGGCGGATCCGAGTCGCGTGGCGATTTCCGAAGATCTGGCTCGCAAATACTTCGGCTCGGTCGATGTGATCGGGCGGTCTCTCGAGATTTCCGACGCATGGGGCCGGAGCGTCTACACGGTCAGCGCCGTGATCAAGGCGCTGCCCAAGAACACCGAGCTGAAGCTTGATCTGGTGAGCCTGATCACGCCAGCTCGCCTCGCCGACCAGACGAGTTGGCGCAGTTGGGGTTCAATTCAGCTCCTGACCTTCTTCAAGTTCGACAAGCCCGGACAGGCGCGTGCATTCGAGGCGCAACTGCCCGCCTTCGTCGATCGCGAGGCCGGAAAGAGCTTCGGCGACGCCGTCGTTCCCCACCAGATCCTGGCCTTGAAGATCGTGCCGTTGCGCGATGTTCACCTGCTGGATCCCAAGCAACGGGCGGCGATCGAAACCCTGGGCTTGGTTGGCGTGGCGGCCCTGGCGTTGGCGCTGATCAACTACGTGAACCTGGCGACCGCTCGCGCCGGTCTGCGTGCGCGCGAGGTGGCTGTCCGCAAGAGCCTCGGAGCCGGGCCGAGCGTTCTGCGGCTGCAGTTCCTGGGCGAGGCGGCCATCACGATCGCCTTGGCCTTCCTGATAGGTTTGGCGATCGTGGAGCTGGCCTTGCCGTTGATCAACGTCGCGGCTGGCCTGTCGCTGGTTCTCGACTACCGGCGAGACGGACCCTGGGTGGCGACCGTGTTCGGCGTGGTGCTGGGCGCTGGCCTGATCGCGGCCATCTATCCGGCCTTCATGCTGGCGGCCTTCAAGCCCGCCCAGGTGCTGGCCTCGAGCCGCGCGCCAAGCGGGGGGCGTTTTGGCGCGCGGCTGCGTGAGGGCCTTGTCGTGTTTCAGTTCGCCGCGGTGGTCGCGGCCTTCATCCTGATGTTGGGCTTCGTGGGCCAGATCCAGCACATGCGGAACGCCGACTTCGGCTACCGGCGCGACGGGCTTTATCTGGTCACCGCAACGCGCGGCGTTGGGGTGAAGCCCGAACAGCGTCAGACCTATTGGCAGGCGATCAGTCGCATTCCGGGCGTCACCGGCCTCACAGCCAGCACCAGCGCCCCGGCCGACAACGCAATCGACAGCAACTCGACAGCCACCCGCCTGGATCGGTCGGGACGCTTGGGCTTGTCGCCGACCCTGAACTGGGCGGCCATCGGTCCCGACTATTTCCGGACACTCGGGATCAAGCCGATCGCTGGCCGCCTGCTGGACGCCGCGCATGGCGGCGACGAGCAATACGTCCCGAACGCCGGTCCCGAGACGGTGACCAACGTGGTCATCAGCCGCGCCGCCGCGCGAGATCTCGAATACGCCTCGCCCGAGGCGGCGTTGGATCAGATCATCGATTTCAACGGCCGCAAGTCCCGCATCGTCGGTGTGGTCGAGGACACACGCTTCTACAGCCCCACCGAGAAGGTGCGCGCCAGGCTCTACACCTTCAACGCCCATCCGGCGTACTGGCCGTCGGCCTGGCCAATCACCATCGTGCGCTATGCCGGTGTCGACGAGGCGACGATCCGGGCGCGGCTAGAGGCGGCTTGGCGGCAGGCGGCGCCGGATGTTCCGTTCGAGGGGAAGACCGCGCTCGCCAACCTGGACCGCTACTACAAGCCTCAGCGGGACCGCACGAACCTCTTCAGCCTCGGCGCGGCGGTGGGGGCGGGGGTGGGCTGCATCGGGCTCTATGGCCTGGCGGCGTTCAATACGTCTCGACGCGCGCGGGAGGTTGGGCTTCGCAAGGTGTTGGGGGCGTCACGAGAGCAGGTGGCGGCCTTGCTGATCGGACAGTTCCTGCGCCCGATCCTGATCGCCTGTCTGGTGGCCTGGCCGCTGGCGTATTGGGCCCTGAGGCAGTGGTTGTCGCAGTTCGATGATCCGGTCGGGGTCAGTCCCTGGATCTTCCTGGCCGGCGCCGGGGGCGCGGTGATCATCGGATTGGCGACCGTCGCGGGCCTCGGTTGGTCGGCCGCCTCGACCTCGCCCGGCGAGGCGCTGCGACAGGAGTAGTCGGTCGGCGCGAGCCTCGATGTTGGACAGCGCTCTTGGCGCTCGATCCATTCGCTCGGAGGCGGTCGCCCAAGCGCTTGAACGTCCGGTTCTAGGAGGGGGCGTTCCGCGAGCGACGCCTAGAGCCCGCCCGGCTTGCACTCGGAGCCGAAGAACTTCTCGATCTCGACGAGCTGAGTTTCGAGCATCGCGGGGGTCATCGTATCGTAGCTGTGGCCCATATCCTTGATCTCTAGCCACTTGTAAGGCTTGTTCGCAGCCTTGAGCCCCGCGATGAAGCTGCGGGACTCCTTGATGTCGACGTTGGTGTCGCGCTCGCCGTGATAGAGGAAGATCGGGATCTTGGCGTCCTTGGCGTTCTTGATCGCGTCCAAGCCACCGACGAACGGGCGCTGGTATTCGCGCATCGTACGGCTCTCGGCGGTGACGTGCTTCATGTCCGCCAGGCTGCCGCCGGCGCCCGACACCGCGCACTGGTACAGACCGTTCGGTCGAATACTGGCCGCCAGGGCCGAATAGCCACCGTAGGAATAACCGAACATCGCGATGCGCCGGGGATCAGCGATCTTTTGGTCGATCAGCCATTTGGCGCCGTCGTCCTTGTCGTCCTGCATCTTCTGGCCCCACTCGCTGTCGCCAGCGGTCCAGAGCTTGCGACCCCAGCCTTCGCTGCCTCGGAACTGAGGCTGGAGCACCGCGTAGCCGCGGCTGGCGAAGTACTGGGTCCAGCCGCCGAAATCCCATTGCAGCCAGTCACGCGCCCAAGGGCCGCCGTGAGGCAGGACGATGGCGGGGTAGGGGCCTGGGCCAGCCGAAGCCGGCGGGGTGGTCAGGAACGCGGGGATGATCAGGCCGTCGCGCGCGGCGTATTGCACGAGCCGCGTGTCGCCCAGGGCCTCGGCCTTGATCCAGGGACGGGCCTTGCCCAGCAGCGACAGCTTGCCATCGGCGGTGAACAGGTAGAATTCGCCAGGCTCGCGCGGACCCGACTTTTCGACGATGATCGCGCTGTGGTCGTCTGACCACGAGGCGACGGAAAGGTCGGCGCCGTCCGCAACGCCGATCCGCGCCTTCTGCCCGGTTCCCGGATCGGTCCAGGCCACTGGCGTGGTCTTCAAGCCCAACGCCGCGCGAACGCCCTTGTCCAGGCCCGCCAGCTTTGGCTCGATCCAGTAGATTCCGTTGTTGGGGCCCGAATAGGTGAAGCCCATAAGCTGGCCCGACGCGTCCTGGACCACGCCGTCAGCGTCGAACAGCTTATGCTCGAAAGCCGGCTCCAGGATCTTTCGGGCCGTGACGTCGTAGAGGTAGATGCCGGACTTGTCGGCCCCAGGCTGCGTTCCCGCGACGTAGACGATGTTGGGATCGTCGCTGAAGCCGACCACGCCGAACAGGTTGCGGTCCTTGAAGAACGACCGGAAGTGCGGCTCCCAGTCGCCCTTCGGGTTGCGGATCCACTGGACGTAAACGGCCTTGCCGTCCTCGTAGTCCAACTGGACCTTGGCGCGGATCTGGCCCTTGGCGTCGGCCTGCAGCCGATCGAACTTTTCCGAACCGCGCTCGACCAGCTCGGCGCCGCCGCTATAGACGTCCGCGCGATAGACGTCGCCAGCCCCGTCCCCATTGGTGTCCATCACCAGGATATGGCGCGGATCAGCGGGCAGGCGGCTAAGGATCATCGGAACACCCGTGCGCTGCGCCAATTCGGCGTCGTCGGTGGTCGTGCGCGCCTTGGGTAGGGCCGTGTTCCAGTTCTCGCCCTTCAGGTCGGTGATGTAGAGCTGGCTCAGGTGACCTTTGTACGAGCCCACCGTTATGGTCTGCTGCACGACCACGGCGAGGCGGTCGTTCTTGACGAACCTCACGCTCATCAGCCGCATGTGCCGCGAGGCGATCACGAACGGCGGCTGTTCGGGGTGCGCGGTCTTCCAGACTCCAAGCAGGCGCTCTTCGCCGTCGGTTGAGATCAAGCCGGCGATGTGTTGGCCGTCCGGTGACATGGCCACGTCCGACAGCGCCGCGTAGCGCGTGAAGTCCCTGGCGCTAGGCGGAGCGGCGAGGGCGGGTCGCGGCGCCGCCAGTGTCGTCATTAAGGCCAGGCCCACGCTCAGCACAGCCAGCCAAGACGCTCTAGAGTAAATCCGCACCTGCGCCTCGTCGATGAGCACAATCGTCACGAGAGTAGAGCGGCTCGCTTGGCACGGCGCAATATCCCAAAGCTGCTCTTCGAGGCAGAAAATTGCCGATGGCGCCAGAGTGTCGCCATTTTGTAACGCAGCTGAAAATTGCCGATAGCTTGGCCTTACCGCTGGTTGCTGCCCGTTTTTGGATGGGCCTAAGTTGTAAATTCTCGAACATCGAAGGGGATGTTCCAAAAGGGCTGATTGTGGAGGGGTCTATGATGTTCTTCCGAAAGCGACTGCTGTGCTCAAGCATGATCGCGGGTCTCGTGACGATGGGGGCGCCGGCGCTGGCGGTCGCACAGGACACCGCCGCGGCGCCGGCCGCGGCTCCGGATTCGACCGAGGTCGACGAACTGGTGGTGACCGGCTCGCGCATTCGGCGCAACGAGTTCAACAGCACTTCGCCGGTGCAGGTGATCACCAGCGAGGGCTCGACGCTGGCGGGCCTCGTCAGCGGCAGCGAGATCCTGCAGGGCGCGTCGGTCTCGGCCGGCTCCACCCAGATCAACAATCAGTTCGGCAATTTCGTCGTGAACGGCGGTGGCGGCGTCAACACCGTCTCGCTCCGGGGCCTGGGCGACCAACGGACGTTGGTCCTGCTGAATGGTCGACGTCTGCCGCCCGCGGGCACGCAAGGGGCGGTGGCGGCCGTCGACCTCAACATCCTGCCCGACGCGATCGTCGAGCGATATGAGATCCTGAAAGACGGCGCCTCGTCGATCTACGGTTCGGACGCCGTGGCCGGGGTCGTCAACGTGATCACCCGCAACAAGCTGGACGGCGGCCGAATGGAGGCCTCCGGCACGTTCGGCGGCGGCGGGGATGGCGGCAACGAGTACACGCTCAGCGCCGCCTTCGGAAAGGTCCTCAGCAAGGGACGTTTTCAGATCAGCGGCCAGTATTACGAGCAAAAGGCGCTCACATACGGCGATCGCAAGGATCTGATGTGCGAGCAGCAGTACAGCTTCGATCCGGTGACGGGCGCGCGCAACGACTGGATCGACGTCGACACCGGCACGTACAAGTGCACGGGGCCCTCGGGTGCGTTGTTCAACTACATTCCGGTCTATTCCTCGACGGGCGCCTTCTATGGCAGCCGCGCCAGCATCGCGACCGACGGGCCTGCCTATCCAGCCAACCCGCCGATCGTAGGGGCGGCCGCGGCGGACCCGCGTCTGCCGGGCTACCGCTTCGCGCCGCTCAACGATCGCGACACGATCAATGATCTGGAACGGTCGTCCGACTTCCTTTCGCCGGTCAAGCGCTACACCCTGTACGCCGATGGCCAATATGACGTTGGCTTTGGCGAGGTCTATGGCGAGTTCCTGGGTCACCAGCGCAAGTCGTCCCAGACCAACATCCAGCAGCTTTTCCCGATCATCGCCCCCGAGGCGCCGTGCAGCGTCAATCCATTCAACTGCGTGGGGGCGTCATGGGGCAACGCGGCTCAGACGATCCCTGGCTGGGATCCGAATCCGAACAATCCTGCCGATGGGGGCCTCTATGCCCCGCAGGCCCTGGTGCTGACGCCGTTCAAATATACTCAGGACGTCACCGTGTACCGCGGCGTGCTGGGCCTGCGCGGCCGGTTCGGCGAGAACGTGGGCTTCCTGAACGGCTGGCAGTGGGATGGCTACGGCAGCTTCTCCAAGAACCGGGGCAAGTACAGCCTGACGGGCATCAACAGCGCCAAATTCCTGGCCGGCATCGGCGGCGACTGGGCCAGCAGCGACTTCACCGGCATCTGCCCGGCTGGGTCGCCTGCCGGCTGCCGGCCGATCAACCTGTTCTCAGAGCAGGTTCTGCGCACCGGCAACCTGACGCCAGACGACTATACGTACCTGAAGCTGAAAGACACCGGCATTACGGAGTACGAGCAGACCATCGCCGAATTCTCCATCTCCGGTGATCTCTTCAAGCTGCCGGCCGGCCCGCTGTCTGCCGCCGTCGGCGTGTCGTATCGCCACGACAAGCTGGACGACAAGCCCGGCGCCGACCTGACCGCCCAGAACTTCTACAACCTGGCCACCGCCAGCCGCACGAAGGGCAGCGACACGGTCAAGGAAGCCTATGCCGAGCTGGAAGCGCCAATCATCAAGGCCTTGCCGCTGGTCGAGGCCCTGACAGTGAACCTCTCGGGCCGGGTGTCGGACTACAAGTCGTACGGCACCAACTCGACCTACAAGGCCGGCCTGAACTGGCAGATCAGCAGCGAATATCGTCTGCGCACCAGCTATGGCACCTCGTTCCGCGCCCCGGCGCTGTTCGAGCTGAACCTGGGCGACCAGGGCGGCTTTCTCAGCCAGGCCTCGGTCGACCCCTGCATCCGCTACGCCCCGCCCGAAGGCGGCGGTGTCGCGAACCCGACCATCGCCGCCAACTGCGCCGCCCAAGGCATCCCGGGCGACTACGGCGGCAACAACCCGTCGGCCTTCATCGTCACCGGCGGCGGCAAGAACCTGAAGCCGGAGAAGTCCAAGGCGTTCAGCGCTGGCTTCATCTGGACTCCCAAGTTCGCCGACATCAACGTGGCGATCGACTACTATGAGATCGACGTCAACAATCAGGTCACCAGCAATGGCGCGGCCGTCATCGGCCAGTGCTACGCGTCGAGCGACTTCCCGAACAATCCGTTCTGCAATCTGTTCACTCGCGACCTGGACCCGAATTCGCCGACCTATCTGGGGATCACGAACATCGACGGTTCGTTCCGGAACATCGTCAGCCAGACGAGCCGGGGCATCGACCTGACGACCCGCTACAACCGCGACGTCGGCCCGGGCAAGCTGACCCTGGACATGCAGTTCAGCTACACGCTTGAGGACTCCCAGGAACTGTTCCCGGGCTCGACCGACGACTTCAATGGCGTGATCGGCGAGCCAAAGGTCGTGGGAAACACCCAGCTGCGCTATCGCTGGAACGATCTGACGTTCTCGTGGTCAACGCGGTTCGTCGGGCATCAGTCGAACTACAAGTACCAGTTCGACACCGATATCGCGCCGCCATCGAACTTCACCACGCCGCAGGGCTCCGCTTTCAAGGCCAAGAACCATGCCGAGGCCATGTGGTATCACAGCCTCTCGGTGCGTTACGAAGCCGACAAGTGGGAAGGCATCGTGGGCGTCAGCAACGTGTTCAACGAGGCTCCGCCCAAGGTGTCGCCGGCGCTGCAGGATCGTGGCAACTACACATACGGCCGCGCGGGCAGCTATGCTTTCGCGTCCCAGTACGACTACATCGGGCGCCAGGTCTTCGTGAACCTGACGCGCCGCTTCTGACGCAGTGGCCAATTGGAGCGGCCCAGCGGGCCGCTCCTCGCGCTGACGATAGGCGGGTGGCCGTCGAGCAGAACCTGCTCGGCGAGCAGTGAGCTACCATCCGGCTAAGGACGCTCATCGCAGTGTTTCGCCGTGGGGCTCCACGAAGCGTCCCGAAGGCGCGTCCGACGCGGTCCTGGGCGGGTTTTCCGCTCGGACGTGGACCTCAGGACTTTCTCATCGTTTGGTCCTGAAAATGGATGCCGCCGCGGACGAGCGAAAATGCATTGACGGCGAGGCGGCGCCGTCGGCCGACCGCGCGACTTCAGCGGTGGAAGCTGCATCTCTCGGGGCGATGCAGTGCGGGGGCGATGGATCCTGGCGTCTTCGCGCGGCTCCAATTCCCAGCGATTGATACGCGGTTTGGCCCGATCGCAAGCTGCATAAAAATGGATGGCAATCGTTTGCCAAGCCGATCTCTTTCTTCTACACCGGCCTTGCCGGAGCGCGCTGTTCTTCGGCAGGGCCAGGAGAACGCATGTCCAGTGTCATTCCTTCAGCGATCAGTTCCGAGCGGGCTGCTCCGGATCGCTGGGCGGCCGCCGACGTGGCGCGAATTGACGCTCGAGGCATGAGCACGGCGCCGCTGATCGTCGAGAGCGACATCGTCCGCGTGGCTCCCGACCTGGACATCTGGGACGCATGGCCCGTCCAGGTGCAATCCGGCTCGCCGATGGTGTTCGGCCGCGGGGTAACGCTGTGGATGGCCCTGGCGTCACCGCGCTTCGACGACCCCGACACTCGGCATGGGCACGCGCGTATCCATCTGCTGCAGCACGACGCCTCGGGCTGGTCGCATCTTGGCCCGGTGATGCCCGACGGCTTCTCTCCTGGAAGCCGAGAATGGTCCGGTTCGGCCGTCCTGGACGCCGACCAGCGCGCGCTGACGCTCTATTTCACCGCCACGGGCCGGCGAGGCGAGGCGTCGCCGACCTTCGAGCAGAGGCTGTTCAGCGCTCGCGCCAGCCTTGGAATATCTGACGGTCGCTTCAGCTTCTCCGACTGGCGGGACCTGCGCGAGATCGTCGAGCGCGACCCGGCGGACTACATGGCCAGCGACGGTGGCGTGGGCGTCGTAGGGACCATCAAGGCGTTCCGCGATCCAGCCTATTTCCACGACCCTCGGGGCGGTGGCCACTACCTGTTCTTCGCTGGCTCGGCGGCTTGCGGATCGGAATTCAACGGGGTGATCGGCGCGGCCGTGTCGCGCTCGGGCGAGGCGGGCGACTGGCGGATCACGCCGCCGCTGATCGACGCGACCGACGTCAACAACGAGCTGGAGCGGCCGCATGTCGTCATGGCGGGCGGCCTCTACTACATGTTCTGGTCGACGCAGACCCATGTCTTCTCGCCGCACCTGCGACAGGCCCCGACGGGCCTCTATGGCATGGTCTCCGAGCGCCTGAGCCAAGGCTGGCGACCCTTGAACGGGACCGGACTGGTGTTCGCCAACCCGCCGACCGCGCCGCGCCAGGCCTATAGCTGGCTCGTACTGCCCGACCTTTCGGTGATCAGCTTCATCGACGACTGGGGCCGGCCGGCGGACGCGGTAGGCGCGCGGCGCTTTGGGGCGACCTTCGCGCCGGTGCTGCGCCTGCGACTGAGCGGCGATCGGGCCGAACTGGAAACCTAGATCGCCGCGTTGCCGCCGATCCAGATACGAGAGAATGTCAGCGGCTAAGCAATCGATTGTCAACAGCGCCTCCAGAGCGCTGGCTGAACTGGGAGGGAAACGTGAAGTACGCCATTCTTGCCCTGGTCGCGGGAGCGACCACACTGTCGGCCACGTCGGCGCTTTGCGCCGCGGGATCCGAGCCCCTTCTGGCCGGCGCGGCCAAGATCGAGATCACCCCGACAAAGGCCCAACTCCCCAAGGGCTACGACGGGATCAATGATCCGATCTATGTGCGCGCCGCCGTGCTCGAGCATGGCGGGCGGAAGGCGGCGCTGGTCACGGTGGATATCGGCGGCATGCCGGACACGACCTGGGCGGCCGCCGTTCAGGGCGCGCAGAGCCTGGGCATTCCGTCGGCGAACCTGATGCTGACCGCCACCCACTCCCACAGCGTGCCGCGTGGCGTTCCCCAGCTCGACGAAAAGATCGTCGCGGCCCTGCGCGAAGCCGCGACCAAGCTGCAACCGGCCACGATCGCGTACGGCCAGGGCGTCTCCTACATCAACATCAACCGCAACATCATCGACCCGAAGACCCGCCGCTGGTGGGAGGGCCCCAACTACGAAGGTCCGTCGGACAAGACCGTGGCGGTGGTCAGGATCGCCTCCACATCCGGCCAGCCAATAGCGGTCTACTACAACTACGCGGTCCATGCGGTGGTGAACGGGCAACTGGACCAGGTCAGCGGTGACATCCCCGGCGCGGCATCGCGTTACATCGAGGACTCCCTGGGGGAGGGCGCGGTGGCGATCTGGAGCGAGGGGGCCGCTGGCGATCAGAACCCGATCTTCTTCCAGCAGACCTACGACCTGAGAAACATCCGCATCGCCGACTACGCCAAGCGCGGGGAGGATATCAGCAATGCCATGCCGCCTGGCGGTCAGGGCCTCGACAGGAAGGATCCCCAAGTCGCCAGGCTGATGGCTCAGCAGCGCCAGATGGTCAACACGATGGGCCAGATGCTCGGTGAGGAGGTGTTGCGCGTCGGGCGGGACGGATTGGATCGGCCGGAGGTCAATCCGCGCATCTTCGGCGCGTCCAAGACGGTGACCTGTCCCGGCCGCGCGCGGACGGACACCGGCCGGGCCGGCTATCCTGGGACCTATGTCGACGGACCGGACGTGCCGATCCGCCTCAGCCTCCTGAAGATCGGCGGCATCGAGATCGGCGGGGTCAACGCCGAGGTGTTCAACCCGATCGCCCAGCGCTTCAAGGCCAGGAGCGGCTCGAGCCGGACGATGATGGCCACTCTGACCAACGGCCTGGCCCCCTCCGGCTACATTCCCCACGACGAGGCCTTCGGCCAGAACACCTTCGAGGTCGTGTCATCCCGGCTCAAGCCGGGCTGTGCGGAGACGGCGATCATCGAAGGCTTGCTCGACCTCGAACAGGCGTCGGAATCGAATTAACTCTCTCGCGAGCGCTCTGGCCCGGCGGCCTTGACGTGGAAGCAAGCTTGCCGTCCGCTGAGCCGCCTACGCATCTTTCATCGAGGTTGCTTTGCCCCCGAAGATTAGGCCCGGCTCCAAGACGGCCGGGGCCAGACCTCAGAATATCCAGGAACTGGCCAAGATCGCCGGCGTGTCGACGGCGACGGTGTCGCGCGCCTTGACCGGCGCCGGCCATCTGTCGACGGCAACGCGTGAGCGTATCCAGAAGTTGGCCGCCGAACTGCAGTTCAAGCCCAGCACGACGGCGCGCAATCTACGGATCGGGCGGACGGGGGCCATCGGCGTCGTGGTGCCCCTCGGCCACGAGCGCACCCAGCATCTGTCCGACCCATTCTTCATGACCCTGATCAGCCATGTGGCCGACCGGCTCGCCGACCATGGCTACGATGTGCTGCTCAGCCGCGTGGTGCCGAGCGACAGCGACTGGCTGGACCGTATCGCTCAGTCGGGTCGGGTCGACGGCATCATCGTCATCGGCCAGTCGGACCAGGCGCTGGTGCTCGACCAGGCCGCCAAGACCTACAAGCCGATGGTCGTCTGGGGCGCCCAGATCGAGGGGCACGCCTATCACACCGTCGGCAGCGACAACCGGCTGGGTGGGAGGATCGCGACGGAACACCTGCTCGCCCAGGGCTGTCGCAAGCTGGCCTTCTTCGGCGATCCCAACGTGCCCGAGGTCGAAGAGCGTCTGGGAGGCTTTCGCGAGGCGATCAAGGCCGCGGGCGAGGGCGTGGCGGGCGCGCTGTTGCCCGTGCATTTCGTGCCCGACATGGCCTTGGCGACCATTTCTGACTATCTTGGCATCGCCGACGGCGTCGACGGGATTTTCGCCGCCTCGGACACCATCGCCATGATGACCATCCAGGCGCTGGCCGAGCGCGGTCGCGTCGTGCCCGCCGACGTCAAGGTCGTCGGATTCGACGACCTGGAGATCGCGCGCCACACCCTGCCGCCTCTGACATCGGTCCGCCAGGACCTCGGCAAGGGCGCGGAGGCGCTGGTCGACACGCTGCTGGCGCTGATGCGCGACCACGCCGCGCCGTCGGTGCTGCTGTCGCCGACCCTGACCCCTCGCGCCTCGACCGCCCTGAGCGCTTGACCGGCGCGGCGGATAGGCCGCCGCTGGGAAGAGAGCGCCTCCGCTCATGATTCTTCGTAAACGCGAGACTCGACCGCTCCTTTGATGGCAATCGATTGTCTATCGAGAGCGCCTGGCCCTGGTCGCGTAAGCGTAGGGCGTGCATTTTTCCCGATAATATCAAGAAAAAGCGCCGTTTGGCGCCGCTTTGGTCTCACCTTTCACTATCGGGCCAAAGAGTGAGGTTGACCGGCAATCGTTTGCGGTCCAGTGTGCGCATATCGCCAAACAGCACTATCGACAGGCTGAGGCGTAACTCCCGCCAACTGAAGAGCGGGAGATGAGCGAAACGACGCGCTCGAACATTGGGGAGGTTGAACGAATGCAAAATCGTAAGTGGCTCGCTGTGAGCGCGACGGCCTTGATGATGTGCGCGCCTTTGGGCGTCGCGCGGGCGCAACAGGTCGCGAGCGGGCAGGAAGACGCCCCGAAGCCGGCCCAGGACTCCGTCAGCGCCGTGCAGGAAGTCGTCGTCACCGCATCCAAGACTGGCAGCCAGACGCTCCAGACAGTGCCTATGGCGATCCAGGCGTTCTCCGGCGAAGAGCTGAAGGCTCGCAACATCAGCACGGTCGGCGATCTGGTGTCGACGATCCCCGGCGCCTTCGAAGGCTTCCGGCAGTCGGTGGGCTCGCGCTTCTACAATCTCCGGGGCGCCGTGACCCAGAACGGCGACTCGCCGCTCGGCTACTATCTCGACGACGTCCCCTTCATCGTCACCAACTTCGGCATCGCGCCGCCGGTGCGGTTCATCGACATGGATCGCGTGGAGGTGCTGCGCGGGCCGCAAGGCACCCTCTATGGCCAGGGGTCCTCGGGTGGCGTGTTCATCTTCCACACCCGCGATCCCAATCTCAACGAGATCGAATACGCCGCCGAAAGCGAGGGCTCGCGCACCGTGGGGGCCGAGGGCTTCAACTACGGCGTCTCCGGCGCGGTGTCGGTTCCGATCATCAAGGACCGCCTGGCGATCCGCATCAGCGGCGGCACGTCGCGCGACGCCGGCTGGGCCGACGCCTATTATGGCGCCTACGACGGCACGCCCGACCAGAAGGGCGTCAACAAGGCCAAGAACGACGACCTTCGTCTCGTCGCCCTGTTCCGGCCGGCCGACAATGTCGAGCTCCGCGCCCAGTACTGGCATTTCCAGCCGCGCCAGGACTTCACAGGCTTCACGGCCTCGGTGAAGCCGCCCTATTTCCAGAACACCGCGGGGCAACAAGGCTTCTCGAACGGCGACTTCAAGCTGTGGAGCCTGGCGGCCAAGGTCGACTTCGACGGCTTCTCCATCACCAGCGCGACCAGCAATCTGGAGGGTGATTTCGGGATCAACATTCCGCTGTCGCCGGCCGGTTCATTCTCCAGCCGCTTCCTGCCCAAGATGTTCGCCGAGGAAATCCGGGTGAACTCCACGACCTCCGGCCCTTTGCACTGGGTCGCGGGCGCATCCTACCAGGACGGGCAGGGGCCGCAGGTCAACGCGCTGATCCGTCCCGGCGTCAACATCAACGCCAGCAACAACACGCTGACTAAGAACTATGCGTTCTTCGGCGAGGTCAGCTACGACCTGCTGGGCGGCAAGCTGGTGCCGCTGGTCGGGCTGCGCACCTATCACGACGACCGCTCGTTCGCCGACGGAACCGCCAAGGTGCCGACCAACGCCAAGGTCAACACCTGGCGGCTCAATCTGGCCTATCTGCCGACCGACAACCTGACGATGTTCGTGTCGGCCGCCACGGGCTTCCGCCCCGGCATCGTGCAGTCCCGCGTGCAGGTGGAGTCCCTGACGCTGGCGGGCGTGCCGGTGTCGGTGGCGCTGGAGCCCGAAGAGTCCAAGAACTATGAGTTCGGCCTCAAGTGGCGCAGCGACGATCGCGCCTGGACGGTCGGGCTCAATCTCTACCAGCTGGAATACACCAACCTCCAGACCTCGGTGACCGGCGGCATCGACGGTGTGAACGGCTTCGCCAATTTCGGCGACGCGACGACCAAGGGCATCGACCTCGAACTTCACTGGCGCACCCCGATCCCGGGGCTCGGCGTCGGGTTCGTGGGCAATTTCAACGACAGCAAATACGACACGGTCAATCCTGTCGTGGCCGCCGCCCAGCCCCTGCTGCGTCCGGGCTCGCGCTTGATCAACACGCTCGATCAGAACTATCGCGTCGACCTCAACTACGTGCGCGATCTGGCCAATGGCCTGGAAGGATTCGGCAACGTGGCCCTGAGCCACAGCGGCGACCGTCTGCAGACCAACGGCTTCCCCACGAAGCCCTACGACCAGCTCAGCGCGACGATCGGCGTGCGGCGCGGGGCGTGGGAGTTCGCGTTCGTCGGCAACAATCTGGGCGACGAACGTGGCCCGACCTTCGTCGGCACAAACGGTCCTCTTTCCGGCTCCGGGCCGACCCCGCGCACCCTGGGCTTCCGCCTGCGCGTGACGTCGCAGTAAGCTTCAGTGGCGAACGGGCCGGAGGAGGATCTGGATATGCTAGCCATCCCGCCGGGGACGCCGATCGCCGACGAGGGCGCGCATCCCGACCTGTCGCACGTCGATCCAGAACTCCGCGCCGCCGCGTTGCAGATCCTGAGTCAGCCGTCCGCTCCCATGACTCGGGCCAATCTGTCCGAAATCCGTGGGCTGTGGGTTCCGCCGCCACTGCTCCCGGCGCCCGAGGTGAAGCTGTTGACCACGCCCGGACCGCGCGGCGCCCCCGACGTGCGCGTGGAGCTGATCGGGACGGAGCCGACCGGCCAGCCGCGTCCGGCGATCCTGCACATCCACGGCGGCGGCTTCGTTTCGGGCAAGGCGCGTAATCTCACCGCCTTCTGCCAGCAACTGGCGTCGGAATTCGACTGCGTGGTCGTCAATGTCGATTATCGCCTGGCGCCCGAGATCCCCTATCCAGGGGCGGTGGAGGACAACTACGCCGCGCTTTCGTGGCTCCATCGCGACGCGCGGCGCCTGGGCGTCGATCCGCAGCGCATCGTGGTTATGGGCGAGAGCGCGGGCGGCGGGCACGCCGCGATCCTGACCCTGCTGGCGCGGGACCGGGGCGAGGTTCCGGTCCGAAGCCAGATCCTCCTCTACCCGATGCTCGACGATCGCACCGGCGCGACGCGCGCGCCGCCGTCGCACATCGGGACCATCGGCTGGGGCGCTGCGGCCAATCGCTTCGGCTGGGACAGCTTTCTCGGCGGGGCGGCGGGCAGGGCGCGCATTCCGGCGGGCGCGTCGCCCGCGCGCGTGGCTGATCTTTCCCGGCTGCCGCCGACCTTCATTGGCGTGGGCGATATCGATCTCTTCGTCGAGGAGAGCTTCGACTACGCTCGGCGCCTGGTGCTGGCCGGCGTGCCGACCGAATTGGTCGTCGTGCCCGGCGCCTTCCACGCCTTCGACTTCGTCGCGCCCGAAGCCCGCGTGTCGCGCGACTTCACCCGGGCGTGGAAGGCCGCCCTCAAGACCGCGTTCGCGGCCTGACGCCGGATCGACATGAGCACCTCGGGAGTCTCCATGAGCAAGACGCAAGCGCGGTGGGCGATGTCGCGGCGCCTGGTCCTGAGCGCGGGTCTGGCCGCCGCCGCTGCTCCGGCCTTCGCCGAGCGCAAGGCCCTGGTCCCGCCGCCCGCTTTGGGCCCGTTGCCCGCCAACTGGCTGAACGCCGAGGTGATCCCCCTCTGGCCCGGGCCGCCGCCGAACGGCGACTTCAAGGCCCAGCCGGTCCCCGCCGGCTTTCCGCCGGGGTTCTTCCGCAACGTCGCCAAGCCGTTCTTGCATGTATTCCGGCCTGCCAAGAGCAACGGCAAGGCGGTCGTGACGGCGCCCGGCGGCGCCTACAGTTTCGTGGTCGGCACTCACGAGGGCGCGGCGGTCGCCGAGGCCCTCGTCGCGCGCGGCTATACCGTCTTCGTCCTGATCTACCGGCTCCCCGCCGAGGGGTGGAGCGCCTTCTGGGACGTGCCCTTGCAAGACGCCCAGCGCGCCATGCGGGTCGTTCGCGCCAATGCGGCGCAGTTCGGCTTCGACCCGGCCCAGGTCGCGGCGTTGGGCTTTTCGGCCGGAGGGCATCTGATCGCCTCACTGGCCACCGACCACGCCCAGTCCCTGTACCCGGCGGTCGACGCCGCCGACGCGCTGAGCGCGCGCCCTGCGGCCGTCGGCCTGATCTATCCGGTGATCACGCTGGAGCCGCCCTACACCAATCCGCAGACGCGTCTGTCGCTCCTGGGCCCCTCGCCAAGTGAGGATCTGGTCGCTCGCCGCTCGCCGCAGCGACACGTCTCGGCCACGACGCCGCCGTGCTTCCTGGCGCACGCCTTGGATGACACGGCCGTGCCGCCCGAGAACAGCCTGATGATGCTGGACGCCCTTCGCAAGGCCGGGGTTCGCGCCGAGGCGCATCTGCTGGAGGAGGGCGGACACGGTTTTGGCTTGGGATCGCCCGACGCGCCCGATGGCCAATGGCTGGCGCTGTTCGACCTGTGGCTCCAGCGCGCCGTCGCCGGCTGAGGTCCGCCGCCCAGGCGAGCCTCTAACCGCAATCAAGAAGATCGGACGCGGTGTTTGCGTCCACGGAGGAACGAGGATGGAAGACGCGCTGAAGCCCAGGCTGCCTTGGCTTCGTATCGTGGAGATGAACCTCGGCTTCCTGGGACTGCAGTTCAGCTTCGGCCTGCAGCAGTCGAACATGGCGCCGATCTATTCCTACCTCGGGGCTCACGAGGCCGATATTCCGCTTCTGCAGTTGGCTGGTCCGATGACGGGGCTGCTGGTCCAGCCGATCATCGGCGCGATGAGCGACCGTACGGCCTCACGCTGGGGCCGGCGGACGCCCTATTTCGTGTTCGGTGCGGTGCTGTGCGCCATCGGGCTGTTCTTCATGCCGCTGTCCCCGACCATCCTGGCCGCGGTCAGCCTGCTGTGGATCCTGGATGCGGGCAACAACATCACCATGGAGCCCTACCGGGCCTATGTCAGCGACCGACTGTCGACCGAGCAGCGGCGCTTCGGTTTCCTGTCCCAGAGCGCCTTTACGGGCCTGGGCCAGATGCTGGCCTATCTGGCGCCGACCTTCATGGTCAACATGCTGGGCTTCGACATCAACGCGGTCGACGCCCACCACATTCCGGTGATCACCCGGGTGGCGTTCACGGTCGGGGCAGTGTTGTCGCTGACCACGATCCTGTGGTCGATCTTCCGCGTGCCGGAGTTGCCCTTGAGCGAGGACCAGAGGGCCAGGCTCAAGGCCTTGCCGCTGACGATCACCGCGACCCTGCGCGAGATCTGGGACGCCATCGTCACCATGCCGATGACCATGCGCAAGCTGGCCCTGATGAGCCTGTTCCAGTGGTACGCCATGTTCGGCTACTGGAACTACGTGATCTATTCGATCAGCCGCTCGGTCTATGGCGAGGCCAATCCGCTGTCGGAGAATTTCCGCCGGGCCGTCTTGGACAACGGCCAGGTCGGGGGCTTCTACAATGGGGTAGCCTTCGTCGCCGCCTTCGCCATGGTGCCGTTCACGCGGCGCTACGGTGCGGCGGCCATGCATGCCTTCTGCCTGCTGGCGGCGGGTCTGGGCATGTTCGCCATTCCGCATGTCGCTCAGAAGGCCTGGCTGTTCCTGCCGGCGATCGGGGTCGGACTGGGCTGGGCCAGCATCATGGGCAACCCCTACATCATCCTGTCCGAAAGCATCCCGCCCGAGCGTACCGGTGTCTATATGGGCATCTTCAACATGATGATCGTCACGCCGATGCTGCTGAACGCGGTGACCATGCCGCTGTACTTCGACAGTCTGCTGGCCGGCGATCCGCGCCGCGTGCTGATGCTGTGCGGCGTGCTGATGGCGGCGGCGGCGGTG
The DNA here is from genome assembly GCF_023935105.1 of Caulobacter segnis. Lineage (NCBI taxonomy): Bacteria > Pseudomonadati > Pseudomonadota > Alphaproteobacteria > Caulobacterales > Caulobacteraceae > Caulobacter > Caulobacter sp. RL271. Next base: position 3,205,974 of record NZ_CP096040.1, on the reverse strand, counting down.
TGCGTGCTCTGGGCGGGCCGTTCAGCCAGTCCACGCGCGGCGAGCGCGGTCGTCTAGGCCCGGGCGAGCAGGAACGCGAGCGCCTCGTCCAGGCGTTCGCGCCACGCGCCCTCGTCGTGGCCGACGCCGTTATAGGCGCGGACGCTGAGGTCATCGCCCTCCGCATAGCCCAGCGCCTGCAGCGCTTCGACGAAGGCCGCGTGCGAAGGCGGATAGAAGCGATCGATGCTCAGCGTGCTGCGGTCCAGCCAAAGACGGTGCGACCCCGCGCGGGGCATATGGCGCCGGGCAAACAGGCCGACCGCGCGGGCGACGTCCTTGGCGAAGCCCTCGGGGAGGGGCTCGGCCTCGGTCACGGGCAATAGGCTGAAATGCGCCGACAGCAGGGCCGCGCCCGCGAAGACGTCGGCGTGCCGCGCCAGCAGTTCGGCCGCCACGACGGCGCCCATTGAGGAGCCCCCGAGGAAGGTGCTCTCGCGGTCGGGCAGCGTCGGGAAGGCCGCGTCGACGAGCGGTTTGACCTCTTCGATCAGCATCCGGGCGTAGGCCGCCGATTTCGGCGCGCCGGGCCAGGCGTCGACGACGGCCTGGCGGGCAGGGGCGGGGAGCAGATCTAGGATCAAGGCCGGTGCGTATTCGGCGAACCGGTCCTCCGTACAGGCCACGCCGACCACGATAGTCGGTGCGATCCGGCCCGCATCGATCAGTCGCGACAGGCTGGCGTCCGCCTCCCAGGCCACGCCGAACGGCACCAGCCCAGCGTCGAACAGGTTCTGGCCATCCTGCATGTAGAGCACCGGAAGGCGCGTGGCCTCGTCGACGCCGTCGGGCGTCCAGACATAGAGATCGCGCGGGGCCAGATGGCTCGAGGTGAAGTCGCGCAGGACATAGAGCTGACCGCGCCCGGAAGGCGCGGTCAGTCGGGTCCAGCCTTTCGGCGCGCGTCCAGGCGCGTCCGGCTTGACCGTGCACATCGGCGAACTCCTGGTCCCGAAGTCTCGATCAGCGCCCCAGGCGCTTGTCGAAGAACTTCAGCATGACGTCATAGGCCTGGCGCGATTCCGGCACGTCGGCATTGTAGAAAAAGCCGTGGAACAGGCCTTCCCAGACATGCAGCTCGGCCTCGACGCCCAGCCGGACCAACTGGGTGTGGGTATAGACCGTCGAGCTCAGCTCGAAGCCCCGCGTGGCGGTGATCAGCAGGGTGGGCGGGAACTGGCTCAGCACCGCGTCGGAGGCGGTCGGCGACACCATTGGATCCTTGATGCTGGCGCCGGCCAGATAGGGCATGCCCGACTTGTCCGAAGCCGGCCGGGTAGGGGGCCAGGGCGCGGGCGGCCGCGCATCGCCCAGCGGACCCGTGAAGAAGTCGGCGTCGCCGCCAAAGCCGGAGGACGACAAGGTCGCGCCCGCGCAGAAGATGCCGATCGCGCCGGGCCTGGGCAGGCCATGCGTCTGGAACCAGGCGACCGACATGCCCGTCAGCATGCCGCCGGCCGAGCAACCGTAGATGCCGATGTTCTGGGCGGGATAGGTCTTGAGCAGTTCGCGATAGACCGCGGCCACGTCCTCGCTGGCGGCGGGGAAGCGGTGCTCCGGGCCCTGGCGGTAGTCGACCGCGACGACGCGAATGCGCCCGAGGCTGGTCAGGGGCAGGGACTCAAGCTCGCCACAGCCTTGGAAGCATCCCATGAAGCCGCCGCCGTGCAGATTGATCAGGACGCGGTTGCGGTTTTCCGGGGCCACGCCACCCTTGGGCGCGTAGTCGTAGACGTGCACGCCACCGATCTTGGTGTCGGTCCTGTCGTGGGGGAACAAGGCGCGCTGGCGAGCCAGATAGGGCTCCATGAAGACCGGAACGCCATCCTTTTGCGCCAGCAGGGCGGGTTGCTGCATCTGGCGCAGGTGCTCGGCCATGTAGGCCTTTCCCTCGGGCGAAAGCAGGCTCGACACCGGTACGCTCATGGCCGGAGCGTGGACGGTTCCGTCCGGATCGACCTGCACCGGCGGTGATTTCCGATCCTGGGCCCCAGCGGCGCCGGCCGCCAAGGCGCAGAGCGCGATCAGCATCGCCTTGGCGACGCCGCGTTTCTCCGAGTTCCGCAATGCCATCTCGTCTTCTCCCTGTGGCCGGCCTTTGCCGGCCTGTCGCTGCTTAGCCGCGCGCCGGAGCCTTCGCACGAGCGGACTAGACCGTGAGAGGTAATCGATTGCAAGTTCCTTCTCCATAGGGGTTGCAATCGATTGCTTTTTCGGGGATCACTTAGGGCAAGGAACCGAAGTGTTCGGAGTCGGGGAGGCTGGCTTGACCCTATCGAGACGCGATCTGCACGCGATGATGCTGGGCGTGGCGTTCGCGAGCGGCGGCGCTTCTCTGGCCGCCGAACCAGGCGGCGGCGAGGACCTTCTGGCCCACGTCGATCCTGAATTGCGTGAGGGCGCCCGCGTCCTGCTGGCCCAGCGGTCGATGGAGTGGACCCGGCAGGAACTGGTGGCTCTGCGCGCGCGAATCCCGCCGCCGCCTAAGGCTCTGGCTAGTCCGTCGGTGGAGCGTCGTACCATCCCTGGTGGCCCGGGCGCGCCGGACGTGGCTGTTCAGGTCATCGGCGCCGGTACTGGCGGGAAGCCGCGCCCGGCCTTGCTCCACATCCATGGCGGCGGCTTCGTCCTTGGGCGCGCCGAGGATTCCACGCCCTTGTGCCAGACGATCGCCGCGGAACTCGATTGTCTCGTGGTCAATGTCGAATACCGGCTGACTCCGGAGACGCCGTTCCCTGGCCCCGTCGAGGATTGTTACGCGGCCTTGGTCTGGCTGCATCGTAACGCCAACGCCCTGGGGGTCGATCGCGGTCGCATCGCCGTGATGGGCGAGAGCGCTGGCGGAGGCTTGGCGGCGATGGTGGCCATCGCCGCTCGGGATCGCCGCGAAGTGCAGCTGCGCTATCAGGTGCTGATCTATCCGATGCTCGACGACCGCACCGGCAGCACGCGACGCGTCCCGCCGTTCATCGGTCGCATCGGCTGGAACGAGGCGGGCAACCGGTTCGGCTGGACCAGCTTCCTGGGCGCGCCGGCGGGGCAGGGCAAACCGCCCCACGGCGCGGTTCCCGCGCGCGTCGCGGATCTTCGCGGTCTGGCTCCGGCCTTCATCGGCGTCGGCGGCATCGATCTCTTCGTCGAGGAGGATCTGGAATACGCCCGGCGTCTCGTGTTGGCCGGGGTGCCTACGCAGTTCCAGCTCACGCCGGGCGCTTATCACGGTTTTGATTTCATCGCGCCGCAGTCGCGCCCGTCCAAGGCCTTCGTCGCTGCCTGGATGAGCGGATTGCGCGCGGCCTTCGCCTGACGCACGCGCGGCGGGTCACGGGCTGAAAGGTCAATCGAAAGCGTCTATTGCAATCCATGGCAATCGATTGCAATGCTGGCGCTAAACAATAAGAAGGGGAGGTCTATTCATGAGAACACCATCATTCCGCGCGGTCCCGCGGTCGGCGCTTTGGCGTGGCGTCAGCCTCGCGGCCCTGACGAGCCTTGCACTCGCCGCCTGCGGCCCGGCCTTGGCCCAACAGGCGCAGGGCGAGGCGGCCGAGCCCGACAAGCTGGACGAAGTGGTCGTCACGGCCCTGAAGGGCGGCTCGCAGGTCATCGCCCGCGCGCCTGTCGCGATCCAGGCGTTTTCGGACAAGGTCCTGACCCAGCGCGGGGTACGCGACGGCGCGGACCTGATCCAGATGATCCCCGGCGCCTCGCAAGCGCAGGAGATCGGCGCCGGCTATCGCATCTTCTCGTTCCGGGGCTCCGGCGCCGGCGGCCCGGTCGGCGACGGCATGATCGGCTACTATCTGGATGACACCCCGTTCGGCGTCCCCAACAACCAGGCCGCGCCGCCCCTGCAGTACTTCGACATCGAGCGGGTCGAGGTGCTGCGCGGGCCCCAAGGCACGCTGTACGGCTCGGGCTCGATGGGCGGCGCCATCATCTATCGGACCAAGAACCCCAGTCTCACCCATATGGGGTTCACCGCCGAGAGTGAGCTTTCGGGAACCCGCGACGCCGGCGATCCCAACTATCGCGTGGCCGGCGCCGTCTCGATCCCGATCGTCGAGGACAAGCTGGGCATCCGGATCAGCGGCGGCTACGACAAGCGGGCGGGCTATAACGACATCTATCAGGGCGCTCCGGTTGGAACGCCGTACAAGACCGACGCCAACGGCGTCGTCGCCAAGAACCTCCAGGCGGTGCTGTTATGGAAGCCCACGGACCGTTCGACGGTGCGGCTGCGCGCCTGGCGGTTCAGCACCGACCAGGACTATCTGAACGTCATGAACTCGGTGGACCCGCCCTACGCGTCCTACCAGGGCAACATCCAGGGCTACGACCGCCGGCGCGCCAACTACTATTCGGGGACGTTCACCCACGAGTTCGACGGTCTGACCCTGACCAACGCCACGTCCTATCAGAAGTCGCTTCCGGGCGGCTTTGGCGTCGCCTTGAACCTGGGCTCGCCGCTGGGCATCGGCACGCTGATCAACGGCGGCGACGCTCACAGCTTCGTCAACGAGTTCCGGCTGGCGACCTCGGGCGACGGTCCGCTGCACTGGGTGGGCGGCGCCTTCTACCAGAAGGCCCGGGGCCTCTATACCTTCTCCCTGGACTTCCCGACCCTGAAGCTGGGCGGCAGCACGATCACCCGCACCGAGAACGCCTCGGTCTTCTCGGAAGTCAGCTACGACCTGATGGGCGGCAAGCTGGTGCCGCTCTTCGGCCTTCGCTACTTCAAGGACGATCGCTCCTCGGAGTCGGTGACCAACGGCGCGCTCGTCACTAGCCAGGCCAAGCCGGATTCCCTGACCTGGCGGGCGAACCTGGCCTACTATCCGTCCGACTCCTGGATGCTGTTCTTCAACGCCGGCACCGGCTTCCGGAGCGGCATCCTGCAGTCGCAGGCCCAGGCCAACGCCGTGATCGCCGACGGCGTGCCGACCAGCATCTCGCTGACCCCGGACAAGCTGCGGAACATCGAGATCGGCGCCAAGGGCAAGCTGTTCGACGACAAGCTCCACCTGTCGGTCAGCGCTTACGACATCAAGTACACCAATCTGCAAAGCGCCTTTAACACCTCGATCGGGCTCTCGGCCTTCGCCAATCTGGGCGACGCAAAGACCCAGGGCATCGACATCGAGGCCTCTTGGGACACGCCGGTCAAGGGGCTGAACCTGACCCTGATCGGCAACGTCAATACGTCGGAGTTCACCAACGTCATCCCCGCCTTCGCCACCGCCAACCCGCGCAACCGCAATGGCCAGGACCTGTTCAACACGCCACCCTACAACTGGCGGCTGGACGTGAACTATCAGAAGAGCGTCGGGCTCTACGACGTGTTCGCCAACGCCTCGGCCACGGCCGTAGGTCGCGCGCGCAACAGCGACGCCACCGTCGACACGCTGGATCCCTATCAACTCTATCGCGCCAGCATCGGGGTTCGTAAGGGCGCCTATGAGGTCAAGCTGTTTGGCGACAACCTCTCCGACGAACGCGGGCCGACCGCCGCGAACGGTCCGACCCTGCTGGCGGGCCCGCGTCCTCGGACGATCGGCGTCAGCCTGAGCCTGGACTTCAACTAGGCTTAGGCCTGGCGGGTGGCGGGGCGATATCCCGCCACCTGATGACTCCCCGAACTGAGGGGCTCCGCGCGCCGCCGTCGATCGGATCGAGGTGGTGACGCGGCCCATTCCCCGCGCAGGGAGAGGCGCGCCTGCCGCTCTCCCTGCGACTTTCTCTTCGAAACCGAACGCGTCCGCCTCGAGCGTCGCGAGGACCAAGGATGGTTTTGACCATGAGCAGTGTCTTCGACGATCGCCGTGGATCAGGCGTGGGACGCCGATCCCTTCTCAAGGGCGCGGCCTTGGTCGCTGGCGTCCAGGGCGCGATGTCGGGGGCCGCGGCGGCGGCGACCAAGGTCGCGCGACCGGTCCTGACCGCCGGCGCGGGCGTGGCCCAGGGCTCGACCACCGCCGGGCGCGTGGCCGGTTACGTCAGGAACGGCGTTTTCATCTTCAAAGGCGTGCCCTACGCGGCACCCACGGGCGGGGAGGGCCGGTTTCTGCCGCCGCGTCCGCCGGAGCCCTGGACGGGCGTCCGAAGCGCGCGCCACTACGGCCCGATCTGCCCCCAGGACCAGGGAACGGGTCGCCTCAACGACGAGGAGGCCTTCGTCTTCCAATGGAACGACGCCGTTCAGAGTGAAGACTGCCTGAGGCTGAATGTCTGGACACCGGGCCTGGAGGGCTCGGGCCGGCGGCCGGTCATGGTCTGGTTGCATGGCGGCGGCTTCGCGGCCGGCTCTGGTCACGATCTGCCCGCTTTTGATGGTGAGAACCTCGCGCGCCGGGGCGATGTCGTGGTCGTCACCCTCAATCACCGCCTGAACGTCCTGGGCCATCTCGACCTGTCGCACTGCGGCGAAAGTTTCGCCCAGTCGGGCAATGTCGGCATGCTGGACATCGTCGCCGCCCTCGCGTGGGTTCGCGACAACATCGCCCAGTTCGGCGGCGACCCGGACCGCGTGCTGATCTTCGGTCAGTCCGGAGGCGGGGCCAAGGTCTCGACCCTGATGGGCATGCCGGCCGCCCGCGGCCTCTTCCACCGCGCCATCGTCATGAGCGGCTCGTTCAGCCGCGCCGTCTCCCAGGACAAGGCGCGGCGGCTCACGGACCTCACGCTGGCGGAGCTGGGCCTCTCGGCCGCTGAAGCCGTCCGCCTGCGGACCATGCCCCACGCCCGGCTCCTGGAAGCTGGCCAGAAGGCGCGGGCGCGGGTCAACAAGCCGTTCGACGGTTTCGTCGACGCCCGCCTGATCCCCGAGCAACTGGACTTCGCGCCCGTGGTCGATGGGACGGTCCTGCCGACTTGCCCCTTCCACCCGGATGCGCCGGCGATCTCCGCCGACGTGCCGCTGATCGTCGGCGCGACGCTCAACGAGTTCGTCCATGGGATCAATCATCCCGAGTTCGAGACAATGAGCGAGGCCGAACTCATGGCGCGGGCCGAACGGTTCCTGCCCGGCAAGAGCGCGGACCTGGTGGCGGCGTTTCGCCAGCGCGCCCCGACCGCCAGCCCCTTCGATATATGGTCGCGCATCGCGACCGCGCCCATCCGCAAGGCCGCGGTCGATCAGGCGGCGACCAAGGCGCGGCAGGGGCGGGCGCCTGCCTATCTCTATGAGTTCAACTGGGCCTCGCCGGTTCTGGACGGACGGCCGCGCGCGTTTCACTGCCTGGATATTCCCTTCGCCTTCGCCAACACCGATCGCTGCGACTCGATGACCGGCGGCGGCGAGGCGGCCCGCGCGCTGAGCGCCCAGATCGCCGACGCCTTCGTCGCCTTCGCGAAGGGCGGTGATCCCAACCACGCCGGCCTGCCGCGCTGGGATCCGGTCGTGGTGGAGGGCGCGGCCACCATGATCTTCGACGCCAAGACCCGATTTGACCGTGACCCGGACGCCGTCGAGCGCGCGGCGATCACGTGAAGGGCCGCGGCGCTTTCCTTGATGGGACGGTCCAATGACTTATGCGGGCGTGGAAATCGGTGGAACAAAGGTCGTGGTCGGGTTCGGCTCCGGGCCGGAGGACTTCGGCGACCGGGTTCGCATTCCGACAACGACACCGGGCGAGACGATCGGCGCGATTGTCGACGTGCTGGAAGCGCGGCGTCGGCGGTCGGGCCTCGACGCCATCGGTGTGGCGACGTTCGGGCCCGTGCGACTGGACCCGAAGGCCGCGGACCATGGCCGCATCCTGGCGACGCCGAAGCCTGGCTGGTCGGGCGCCGACCTCCTGGGGCCTTTGAAGACTCTCGGGCTTCCCATCGGATTGGATACCGACGTCAATGGCGCGGCCCTGGGCGAGGGGCGATGGGGCGCCTGCGTGGGGCTCGACAACCATGCGTATGTGACCGTCGGGACAGGGGTCGGCATTGGCGTCGTGGTCAACGGCGCGCCGATCCACGGAGCGCTGCATCCCGAACTGGGCCATCTGCCCGTGCGCCGCGACCAGGCCCAAGATCCGTTCGCGGGCGCCTGCCCCTATCACGGCGATTGCCTCGAAGGTCTGGTCAGTGGACCCGCGCTCGCCGCGCGACTGGGACGCGCCGGAGAGACGCTTTCGGCCGACGATCCCGTCTGGGACCAGGTGGCCGACTACCTGGCGCAGATGGCCGCCGTGCTCACCTATGCGGTGTCGCCTCGTCGGATCGTACTGGGCGGTGGGATCGGCCAGACCCAGCAGGTCCTGTCCCGCGTCCGCGAACGCCTGGCGTTCTGGCTCGGCGGTTACCTGCCGGAACTTCGGCTTCCGCAGGCGATCGAAGCCTATCTTGTCGCTCCGGCCCTCAACGAGAATTCCGGTGTTTTGGGCGCGATCGCATTGGCCGGCGACGCACTACGGCGGTCGGCCGACACTGAATGACGCAGCGGTTCCGCCACTCGCTTTTGCTCCGCCATCGAGATCAGCTTGACAACGCCTTTCGACAGGCGCATCCCGCCGCCGCGTTCGTTGCTGCACTGCAGTGGCGAGGCGAACAACGGAAACCCAAACCCCATGCCCAGCGACAGTCACAGTCGATCCACCACGCCGCGAAAGGTGTCACGCTAGGGGTTTAACGGGCTCCTTGCTGACGGCCGGTCGCGGCGACAGTCACAAGGTGAAGCCCATGGTTTTCCTCTCCGGAGACCACAAGGCCGCGCGCCCGCTCGCGCGTTTTCTTCGCGCCGGAACCGTCCCCTCGTGGGCGGATCTGGTTGCGTTCCTGCTGCTCGCCGCCTGCGCCATTCTCGTGGTGCGCGGCGCCGAGGACATGAGCCAGCCCCTGGCGGCCCTGCACGCGGCTCCCGTCACGCTGGATCCAGCTCGTCTGCCCGAATACGCCCTGCGCACGACGCTGAGGATGTTCCTGGCGCTGGCCGCCTCGCTCGTCTTCACGTTCACGGTCGCCACCCTGGCCGCCAAGAGCCGCAAGGCCGAGCTCTTGATCGTACCCGCCCTCGACATCCTGCAGTCCGTGCCGGTGCTGGGCTTCCTGACCTTCACGGTCACCTTCTTCATGGGCCTGTTCCCCGGCCGCCAGCTGGGCGTGGAGTGCGCGGCGATCTTCGCCATCTTCACCAGCCAGGCCTGGAACATGGCCTTCAGCTTCTACCAGTCGCTGCGGACCTTGCCCGCCGACCTGGATGAGGTCAGCCGCCAGTTCGGCTTTTCGCCCTGGCGGCGGTTCACGCGTCTGGAACTGCCGTTCGCCACGCCCAGTCTGGTCTGGAACGTGATGATGTCGATGTCGGGCGGCTGGTTCTTCGTCGTGGCGTCCGAGGCCATCACCGTGGGCGACACCACCGTCACCCTGCCGGGCATCGGCTCGTGGCTGTCGGTGGCCATCGCTCGCCAGGACATGAAGGCCGTCGCCACCGGCGTCGGGGCGATGGCCGTGGTCATCGTGCTGTACGACCAGTTGGTCTTCCGACCGGTGGTGGCCTGGGCCGACAAGTTCCGCTTCGAGCAGACCGCCAGCCAGCAGCGCCCGGCCTCGTGGCTCTATGACCTGCTGCGCCGCGCCGCCTGGACGCGGTCGTTGACCTGGTCTCTGGCCGGCCTATCGCGCGCCCTCCCGCGCCTCCGCCCGCCGGTCGCCTTGCCGGTCCTTCGCCTGCCCGCGCCGCATCCGGCGCTAGGGCGTCTCTTGGACATCCTGTGGCTGGCGCTGGTCGGCGTCGCCGTGATCGGCGGCGGCGGGTTGCTGTGGTCGTTCCTCAGCGCGCGCCTGACGTTCGGCGATCTGGGCGAGGTGTCGGTCTTGGGCCTGGCGACCTTGGTTCGGGTCGTGGTGCTGATCGCGCTGGCCACCCTGATCTGGGTTCCGATCGGTGTCTGGATCGGCCTCCGTCCGGCCTGGGCCGAGCGCCTCCAGCCCATCGCGCAGTTCCTGGCCGCCTTTCCGGCCAATGTGCTGTTCCCGTTCGCGGTGGCGGCCATCGTGGCCATGCATCTGAACCCCAACATCTGGCTTTCGCCGCTGATGGTGTTCGGGACGCAGTGGTACATCCTGTTCAACGTCATCGCCGGCGCGAGCGCCATCCCCAGCGACCTGCGCGAAGCCGCCGGCATGTTCGGCCTCGAGGGTTGGCAGTGGTGGCGGCAGGTCGCGATCCCGGGGATCTTCCCCTACTACGTGACCGGCGCGCTCACCGCCTCGGGCGGCTCGTGGAACGCCAGCATCGTCGCCGAGGCGGTGAGCTGGGGCCATGAACACCTCGAGGCCGTGGGCCTGGGCGCCTACATCGCCAAGGCCACCGCCGCCGGCGACAGCGCCCGCGTCGCTCTGGGCGTGGCCGTCATGTCCGTCTTCGTCATCGCCTTCAATCGCGTGCTCTGGCGGCCGATGTACCGCTTCGCTGAGCGCCGTCTCCGTCTGGCTTAAGGGAGAGCATCCATGACCTGCCTCACCCCCATCAAGACCGCCGTCCCGCTCGTCCAGGCGATCGCCGTCCGCCATCGCTATGGCAAGGCCGAGGGCGCCAACCTGCTGGTCCTCGACAATGTCGACCTGACCCTGAACGAGAACGAGATCGTCGGCCTGCTGGGCCGCTCGGGCTCGGGCAAGTCGACGCTGCTGCGCTCGATCGCTGGCCTGATCAAGCCGACCGAGGGCCAGATCGTCTTCCCGCCTCGTCCCGATGGCCCGACCACGCTCAGCATGGTCTTCCAGAGCTTCGCGCTCTTCCCCTGGCTGACGGTGCTGCAGAACGTCGAGGTCGGGCTGGAGGCCAAGGGCGTGCGTCCCGAGGAACGCCGTCGCCGATCCCTGGCCGCCATCGACCTGATCGGTCTGGACGGCTTCGAGAACGCCTATCCCAAAGAGCTGTCGGGCGGCATGCGCCAGCGTGTGGGCCTGGCGCGCGCCCTGGTGGTCGATCCCTCCATCCTCCTGATGGACGAGCCGTTCTCGGCGCTGGACGTGCTGACCGCCGAGACTCTACGCACCGACCTGCTCGACCTGTGGAGCGAGGGGCGGATGCCGATCAAGTCGATCCTGATGGTCACCCACAACATCGAGGAGGCCGTGCTGATGTGCGACCGCATCCTGGTGTTTTCGTCCAATCCGGGTCGGGTGGTCCAGGCGATCGAGGTGGACCTGCCCCAGCCACGCAACCGCCAGGACCCAGCCTTCCGGGCGCTGGTCGAGCGGATCTACGCCCAGATGACCCGGCCCGACCAGGCGCCGGCGCCGCACGACGGGATTTTCCCCGGCATGGGCCTGGGCATGGTGCTGCCGCGCGTTTCGACCAATGTGATGGCCGGCCTGATCGAGGCGGTGCATGCCGCGCCGTTCGACGGTCGCGCGTCGATGTCGGATCTCGCCCAGGACCTGCGGTACGAGGCCGATGAACTCTTCCCCATCGCCGAGACCTTGCAGTTGCTGCGTCTGGTCGAGATGCGCGAGGGCGACCTTGTCCTGACCGCCACGGCCCGCCGCTACGCGGAGGCCGACGTCGATGCGCGCAAGTCGATCTTCGCTCAGCAGCTTCTGGCCCATGTCCCCCTGGCCGCTCACGTGCGCCGGGTGCTGGATGACCGGCCCAGCCACATCGCGCCCGCCAGCCGGTTCCGCGACGAGCTGGAGGACTTCATGTCCCCCGACTACGCCGACCAGACCTTGCGGGCCGTGATCAACTGGAGCCGCTACGCGGAGGTCTTCTCCTACGACGAGGGAGCCGATCGCTTCTCGCTTGAAGACGCCGTCTAGCGCCAAGGGAAGGCCATGACCTTCAAATTCGCCATACTGGGCGCGGCCATCGCCGCGTCCAGCCTTCTCGCCGTGGCGCAAGCCTGGGCCTCGGGCAACGAGCACGTCATCGACGACGCGGCGGTCGAGACGCCGGGAGTCTGCCACCTGGAAACCTGGACCACACGGTTCGCACGACGGCAGGGCCTGCTCAATCTCGCGCCGGCCTGTACGCGCAAGACGTGGCCGCGGCTGGAGATCGGCGGCGGATTGCAGCGCGCCTGGAGCAACGGCGCCGCCGAGACCACGGTGGGACCCGCCCTGAAGCTCAACATTCTGCCGGAGGACAGGGGGCTTGGGCTCGGCTTGGCGGGGGCGGCGGGCTTTGGGCTGCGCGCGGGCCATCTCGACTCGGCCAGCCTGGTCGCGCCGATGACGATTCCGGTCGGCCCACGGCTGCGGATCAACCTGAACGCCGGTTGGAGTTATGTCCGCGCCGACGCGAAGTCCGATGCGGCCTTCGTTGGGGCTCAGGCCGAGTGGTCGATGGCGCGGAACCTGACCTTGATGGTCGAGACCTTCCGGCGTGATGCAGGCCATGCCGGCGGTCAGCTCGGCGTGCGCTGGAATCCGGGCGGCGGGCGGTTTGATCTCGATCTCGTCGCGGGACGCCGCATCGACGGGGCCAGCCCGCGAGCGGTTTCGCTGGGTCTAACCGTGCGCCGATGATCCCGGAACGCACAACGCGCGACGCCAAGTGGCGCTTTCTCATCCCTATTGGAACCGGCCCCAAAAAAGCCAGCTTTACGTTAATTACGTTATAACATATCATTTTGATATGTAGGCTGCGAGGGTTAGATGTTGCGACTGCGTACGATGTTGCTGACGGCCGCCGGGGCGGGCGTTTTATTGGCCGCCGCCAGCCAAGCCAGCGCCCAGGATCTTGGCCATTCCGTGTCCGAAGTGGTGATCACCGCTTCGCCGCTCGCGGGTGATCCTGACCGGTTCGCGACCATCGTCGAACAGGTCAGCCGTGATCAGGTTCTGAGCAACGGCGGGGCCAGTCTGGCCGATGCGCTGCGCAACGTGCCGGGTGTGGCCGGAACCGGTTTCGCGGCGGGCGCCAGCCGTCCGGTAATCCGTGGGATGGACGCCCAGCGCGTGAAGCTGGCCGAGAACGGTCTCTCCAGTTCGGACGTATCCGACGTCGGTCCCGACCATGGCGTGCCGATCGACCCGCTCGCCGCGCAACAGATTGAGGTCGTGCGCGGCGCGGCCACTCTGCGCTACGGCAGCCAGGCGATCGGCGGCGTCGTCAACGTGATCAACAACCGCATTCCGCTCAAGCCCATCGACGGGATCGAAGGCGAAGCGACGACGGCCTACTCCACGGGCGCGGCGACCGGCGAGGGTACGGTCAGCCTTGACGCGGGGCAGGGACCGTTCGCGGTTCACCTGGACGGCTTTGGCCGCCGGGCCAGCAACTACCAGACGCCGGATGGCGTCCAGCCGAACTCGTTCTTCCGAGGGAATGGCTATTCGGGTGGCGCGTCCTACTTCTTCGGTGACGACAGCCGCGTCGGGGCCAGCGGCACGCACTACGAGGCTCGCTACGGGATTCCGTCGGACGACACCTTCATCCGCATGAAGCAGGACAAGGGCGCGCTCGGCGGGTCGTTCAAGTTCGGCCAAGGCGTGCTCCAGCGGATCAACGTCGACGCCGGCTATGCCAACTACACCCACAGCGAGATCGATCCGGAAGGCAACCAGGTCCTGTCCACGTTCAACAACAAGGAATGGGACGGCCGGATGGAGGCGTTGTTCGGCGCCACCGGTCCGCTCTCGGCCTCGGCGCTGGGCGTTCAGTTCCAGGACCGCAAGTTCAGCGCGCTCGGCGAGGGCGCCAACTATCTGCTGCCTACCCACACCCAGAGCGCGGCGGCCTTCGCGTTCGTCGAGGCGCCGGTCGGGGCTCTGCAATTCCAGGGCGCGGCGCGCGTCGAGCACGTCAAGATCGACGGCACCCCGGCCTCGGGCGTCGAGACCAGCCGCGACTATACGCCGTTCAGCGTGTCCGCGGGCTTCACCTACGACGCCACCGACGCATTGCGCCTGGGCCTGACCGCCGCCTCGGCGGCGCGGGCGCCGGCCCAGACCGAACTGTTCGCTCGGGGCCCGCACGACGGTCCGGCCACGTTCGAGACCGGCGATCCAGGTCTGAAGATCGAGCGGGCCAACTCCTTAGAGGCGACGGCGCGCTACAAGCTCGGCTCCGAAGGCCGTATCGAGGCGTCGGCCTGGGGCGCGCACTTCGACAACTACATCTACGGCGCCCTGACCGGACGCACGTGTGACGACGATGGGATCTGCGCGGCCGGCGGCGCCGGTGATCTCAAGGAACTCAACTACGGCCAGCGTGACGCCAACTTCTGGGGCGTCGAGGCTAAGGCCTTCTTCCCGCTGACCACGGTGGCGGGCGGCAAGTTGTCGGGCCAGGTGCTGGGCGACTATGTCCGCGCCAAGTTCACGGGCGGCGGCGGCGACGTGCCGCGTATCCAGCCTGGCCGTTTTGGCGGCGGCCTGGACTGGGCCAATGACTCTATCGACGCCAGCTTCCTGGTGCTGGCCGTGTCTTCACAAGACCATGTCGGCGTCGCCGACCTGGCGACTGATGGCTACACCTCGGTCGACGCCCAGGTCCGTTGGCGGCCGTTCAAGGCCAAGCCGGGGCTCGAGCTTCTGCTCGTGGGACACAACCTCGCCGACGAGACGATCCGCAACGCCACGGCGCTGAACAAGGATTCGGTGTTGATGCCCGGCCGTGACGTGAGGTTGGTGCTCAGCGCCAAGTTCTGACGCGGTTCGACCCGCGTCCCGGGCGGACATGGCCGAGAACGACCATGTCCGCCTGATCATCGTCCTGGGACAAGATTTCCGCCGAAACGATGAGAGACTTGTGGGTTGGCGTCGTCCTTGAACTCATGGGCCGGCGTCGCCCGCGGATCGTTCCGGAGGTCTTGGTGTCCCAATCGCGGTTGCACCGTCGCGCGTTGCTGCAAGGGCTGGCGGCGGCCACGACGTTCGCCGCCCCGGCCGCCGCCGACGAGCACGAGGCGATAGCCTTCGTCGCCCTCGGCGATTGGGGGCAGCGGGGAAGGCGGTCCCAGCATCAGGTCGCGAAAGCGATGGCGACGACGGCGGCGGATCTTTCGAGCCGGTTCGTCCTGGCGGCTGGCGACAACTTCTATCCGGCTGGCGTCAGATCAGTCGAAGACGCCCATTGGCAAGACTCGTTCGAGGACATCTACACCGCGCCGGCTCTACAGACGCCGTGGTACGCCGCGCTCGGCAATCACGATTATCGCGGGCGCGTCCAGGCCCAGATCGACTACACCGCCCTGAGCCATCGCTGGCGCATGCCCAGTCGCTACTTCGCGATCGGCGGCGACGAATTGGGGACAAGCCTGATCGACCTATTCGTCATCGACACCGCGCCGCTGGTCGACGGCGGGAACTACGACGAAATGCTGCAGCAGATAGCGCGGGGTCACCTCGAACGTCACGACGGCGGAGACCAGATCGCCTGGCTCGACCAAGCGCTTGGCCGATCGCGCGCCCCCTGGAAGATCGTGATGGGCCATCACCCGGTCTATTCGGGCGGCCACGGCGACAATCCCGAGCTCGTCGACCAGGTCGCGCCGTTGCTCGAAGCGCATGGCGTGCAGCTCTATATCAATGGCCACGACCATAGCCTGCAACACATCCGGCGCGGCCAGGTCGACTATGTCTGCACGGGATCCGGCGCGGAGGCCAGGGATAGGGTCGTGGCTGTCGAGGGCACGCGCTTCTACCTGTCGCGACCCGGCTTCGCCGCCTTCAAGGTCGGGAGGGATGCGCTCGACCTGACATTCCGCGACCTCGACGGGCGACCAGTCTACGACGTGAGCCTGCCGCGTGAGCGCCCGTCGCGCGTCTAGAAGCGGGCGGTCAGCCGCACGCTCAGGGTCCGGGGGCGCGGCGGGGTGACGATCTGGTCGCGGGCGATCAGGAACGGGTTGCCGAACGAGAAGCTGTTGGGGTGGCTGTTCAATGGATTGTCCAGCGTGGCGCTCAGCGTCCAATCCGGCGTCGAGAGGCTGGCTATCCCGCGCAGACTCAACGACTCGCCCATCCTGTGCGCCTTGTCGGCGTCGAAGGTCAGATAGGACGGGCCCACATAGGACGCCTGGCCCTGCAGTCGCAACGCCGGGCCCCAGGGCAGCTCCCGATGATAGTCGATCCCAAAACTGGCCGACGTCCTGGAGACGCCCGGGAGGTCGGCGTCCTTGCGCGTGCTGAAGGCCAGGTTGAGCTTGGTGATTTCCGGATCGTCTATCAGCGCGGCCGCGCGCAGGTCGAGTCGCCCGCTGACGCGGAAGGCGGCCTCGGCCTCGATGCCCCAGTTGGCCCCGTTGCCGATGTTGGTAGTGTAGGCCGTGCCGTCGGGCAGGTACTGATCGCTCTGCACCGACTCCCAAGTGGCGTAAAACACCGCCACGCGGCCCCGCAGTCGGTCGTCGAAGGCCCGCAGCTTGGCCCCCAGTTCGTAGTTCCAGAGCTCGTCGGCCTCATAGCGGCTGGGCGGCGCCTCGGGGGCGTCGAACACCTGGCCGATCCGGCCCGCGGTGTTGAAACCGCCGGGACGATAGCCTTCGGCGGCCTGGGCGTAGATCAGCAGGCCCGGCCGTGCGTCGTAGCTGATCAGAACCTTTGGCGAGAAGCCGGCGGCGTCGGCCGACTGCTGTTTCCCGCGCACGCCGCTCGCCTGGGTGACGTTGGAATCGGTGTTGAAGCTGAAGTCGAACCAACGCAAGCCCGCGGTGGCGGACAAGCGCGAGGTGACGTCGAAGGTCACCTCGCCATAGAGCGCGGCCTCGTTGATGTCGTCCCGCCGTCGCTCGGCATAGGCGGCGGGTGAGCCGGCGGGAAGCGCGTGCAGATTGGCGCCGAGCCGGATGGACCCTGACGAGGCGAAGGCGCCGACCAGGCCATGCAGGCGATACTGGCCGGGCGTGGCGTAGGTCACTTCGCCCACCGTCAGGTCGATGTTCTTGTCCTCGTCGAACGCCGCCAGCGCGCCGCCAAGGCCATACAGCGTCGAGACCGAGGTCGCGTCGTAGCGGCTCTGGAACCGATGGGACAGCTGCGAGATAGAGCCCGTCACGCGCCCCCAGCCGCCTTCGCCCGTGAGGGTCAAGGACGTGTGGTCGAAGTCGTTGTCGTGCGGTTCGCGCACGAGGTTGTCGCGGACCTTGGAGCCCAGTCGCCGCAGACCGTACTGCGTGTCCTGATTGTTGATCCACTGACGGGTCAGCCCCAGCGTCAGCGCCCAGTTCGGTGTCAGCGCCGCGCGCACGCTGGCGCGTACGCCAGAGCGTGTCGACTCGTTGGCGCGACGAAGACCGAGGGCGGAATTGGCGATGTAGCCGTCCTGCGCTTCGTGATAGGCCACGGTCCGCAGCGCCACGCGGCCACGCACGAGCGGCAGATTGGCCATCGCCTCGAACTCGCCGTCGCGGCCGCCGCCCTTGACCCAGCCGAGGCCGGCCAGGACGCTGGCCTGGTAGCGGTCGAGGTCGGGCTTGCGGGTGGCGATCCGCATCACGCCGCCCAGCGACCCGCCGCCGTACAGCGTACCCTGAGGGCCGCGCATGACCTCCACCCGTTCGACATCGGCCAGCCGCAGGTCGGGGTCGGGCGCGTTGTAGGTGATCGGCACATCGTCCAGATAGAGCGACACCATCGATTGGGCCTGGCCGGTGAAGGCGCCATCCGACAGGCCGCGCAACATCACCTTGTCGCGCCCGGGCCCGAGATTGGTCACCGTCATGCCAGCGATCTGGCCCGTCAGGTCGTTGAGGCTGGTGACGGCTTCCCGTTCGAGGGCGCCGCCCGACACGACGGAGATGGCGTAGGGCGTGCGGCCCGGCAGGTTGGGATAGCGTTGGGCCGTCACCACCACTTCGCCCAGTCCTAGGGGCGGTGCGGTCGGCGCGACCTGCGCGGGTGTGGCCGGACGCGTCTGCGGCGCCAGGCGATGGATGATCACCGTGCGCGGATCGGGCTGGCGATAGCCGCAGCCGCTGCCGGCCAGGATCCGGTCAAGCGCGGCCTGGACGGAGAGGCGTCCGGTCAAGGCGGGCGCCTGGCCACGGCAAGCCTCGAGGTCCCCGCCAAGCGATAGCTCGGCCTGCAGGGCGAAATCGATCAGCGCCGCCTGGACCGGCTTGGCGGCGATCCGCAGGCGCACGACGGGCGAGAGGCGGCCGGCGAACAGTCGCGGCGCGGCCTCGGCGGGGACCGCGGAAAGACCCGCCAGGCCGACGGCCAAGGTCGCGGCCCAGGCCCGGCCGCCGGCGCGGACGCTCTTGCTCGCCACGATCAGCGGCGCGCCGTCTTGGCCTTGAGGATAACCTCTTGCGCCGTCGCTTCGGCGACGATCGGGGCGAACAGTTCCAGGCGCCGGATCATGGCGGCCTCCTCGTCGACCAGCAGGACGCCCGAGACTGTCACCGAGGCGGCGCTGGGATCAACGCGGATTGGCGTCGCGACATAGCGATTGAGGTCGGCGACCACCTCGGCCAGCGGCGCTCGGTCGTAGACCAACTTGCCGGACTTCCAGGCGAAGGCCGTGTCCGGGGCGACGTCGCGGACATCGGCCGCCGAGCCCGGGGTCTGGACCAACTGCTGGCCGCGCGCCAGCCGGATCGCGCCTTCCTGGCCGCCGGAGACGGCCACCAGACCGCGGCGAACCGAAACGGCGAGGCGGCCGGCGTGGTTGAGGATGTTGAATTCCGTGCCCAGGACACGCACCTCGCGCTCACCCACCGCCACCACGAACGGGCGGTTTTCCAGGTGGGCGACATCGAAGCTGGCCTCGCCATCGACCAGGGTCACGTCGCGCTGCTGGCGGCCAAGCCGCACGCGCAAGGTCGTGCCGCTGCCCAGGGTCAGGCGCGAGCCGTCGGCCAGGGCGATCTCGCGGGTTTCGCCGCGCTGGGTCGAATAATCGGTGAACGCCGGCCGGGTCAGCTGCGGCGTCACCACCAGGGCGGCGACGGCCGCCGCGGCGGCGACGCCAAGGCCGATCAGGAGGCCGCGACGCGGCGGCGCGGACGCGCGAGGGCGCAGGGGCACGACGTTGGCGGTGAGCGGCGCGGCGTCGGCGGGCGAGGCTCGCGAGTCATTGGCGGGCAGATCCTCCAGATCGAGCCAGACAGCCTCGACCGCGTCATAGGCCGTGGCGTGCTCGGGATCGGCCTCGAGCCAGGCCTGGAACGCCGTCCAGTCCGCCAGGGCCGGATCGTCCTGCAGCTTGGCGAACCAGTCGGCGGCGGCCTGCTGGATCGGATCTTGGTGGACGGACTCGGTCATCGACGGTTTGCGCTTCCTTCGCGCCCGGCCTTGGAGGGGCGTCGCCACAATGACGCCACACCATCCCTAGGTCCTCTCCACATCTCGGTGAGGTGATGCAAGCCTGCCACACTCATCGTCCCACCTTCTTGACCAGATGACCAAGGGCCAGGCTGACGTGCTTCTCGACGGCGCTGCGCGAGATGCCGAGACGCGCGGCGGTCTCGGCGTGGGTCAGGCCCTCGAACTTGTGCAGACGGAAGACCCGCTGGGTCAGCGGCGCCAGCGTCTCCAGGGCCGAGGCCAGCTTCTCCAGGCGTTGCCGCGCGATCACCGCGCTTTCGGCGTCGGGCGTGTCGGCGACATCCAGCGCACCGACGGTGGCGTGGTGGGTCCGGCGCCATTCGGTTTCTCGAGCGCCTGACCGCCTAGCCTGCCGCAGGCGGTCGAGCATCAGGTTCGAGGCCAGGCGATAGAGATAGGCGGACGGGTTTTCGATCGGATCTTCGGTAACCGCCTGAACCTTGAGGTAAAGCTCCTGAACTAGGTCCTCGACCTCGCCCCGGCCGCCCAGGCGCGCGAGGAAAAAACGCCGCATGTCATCGCGGCGCTCCAGATAGGTGGTCGCCAGAGGCGAGAGGTCCGGAGAAGCGGCCTTCATCGTCAGCGCGAAATCGGAGGCTGCCGGTCGGCGTTGGTGGTCATCGCCAGGAAATCGGACCGCTTGAGGAGTCGGTGAAGAGTCAGACATGGCTTGCTCGGCGGTTGAAGGCAAGCCGTTCGGCAAGTCCGTCCACGACCTCGACTATTCCCGCAGGGCCTGTCTTCGTCCCATGGCTTTAGCGATCGCGGTGAAGACTTCGGCCAGGCGTTCGGATAGCCAGCTGACGGGGTTCTGGCCGGGACGCTTGCGGCTGGCCATCCAGGTGGCCACGCAAGCGGCCGCGAACAGGCCGGCGGGCGCGCCGATCGTGGCGATGGCGGGGACGTTCGCGGCCGTCACCATGGCTTGACCCAGAATCATCGAGGTCTCGAAGGCGAAGAGCAGCAGGCCGCCGATCACCATCGCCGAGCCGGATCCAGCCCGCTTGGCGCTGAGCCCGAAGGGCACGGCCAACAGCGGCAAGAGCGGAAGCATCAGCGCCCTGGACGAACGCGAGAACAGTTCGGCCAGCAGGGTCTGGCGGGGCAGGGTGGGCGGCGATTTGCCGAAACCTTGCTGGGCCAACTCGATCAGCGTCAGCTCGCTCACCTCGTCGCCACGCAGGCGCAGGAGCTTGGCGGCCTGGCTCACGGGGAGATCGAACCTGAAGGCGGCGAAGTCTGCGACATAGACCTCCGCTTGCCGCGTGGTGCTGACTTGCCGGCCGTGGTTCAGCACCAGGGTGGCCTTTTGATCGCCAGGGGCCTTGAGAACGTCGGCGGACGCGGCCGTCAGTACGTCCTCGCGGCCCTCGGGCCCGATCTTGCGGATGAACACGTGCTCGAGATGGCGGCCGCTGGCGTCGGCGCTGTCGGCGGTCAGGATGACGTCCGGGCCGGCCGACAGCAGCGCCTTGGGGCGCACGTCGCCGTTCCAGCCGGCGTTCGCCGCCGCGTGCAGCACGGCGTGATAGGCATAGCGGCTGTAGGGCTGGATAAAGCCGAACAGCGCCACGCTGAACAGCATCAGGACGACGCCCAGGCCGACGAACGGCGTGGCGAAGCGGCCCAGGGAAATGCCGCTGGCCAGGATGGCGTCGATCTCCGAGCTTTTGTTCAGCCCGTTGACCACCACGAACAGGCCGATGAAGAAGCCGCCGGGCAGAGTCAGGCCCACATAGTGCGGCACCAGGTTCACCATAAGTTCGGTCAGCAACTTGAAGCCGTCGGTGGTTTGCGACAGCAGCTGGAACGAGCGCATGAGGCGCTCCATCAGGAACGCCACCATCGTGCTGATCAGCACCGCGGACATCGGCGTCAGGGTCCGCCGCAGCAGATACCGGTCGAGCGTGGTCAGGATCATCATGTCGCCAGGCTAGAGAGCGGGCACGCTGGCGGGGTGAGGGGACGCCATGCCGCTTGTCCTGGACGCCAGAAGGCGAGGCTCAGACGACGGCAAGGACGCGGGCCGCTCCAGGGCCTCGGCATAGACCTCCACGACTTCGTCCAGAATCTCGGTCCAACGGTAGGCGGCGCTGCGGTCTAGCGCCTCGGCGGCCAGTCGATGCCGCGCGTCGCCGTCGGTGAGCAAAGCCGAGAGGGCTTCGGCGTAGGCCGAGGGGCGATCGGGCGCGCAGAGCAGGGCGTTGCGTCCATGGCGCAGCAGGGCGCGGGTGTTGGGCGCGTCGGCGCAGACCATGGCGAGACCCGAGGCCATCGCCTCGAGATTGACGTTGCCGAACGTCTCGGTGGTGCTGGGATTGAGGAAGATGTCGCCGCTGGCCAGCGCCGTGGCCAGCGCCTCGCCCGTCAGAAAGCCGGCGAAGACGGCGGTGGGCAGGCGAGCCTGGAACCAGGTCCGGGCCGGACCATCGCCGATCACCAGAACCTGAGGCGCGTGACCGGCTTCTTCGAGCCTGGCGATCGTGTCGGCGAACGCCGCGAGGCCCTTCTCCATGACGATCCGGCCCAGGAATACGATCACGGGGCGGTCGGGATCGAAGCCGAGTCCGGCCCGCCAGGAGGCGTCGCGCCGGCCCGGGTGGAAGAGCTCGGAATCGACGCCGCGCGCCCAGGTCCGCACTCGGGTGGAATGGGTTTGCGACCGCAGCTCGTCGGCGATCGCCTCGGTGGGGGCCATGACGTAGTCGCAGGCGTCATAGAACTTCCAGAGCTGGCGACGCGCCAGCGGGCGCAGAAAGCTCAGTCCGTAGTAGTCGAGATAGGTGTCGAACAGGGTGTGCAGGCTGGCGACCACCGGGACCTTCAGGTCGCGCCCCAGCCTGAGCGCCGCCGAGCCCAGGAAGTCGGGGGCGGAGAGGTGGACGAGATCGGGCTCGAAGGCCTCGACGTCCCGGCGAATGGCCGGGGGAAGTCCAAGGGCCAGGCGGTAGTCGGCCCGGAAGGGGATCTTCAGCGACGGCACGGAAACCAGATCGCCGACGGCCGCGAAGGCTGGCGTCGGCGAGGTCGGGGAGTACACCCGCACCTTGGCGCCCATCCTGCTCTGCAGATGATCCACGAGCCGGTTCAGCGACTTGTTGGCTCCGTCGAGGGTGTAGTTATAGTTCCCCGAGAATAAGGCGATCCTTAGTGGACGCGCACCATCGATGCCCGTCAGCGCCTTGATATCCATGCTTATCCTTCCAAGTGGTCGCCCGGCCCCTGCCGACCAAGACGACGCGCCCCCAACGCCACCACACGGATTCTCGAAATCGATGAGACCTACACCGGCGCATGTCGTCTTTTTGTGAAGGCGACACCGCAATCATCGTCATGGTGATGCTCTAGCGGTGGCGGCGGGGCGTGTTGGAAAGCTGCTAAAATCGATGCGGATCGTGGATGTCGCCGAGTTCTATTCGCCCACCGGCGGGGGCGTGCGGACCTATATCGACCGCAAGTTCGAGGCCGCGGCCCAGTTGGGCCATGAGCTTTTCGTCATCGCGCCGGGGCCGCGGGACGCTTTCGAGAGGCGCGGCGCGGGCGGGGTGATCCACGTCCGCTCGCCCAGCCTGCCGTTCGACGCCAACTATCATATGTTCTGGGACGCGGCCCCCGTGCACCGGCATCTGGACGCGCTCGCACCGGACCTCGTCGAAGCATCCTCGCCGTGGCGCGGGGCCTGGATCGTGGCCCGTTGGGCCGGAACCGCGCCGCGCGCGATGTTCATGCATGCCGATCCCGTCGCGTCCTATCCCCAACGCTGGTTAGCTCCCGTCGCTAGCCCGCAGCGTATCGACCAGCTCTTCGATTGGTTCTGGACCTATCTACGCCGGCTCACCGGGTGCTTTTCCTCCGTCGTCACCGGCGGGCCCTGGCTTTCGGAGCGCCTCGGACAGCAGGGCGTCGGCGCGGTCACCAGTGTTCCTCTGGGCATCGATCATGGAGCCTTCTCGCCGGCGATGCGGGACGAGCGTCTGCGATCGGAGCTTCTTGAGGCCTGCGGCTGCTCGAACCAGGCCCGGCTGGTCCTGGGCGTCGGACGTTTTCATCCGGAAAAGCGCTGGCCGATGGTGATCGAGGCGGTGACGCGGGTTCGCGCGGAGGTTCCGATCGGTCTGGTGCTGGTCGGCGACGGCATCGATCGCAATCGGGTCCGCAAGGCGGCCGCCGCCAATCCGCATGTTCGGATCCTGCCGCCGATCCGCGATCGGGCCTTGCTGGCCGCGCACCTGGCCAGCGCGGACGCTCTCGTCCACGGCTGCGAGTCGGAGACCTTCGGCCTGATCCCGGCCGAGGCCATGGCCAGCGGTCTTCCGGTGGTGGGGCCTGACCGCGGCGGCTTCGCGCATCTGGCTCAGCCCTCGATCTCGGAACTCTATCGCGCGGGAGACGCCGGAGCGGCGGCGGAGGCTATCCGTCGCCTGTTCGCCCGTGATCCCCGGACCTTGAAGGACGCGGCGATCGAGGCGGCGGTCAAGGTGCGTCGCGACATCGATCATTTCGCCGATCTCTTCGACCACTACGGGTCGATCGCCACCGGCGCGCGGGCGTGATGGGCGTGGGGCAAGACACCGCCGGTCAGGAGACGCTCAAGCCCGCGGATCCGAAACGCTCACGGCTATGGGGCTGGCTAGGCGCTGCGCTGTCGGCCGGACTGGTCGCGGCCATCGTCCTGCAACTGGGCGACGCGACTTCCACGGTGTTGCGGACGATCAGCCGGCTGCCGCCTCTCGCCTGGCCGGCTCTCGTGCTGCTCTACCTGACGCAGCCCTTGTTCGATTTCGCGGTGTTCCGGCGCCTCTGGAACATGCCGCTGGCTGGCTTCGAGGCTTTGCTGCGCAAGAACGTCATCAATGAAGTCGTGCTCGGCTACAGCGGCGAGGCTTTTCTCTACGTCTGGGCGCGAAGGGCGGCCGGCGTCGTGGCCGCGCCGTTCGCAGCCATCAAGGACGCCAATATCGTGTCGGCGCTGCTGGGCAATCTTTTGACCCTGGTCCTAGCGGCAGTCAGCGCGACGCAGCTGCGAGACCTCGATTTCGCCCAACGGATGGGGCCGGCGCTCTGGTCGGGATTGATCCCCTTGGCGATCTCGGTTGGCGTTCTGGCTTTCGGGCGCCGGGTGTTTTCGCTGCGCCTGGCCGAGCTGATCCACGTCGGCGTGGTTTGCGGCCTGCGCCTGATCTTCTGGACGGTGCTGACCGTGCTGATCTGGCGGATGGCGTTGCCGGACGTTTCGACTGGCCAGTGGATCGTCCTTCTGGCCATCCGCTGTCTGGTGTCGCGTATTCCGCTGATCTCCAACAAGGATCTGGTGTTCGGAAACCTGATGCTGCTCCTGCTTGGCGCGCATTCCACCGTCGCGGCGCTGATGGCGGCTTTGGCGCTTGTCACGCTTGTCCTGCACCTCGGCGTCATCGTCGGGCTCGGGGCGGTCGATCTGGCGCGTGGCTGGTGGCGCGCCAGCCCGCGCGGGCGAGCCATCCAGACCGCTGCTGAAACCGGTGGTCATGACTAGCTGGACCGCGAAGATTCCCGGCCGCGACATCTGGCGGGTCGGCCTCGTCGAGGCGCCGATCGCCGAGGTCGCCCGACGCGGCTTTTCCCTCGACGCGCCTGTGCATTGGCTCGCCGAGGAGGGCCATCTGAAGTTCCTGGCCGATCCGTTCGGCGTCTGGCGCGAAGGTCGGCTGCATCTGTTCGTCGAAGCCTACGACTATCGGACCCGCCACGGCGTCATCGAGTGGCTCGAGCTGGACGCGAACTTCGCGCCGATCCGACGGTCGGTGGTGCTTCGGGAGCCTTGGCACCTGTCGTATCCGCAGGTCTTCGAAGCCGACGGCGAGACCTGGATGTTGCCCGAAGCCTATAAGTCCGGCGCATTGACGCTGTACCGCGCGGCGGCGTTTCCCGACGTGTGGGAACCCGTGGCGCGCCTGGAGCTGGACACCCCGGCGATCGACGCCACGCCTTTTCACCACGAGGGGCTATGGTGGCTGGCCTATTCGCCGACCGGGCCGCAGCGATGGAAACAAGGCCGTCTGCACTTCGCCTTCGCCGAGCGTCTGACGGGGCCGTGGCGCCTGCATGCCGGCAATCCTGTCCGCGACGACCTCTCCTCCAGCCGTCCTGGCGGTACGGCGTGGGTGGAGGACGGTTTGCCGGTCCTGCCGATGCAGGATTGCACGCGCACCTACGGCGGCGGCATCCGCCAACTGAAGATCCTCACGCTGGACGCGGAGCGGTTCGAAGCTGAAGCCAGCGCGCCGCTCGGCCCGGCGCCGGGCGCGGGATCCTATTCGCAAGGATTGCACACGCTGTCGGCCTGCGGCCCGGTCACTCTGTTCGACGTCAAGCGGATCGATCGGTCGCTGTGGGCGCCGCGGGGGCGTTGAAGAATGGTGGCCAAGGCCGCGGGGCGGCTCCTGTCGCATCCCGAGCGCTTGGCGATGATCGTCGCATCGCTGTGGCGGTCTTGGTCTATCGCTTGCTTGTCTCGCCGCCGATGGCGCGCGATTTCCTGGCCCAGGAGGCGGCCCACCTTTGCGTATCCTGACCTTCCTGCACAGTTTCGAGCCTGGAGGCGTTGAACGCATCGCGTTGCGGATGGTGCGGCAATGGCGCGCCCAAAACGTCGACGCGCTGCTATTCGTGGGGCGTCGTGAGGGCGACATGCTGGGGGATGTCGGCGCGGACCTCGATTTCATCTCGCCGCCCGGCGTCGGTCCGGGCGCGGCGAAGATGGAAACGCTCTGGATGATCCGGACGCTGCCTAAGGTCGTGCGACGAACCCGCCCCGATGTCCTGTTTTGCGCGGGCAACACCTATGCCGTCGTGGCGGTGGCGCTCAAGGTCCTGCTCGGTCGCCGCTGTCCGCCTGTTCTGTTGAAGGTCAGCAACGACCTCGACCGCCACGACCAGCCATGGTGGTTCCGCCCCTTCTATCGACTGTGGCTCAGGATCCAGGGACGCTATCTGGATCACTTCGTCGGCATGGAAACGCCGATGGCCGACGAGATCGGCCAGTGCCTCGGGGTATCGTCCGATCGGGTCACGATCATCCCGGATCCCGCCCTGTCCAGGCCGCTGATCGAAAGGCTGCGGGCTAGCCGGGGCGCCGCGCGGGCCGAGGGCGTTGGCCGACGCTTCGTCTGTGTCGCCCGCCTGACACCACAGAAGAACATCGCCCTGATGGTTCGCGCCTTCGGGCGCGGCGCCCGCCCGGACGATACACTGACGGTGATCGGGGACGGCCCCGAACGCGCGAAGCTCGAACAGCTGACGCGGGATCTGGGTCTTGAAGGGCGGGTGACGTTCGCGGGTTACGCGTCGGAGCCGGCGGCGCTGCTGCCGTCATTCGACGTCCTGCTGCTCTCCTCGAATTACGAAGGCGTGCCCGCCGTCGTTCTTGAAGCGCTGGCCGCGGGGCTCCCCATCGTCGCCACCGACTGCAGCCGCAGCATGGCCACCCTGCTTGGGCATGGCGCCCTGGGGGACCTTGTTCCGGTGGGCAACGAGGCGGCGCTGGCCGAGGCGATCGCGAGGGTTCGGCCGTCTTCCCAGGACGAGCATCTGAGCCTCGCGCAAGCGCGGCGCTTCACGATCGAGAACGCCTCGGGAGCCTATCTCAGTGTCTTGTCCAGGCTTTGCGCATCGTCGGTGTCACGACTACCAACCGAAGATAGGTGGGACGGGCAACCGGCTTGAAGCCCTCACGGGCGACGAAAAGAATGGCGGGCGACACGAGGTCGCCCGCCAGGCGCGAGGTGGGACTAGAAGGCTTTCTTGAAGCCGATCTCGAAGGTCCGGCCCAGCGGGTTGCCGGTCCAGGGATCGTAGCCGAACTCCTCCTGGGCCGGCGGCGGATCGCGATCGAAGATGTTGGCCACGGTCGCCGTCAGCGCCATGTCGCCGTCCAGCTGCAGGCGATAGGTGAAGTCGGTGGTGATCCAGTTCTCGCCGTCCTCGCCGTACTGGATGCCGGCGCGTTCGTCCTTCACGGCCGAGACGAAGTTGACGCCCAGGCGGAAGTTCTGGCGACCCAGCCCGTAGTTGACGCCGAGGTTGGCGCGCCACTTGGGCGCGGCCTGGGCGAAGGTGGCGAAGTTCAGCGTGCCCAGGCGATCATCGCCCGTCGAGATCGTCACGCCGTCCAGGGTGGTCGGACCGGTCTTCAACTCGGTCACGCGCGTGGCGGTGACGTTGATGTCAAGGTCGCCGGGGCCCAGGGGAAGGCCGTAGCTGCCTTGGAAGTCAAAGCCCTTGGTCGTCTGGCCCGGGCCATTGCCATAGCGGGTGGAAACGGCCGAGAAGCTGCCGACGCCGCTCATGCCCACCGCGCAACCGCTGTTGAAAGTGATGCGGGCCAGCAGCGGTTGCTTGGTCGCATCACAGGTGGTGATGGTGCCGCCGGCGCCGTTGAAGACCAGGCTGGCGATCTGGTTCGGATCGGCGACCTGGCCGATCTGGTCTTTGGTCTTGATGTCGAAATAGTCGACGATCAGGCGCAGCCTATGGTCGGCGGCGAAGCCGCGGCTCTGCCAGATGGCGCCGATGTTCGAGGTCCTGGCGGTCTCGGGCTTGAGGTCGGCGTCGGTGATGAACTGGGCCGCCAGCCAGTTGCTGGCCGCAACGGTGTAGGTGCGGGCGGCGACCGTGATCGCGCCCGGCGTCACGCCCAGCGGCGGCGTCTGGTAGTTGGTGCCGTACGAGGCGCGCAGGGTCAGCGGGCCCCAGACGTTCCACTTGCCCGACGCCTTGTAGACCGTGGCGCCCAGGTCGTTGGAGAACTTCTCGCGGCGCGCCGCCAGCTGGATGTCGACGGTTTCGAACAGCGGGATCTGCAACTCGCCGAACAGCGAGTACTGGCTCTGTTCGGCCTGGGTGGGCAGGGTCGGGGCGAACAGCACGAACGGGCCTGGCGCGTCGGGCGTGCAGCCCCGGAAGTTAGCGCTGGTCGTCGAGGTGGGCGTGGGGCTCAGATTGCCCGACCCCGCGCCGTTGGCGCTGGTGGTGTTGCTGGGCCATTCGCACTGGATCGAGCCATTGTTGAACGCGCTGGGCACGTTCACGCGGTTGGCCAGCGAGCGGTACTGCGCGCCGAGCGCCCAGCCGATCTCGCCGCCGGGCAGCTTGACGCCGGAGCGGCCGTTGAACACCAGGTCGGCCGTGAAGTTGTGGCTAAGGGTCTCGACCGCGCGCGGATCGAACATCCACAGGGCCAGGTCCTCGGGATTCTCCTTGCCGGCCACGTAGCTGGGGTTGGACAGGCCCAGCATCGGCTGGCCCTTGAACGAGGTGGAGAAGGGGTTCCAGTACTGGCAGCCGTTCTTGCCGGCGGCGGCGGGGTTCTGGGTGCCAAAGCGGCTCGGATCCAGGTCCACAGCCTTGCAGTTTGAGCCGCCGAAGCCGTTCAGGGCCTCTTGCAGGCGATAGCCGATCGTGTCGGCGTGCGTGTTGTAGTTGTAGGCGTCGTTATAGGTCAGGGCGAAATCGTATCTGACGGCCTTGGCGAACGGCGCCAGATCGCCCAGGTCGCCGGTGAGCCCGGCCGACACGCGCCAGACCTTGTTGTCGATCTTGTCGGCCACGCCGAAGCCGTCGCCGCCCGAATAGTACGGATTGCCGCCGTGGCCGAACAGCCGATAGGTGATCGGCGTGAAGCCCTGGGCCCCGACGATGCCGTGGGCGGCGGCGAAATCGGCCGCGAACGGGTTGGTGATCGGCACATAGAACTGGTTGACGGCGCCGGTCGCCAGGGCGGGGCCGCGTGACACGGGCTGGGCCGGCGAGCCCATCACCTGGGG